>DNTA01000004.1 GCA_003500135.1 Cytophagales bacterium | reverse complement strand
GGCTTTTGGATTTAATTATTAAAAAAACTGTGATGAAAAATGCCAGGCACAATTTGACCGAAATCACTGGCATGGCCCGACTGAAATAACCAAATGGTCAATCAAAACCAGGATGATTGGGTACTGGTGACAAAATAAATCAGGAAAACCAAAAGCTTTGTAAAGTACAATCAAGAAATTAACAGAGCACTGTTGGCTTTCATTCCTTAATATGATGAAATTTCAGGATATCCAGTAATAACAGTCAGATCAGGTCGGAGCTATAACAACTAACCGCTGTATCCCGCAACTGTGCAATGTACGCCTTGTGGTGTGAGAGACGCGCTGGCAGACTTTAGTCAGCCAGCTGTCTACTCAATCACCTGTATTTACTGGCTATTTGGAAATTGTAAAAACTCTTTTTCTATTTCGTGCCTGTATTTGTTCATTGTCACACGAACTAATTATAAATACAATAGAGAGAGATGTTAAAATGGTTTTTAAATATTTCATGATTAGCTTTTTTTAATGTGTTCATCCTGTAAGTATCAACTCTTCAATCAGTTAATGCTTTTTATTTTTCGTTTGTAAACGTTTACAAACGTATACTTTCGTAAGTAAACGTTTACTTAACGACTCATATTTGCATGTCCGCTGATATTTGTCTCATCAATTATGTTTCACTAAAAACAATAATGTCATGCAATCAATGAGAAACAAAGTACAATTAATTGGAAGATTAGGAATGGACCCGGAGGTAAAAACGCTTGAATCGGGCAAAAAGATGGCGCGTGTAAATATCGCAACTACCGAATCATATCGCGATCAGAAGGGCAATAAAATTGAAGATACGCAATGGCATCAGGTGGTATGCTGGGGAGGCCTGGCAGAAATTGCCGAAAAGTATCTCAAGAAAGGCAGGGAAGTAGCCATAGATGGCAAACTCGTACACCGTTCGTATGAAAACGGAAATGGTGAAACCAAGTATATCACAGAAGTAGTGGCTAATGATCTTTTAATGCTTGGAGGTAAGTAGTGTATAGAGAAAAGGCCTCTTTTATTTTAAGAGGCCTTGTTTTTTGTACCAAAGGAGGGACTCGAACCCTCACTCCCGAAGGAACACGATTTTGAGTCGTGCGCGTCTACCAGTTCCGCCACTTTGGCTCTAAGCAGGATATGCCCGCGAAATGGAGTGCAAACTTAGAAAAGAAATCTAATATGCCAAAGAATTTTTTCTTTAGTATTCTATACGATCATTTCTTCCCGAAATGAATAGGCGATGGGTTTGCCATTAAACCACTTCTTAGTTTGTCGCCAGGTATCGCTGAAAAGCTCAGACTTTCGGTAGGCTTCCAGATGATCGGCTGTGTCCCAAACACTGTAGGTAGCAAAAATATGGGAGTGATCATAATCCCGCATTAGAACAAGCCTTTGGCATCCTTCAAAATTTCGGATTTTACTTTTTATACTATCAAACATTTGCAGAAAGTCATGGGTCTTCTCAGGGATAAAAGTCATTCTTACAATTCTTATCAGCATATTATTTTATCCATTGCGTTGAAAATAGATATTAACCGGGCTGTCGTAATGAAGGCCTAATAGTTCACACGCGTTTCCTTTATTAATACCTATCTCCAGCAGACCGAGGCTGTTGAACATGACATAACACTCTCCGCCCTCCACTTCATTTAAGCTTTTATGAAGGCCATCATGTTGTTCACGGCCAAAAGTAACTGTATACCGCGCGTTTTTATGTAAAATATTGAAGACCTTTTCTTCGATATTGGTGATTAAATTGCCATAGTGATCTATGTGGATCACATGACCGGAAATTTGTTGTTTCGATGCACGCGGAGTGCGATTCATTTTTCTTTCAATTGCATCAGTATATTTACCGATATCCTGTAACCCCGATCCGCTGGCCAAATGAGCAGCAGCTTTACCTAACACTTCTTTTGTGGGAAATCGAATACTTTGCTCATCCATAACGGCAATTTCTGCGATCATGCTGGGTTCTTTTTCGCTGATCAAACTAAATAGGCCATTGTCATTGCCCAGGAAATAGTGGTCTTCCAGTTGTAGGGCCACGAATTTACTGCCTTTTCGCCCAACAGCATCTACCGCGACTAAATGGACAGTACCTTTGGGGAAGTCCCGGAAACAACTACGTAGCACAAAAAAAGCATGTGGTATATTACAAGGTTCTATTTCATGGCTGATATCTACGATATTCAGACTGGGGTTGATGCTGAGCATTTTGGCCTTCACCGAAGCGACATAGTGATCTCTGGGTCCGAAATCTGATGTAAAGGTGATAATGGCCATAAATTGAAAAAGAAATTTAGAATATTTATATTATTTTTGTCTTCGCAAAACTAAATATTTTTTTGACGTAAGGGAATAAGTAGAGTACTAATAAAAAAAAGCATTTGGTAGAAAAAATAATTACGCTCGAGAACATTTCACTTGTCGATTTTTTAGGAGTTGACAATAGTAATATTAAGGAAGTAGCTTCAGCCTTTCCCAAAACGAGAATAGTATCACGTGGCAATGAGATTCGCATCAAAGGATCAGGCACTGAAATTATTAAGATCAATGATATACTAAATTCACTGGTAAGCCATTATCATAAATACGGGAAAATCACCAATGATAATGTTCGTCTGTATATCGAGCAGGAAGATCCTGTGGTAGATGTAGACAAGGAAAATGTTTTAATTTTTGGCACGAAGGGTTCTGCCATTCGGGCAAAAACAGTCAATCAGATCCGTCTGGTTGAAGCGGTCAATAAGAATGATGTCGTGTTTGCCCTTGGCCCCGCAGGTACGGGAAAAACATATGTTTCCGTCGCGCTGGCTGTCAAGGCTCTTAAAAACAAAGAAATACGAAAAATCATTATCACGCGTCCTGCTGTTGAAGCCGGTGAAAACCTCGGGTTCTTACCTGGCGACCTGAAGGAAAAAATTGACCCATACCTAAGGCCGATTTACGATGCTTTACACGACATGATCCCTGGTGAAAAATTGAAGTACCTCATGGAAAACGGGGTAATAGAAATAGCGCCTTTGGCCTATATGCGTGGCCGTACCCTGAGCAATGCATTTATCTTGCTTGACGAGGCCCAAAACACCACGCCAATGCAAATTAAAATGTTTTTGACCAGGCTCGGGCCCAACTCCAAGTTGATCATAAACGGCGATCATACTCAAATTGACCTCCCGCATAACCAAAAGTCAGGTATAAAAGATGCTATGGCAACACTCAAAGATGTGGAAGGTATATCTATGATAACATTGGATGAAAAGGATGTAGTGAGACACAGAGTGGTAAAAGATATTATAAAAGCATACGCTAAAAAGGAAAATTCATGAGTGTAGAAGTAGTTGAGGTTCATAGTGAACTCCAGCTTAAAGAAGCACAGAGTGTACGCAGGCAGGTTTTTGTAGTAGAGCAAAAAGTGCCACTGGAAGACGAAATAGATGAATACGAATCCGATTGCCGGCATTATATGGCATTTTTTAATAATGTACCTGTGGGCGCATGCCGGTGGAGGGTTACAGATAAAGGTTACAAACTTGAACGCTTTGCCGTGTTGAAGTCATACAGGGGCAAGAAAATTGGAACACTGTTAGTCAAAAAAGTACTTGATGATATAAAAAACGATGGTCATAACGGACCTAAACATTTGTATTTGCATTCGCAATTGGGGGCGGTAGCGCTGTACGAAAAATTTAATTTTAAAAAGATAGGGGAGCCCTTCAGTGAGTGCGACATAATGCACTATCACATGTATTTGGACATATAATTCATTAATGCCATTTCAGCGACCCGATTTTTTCCAGTAATTGTTCTTTTACCATTTCAATTCTTTTTAAAAACCTTTTTTCTTCGATGGAAGGGCTATAGTCTTCATCAGAATTGGCAACTTTTTTCTTCAGGGTTTCAATATATCGCTCTAGTTCAGACATCTCATGTGTGGTGACGGTACTTTTCATTTTATGATTGACCCTGCGGACCTGGTCGAGGTCTTTTTGGTGTATTGCATGGATCATTTCATGTTTGAAATAATCAAACTCATCCACGATCTTATTTAAATACTCCTTGTATTTGATCCGGTTGTCTGAAAATATTTTATCCGTATTGTTAAAATTCAACAATGATTCAATATCATCGTCGGAAATAAGTATTTCCTTTTCCTGGGCGCCGGCCTCCCGGGTTGTTCCTTTTGTTTCCGCCAATGTTTTGTACAATGTGTTAATATTGATAGGCTTGGAAAGCAGGTTTTGCATACCGGCAGATTTAACTTTTTGGTGGAGGTTTTCGTCTTCACCCGCAGAAAGGGCGATGATGGGAATGTTCATATATTGTCCTCCATTAATCCTTTGAATTTGCCTGGTTGTTTCAAAACCATCAATGCCCGGCATTTGCAAATCCATTAAAATGACGTCAAATGCCTGGTCCTGAACTTTATTAATGGCTTCAAATCCATCGGAAGCAATCACAATATTTACGCCCCAATCCTGTAACACCTCTTCAATTAGATATTGGTTGGTGGTTACATCTTCAACATAAAGGACACTAATGTTTAATTTTGGCTGGGGCTGGTTTTGAGTACTTATTGAACCAATATTGGCAAAGCTTTCAGACTTCTTAACCTCGATATAGAATTTGAAAGTAGTGCCTTCGCCTACTTTACTGTAAATTTCAATTTTACCTTTATGGGCCTCTACCAGCTTTTGCACAATACTTAACCCAAGGCCAGTGCCGCCAAATTTATTCCCCTTATTGGCCCCAACCAGCTGAAAAGGCTTAAAAACATTTTTTAGCTCGTCTTCAGGTATGCCAATACCTGTGTCTGAAAGCTGGAAGATCAATCTTTGAAATTCTGAGTTCATTTTGTTTTCAAAACCTGCCCATAACTTCACTTCTCCCTTTTGGGTAAACTTTATCGCATTATTGATCAGGTTATTCAGGATCTGAGATATTTTTATTTCATCACCCACTATCAACTCAGGAAGCCCGCCATCCTGTTCAAGAATAAAATTCAGTTCTTCATTTTGCAAAACCGCATCGTAACTCTTCTTTATGTTACCGAGTAGCGCTTTCAGGCTAAACTCTTCTTGCTGAAGCTGTAAAGAACCGGAATCAATTTTCTGAAAATCAAGTACATCGTTGGCCAATGCATGTAGATTATTGGCGGCATATTTTAAAGTAGCCAATATATCTTTTTGATCCTGTCTCGGCTCCCTTTTTAACAGAACATCAGTGAGTCCGGTAATGGCATTTATCGGAGTGCGCACTTCGTGGCTCATTACGGAAAAAAGTTGGTTTTTCTCCTGCATTGCCCTCTCACTTTCTTTCTGATACAATTTTATTCTGTTAATATTGGTAGATACACTGAGTATGTGAACATGGCCATCGCTGCAAACCAGTGGCTTTTTGATCGTTTGAAAATAGTGTTCTTCCTTTTGATGGTCTATGATCTTTTCTTCAATAAGAATCTCCTGTCCCTCATTAATCACTTTATTTTCAATTGTGGCATATGTACTGGCGTTAGGATAAACTATTTGCATGAAAGGACCGGTAGAGCCGGTAAGCAAGTCCCGGTTGATACCGCAAATTCGCTCTACGGCCTTATTACAATAAATCACCCTGTCATTTCCGTCTTTTACAAATATGAGATTGGGTATGGAGTCTAATAATTCTTCAATAAATACTTTTTGCTGGGCTAGTTCACTTTCGGCGGCTTTTGGTTTAGTCACGTCCTTAGCCGTTAAAATATGTACCACCGATCCATCGTGCTCTATTTCATGCTTTATCTTTACTTCTAGCCATATATAATGCCCTTTTTTATGTTGAAACCGAAAGGTGAAAAAACTAAATGGTAGTGATTGTTGCTGATCATTTTTTAGCTCACTCAGCAAATTGGATTTGTCTTCGTGGTGGACATGCTCAAACCAACTTGGCATGTTAGGCACCTCATTTTCGAAATAACCCGTAAAATCATAAAGCGACGGACTCACATACAAAACTTTATCGCCCTTAAACATAATATTTAAGTCGTAGGCATTTTCGGCCAATGTTTTATACTTCCAAAATTTTTCTTCCTCTGGTTCTTTGATTTGAAGAAGAAATAGCTCGTAACTTTTAACCATTCGCCCTGTCCAACAGAAGGAATCAGGCTCGTTTGATATTTTCAATTCTATATCAAAGGAACTATCGTCGCTTGTTGTGATTTTTATTTGCCGGCGCAATGACTTCAAAGATGTATTATCCAAAAGGCTTAAACCCATGTCAGATAACTGAAATCGTTTGTTGCAGGCTTTATTATAACATATTATGTTAGCCTGTTTATCGCAAATAATGGAAGGTTGTTCAAGGGCATCAATCAACTCCTGCAAGCCGGTAAAAGTCATAGTAGTTGGGTAAAAAATATAATAGCAAAATAAAATTTTACAACTTTTACGAATAAAGATATAATTTTTCAGGTTTTCAGGTGTTTTCTGATCATTAAATTACGTAAAGCCGACATGCTGTATTTTCCACTATTTTAGAGCTAATACCGCCACTTATTATTGCAATAATCAAGTTAAATGCAAATATTGTTATTTAA
>DNTA01000021.1 GCA_003500135.1 Cytophagales bacterium | reverse complement strand
ATCCTGTTTTAATCCCAAGCATTCCCATCCATTTACAACAGCAATTATCTCTGCTATTTTCAAGCATTGAGTTCTGTCAATCACTTTTGTGCGATATTTTGTGTAAAAGTCATCCCAATCTACACAATCAATAGCTTGAATAATATACCCTGATTGCTTTGAATTAGGGAGATAATAATTTTCTTTTAGCTTTAGATGCTTATACTCACATGATTTCCATATGCCATGTTCAATAAATATATGAGTTATGGTCGAAATATTTTTAGCTGCAGAACAGGTAGATGTACATATTTCAGTTGTTAACCCACATTGCAGGAACCGATTTGTAATTTCCTGATATTAAGACGAATCAAATTTTGAAATTTCCGCAGGTAGTACTACAGATTTTTTTCTGTAAAAGGGGGCATATTTATAATTGACCAAATCATATATTTGCTTGGTTTTTTGAGTAGGTTCAGTACACTGGCGAATGGATATTGTTTCATCTTTTATGTTTTTGAAAGATGTGGTAACACATTTTTGAGTGTTCATAATGCGGACAATTTCCTTCCAATCTTTCTTGTAACCTTTTTGTTTTAATTGGTACCTGATAGTTGCCACAAGCCAATAAGCGAGAAGGCCAAGATGCAAGTGGGCCATTGCGGCTTTATCTGTTTTATGGTAAATTGGACGTAAGTCCAAGTCAGTTTTTAATACCCTAAATGTATATTCAATTTCCCTGATTACATTGTAAATGTCCCACAATGTTTTCTCATTATTTTCATCCAGGGTTGTCCTTAAAAAATATATCCCTGCTTTTTTATCAGGGTCTTCCCCTTTCTTATGTTCACATGCTATGTTTGTAGCAGTTCCTTTGCCATCATCACTAACATTGATGTGATAATACTTATGTACTGAAGGATACTTTTGCTTTAAGCGCCCGATCCTTTGATGTACCTTCTCAAGCTTTTTAGTGCCCCCTTTTTTATTTATCCCTTGGTCAATGGCTTGTATGCCTTCCTCAAAACGCTGGGACAGCAAACCATTCATGCTGTTTTCTTTGAAGGCTTTTGCTTTACTTTTGACCCATAAATAATTATCACCATCTTGTTTATCGGTCTTTACTTTCATTAATTCTATGGGCTGTTCCCTTTTGTCTTTTATTGCTACGGGCACACTATTTGTATCGGCATAATATTCTTTGAGGCTAGAACGTGACACGCACATATAATCATAATGCTTCTTTTTGAGCATTTTTAAATTTTCATCTGTTGCGATCCCTGCATCTATTACAACTGTTGGCTTTCTGTTGGTAAATGAAGTCTGGCTGCTTAGGCCATCAACTACTGTAACCAATGTTTTACTGTCAGCTGTATTACCTTCAAAGATGCAGGAGTGTTTCAAAAAACCTTCCCTGTTTATGACTATGCCCAAAACAATCAACCTGGCATCTTTACGCATTTCTTTGCTCCTGCCAAATTTAGCCAGCTTGCTATTTCTCATCTGGCCTTCAAAATAGGTATTGGTCAAATCATAAATGATTAGCTTATCCTCTATGTCAAATAATTCATTGGTGCGTTTTGACAAATAGCTCTCCAGCTCATCTTTTACAGCGTATAAACTATGCGATATTTTGTACAACTTATCTTTTGTTATTTTATCTTTTTGGTAGCCGGTTATCTCACAAATAGCTGAATTTTCTTTTATAAACGATACTGTTTTAAGTTCTGATACAGGGTGCACAGTCCTGCTTATTATATGGGTTGCCGCCAGTGAAATATTTTCTTCCGTCCATTCCTTTTTTCGCAAGAACCCTCCAATGTCCAGCTGGTCAAAAGCTTGCTTACAAAGCCATTCTGCGCCTATTTCATGGACATCTTTATTTTTTACTGTCGATAAATCTACTGTTTGCCAATCTTTAATGCCTTGGTCTATATCATAGCGTTGCTTCTTTTTTATTTCTCCATAATAATAATGGGCAAGTCTCTCAACTTCCTCATCCAAAGGTTGTAATTGTAAGCGTTTTGACTGGTTGGTAAGTAAACCTTCTATACGTTTGCCCAAAAGTTTTTTTTGCTCCTCGGTTTGCAGTCCATCAAGCTTTCCCAAACCAATAATAGTACGGTGCCTTACCCTGCCATCAAGGCGATAGCTTTCACAAAGCTGATAGATATTGTACCGCTCTTTGGTGGTTTTGTTATATTTGACTAATGGCTTGACAAACATATTCCAAAATTACGCCTTAACTCTTTGCAAATCAAGCCATCAGGTAGGTCTACATTCGGGTTTATGAAAATGCTAAAAACTCATGTGGCTGATATAGAAGACAGTACAAAATCAAACAGCTTAAATTGTTGATAAATTACAAGGTTATCAACAGTTTTTTCTTTTTTTCTCAGTTTTTTTACGCAATGTGGGTTAAACAGGGTGGACGAAGGGGAACTTCTACCGAAGAACAAAAATTTGAGCAGAGTAAATATTTCTCTACAAAATACGAGTTCTCTATTGCTTTTCCAATTCCAAATACTTCTTTTTCTTTATATCTATATTCTGGTTCAACTTCAACAAAAGATAATTCCGACATCATTTGTTTGAAGTAAAGGATCTCATCATCATTCAATTCATCCTTTTGCCCAAGTGTTTTTAAAAGACTGTAGATGTTTTTGGATTGCCAAAGACTGG
>DNTA01000138.1 GCA_003500135.1 Cytophagales bacterium | reverse complement strand
TTGACCGAGGAAAACAGGAGGATGCTTCAATTCATTGCCGGTAATCATCATTTTACTCATGACTGCCGCGCCGGCGCTAGTACCGGCTATTAAAACACTACTTTTATAAGCCTCTGAAATAGCCTTTTCTATTTCAGTGCCCTTCACAGTTTCCATAAACCTGTTTTGGTCACCACCCGAAATGTAAATCAATTTAGCATTTCTGATAGAATCGAGACGAACAGGGTCGGGGATCGAACCTTTTTCAAAGTGAAGCCCAAATACATTCGAAATATTTTGAGCCGTGAATTGCTTTTTGGCATAAAAAACCGAACTATCCGGTTCACTGCTCGATCAAAGGGTCATGAACCACCGTCATATAGCATATCAAATGATTATTTCTTAACAAAATTCAAATGGATGATTTAATAAAAGAATTCAACTTCTAATAAAAACTTTTATTTTCCCAACATTTGAAGCATGTAAGATTTGAGGCCCTAATTGTCATTGATAACATTTACTTAATGGTTTTAATTTTAATTAAGTGATTTGGCGAAACGTTTTGATTTCTAGGTGAAATAAAGGATTTTTGAAAATATTCTTCACCTGAATTTTTGCGTGTAACGAATGGATTTAAAGCGCTTACCGCCACTTACAAGATTTCTGATCTGGCGCCGAAAGCACATAAGTGACCAACAGTTTACCAACTTCCTGGCCACCATCATTGGCATTTTAACAGGTTTCGCGGCGGTATTTTTAAAATGGGTGGTTCACTACATTCAACAACTACTTACCAAAGGCTTTTCAATTGAATACGAAAACTTTCAATACATTATTTATCCGGCCATTGGCATAGCCATAGTGGTCATTATTAAAAAATACGTGGTCAAGAAGCCCGTAGGACATGGTATACCAAATGTTTTGTATACGATCTCCAAGCAAAGCGGCCTGATGAAGTTTTACCATACTTATATCAGTTTTATTACCAGTGCGCTTACCGTTGGTTTTGGAGGTAGTGTCGGTTTGGAGGGGCCAACGGTATCTACCGGTGCGGCCATTGGTAGCAACATAGGTCGAATAAGCCACCTGGATCATAAAAGATTGATCATGTTGATTGCCTGCGGTTCTGCGGGAGCCATGGCCGCTATATTCAAAGCGCCTATTGCTGCCGTCATTTTTGCAGTCGAAGTATTAATGCTCGATCTTACGCTTACCGCTCTTGTTCCCTTGCTGATCTCTTCCGTTACAGCGGCCCTGGTATCCTACTTTTTTCTTGGACAACAGTCGGTATATAAATTCCTGATCCATTCTGAATTCAAGTTCGATGACATTCCATACTATATCATTTTGGGTGTCATTTGTGGCATATTGTCGCTTCACTTTACCCGGGTTTACAACAAAATGGACCACTGGTTCACACATCTCAAGCAAAAAAATATCTGGGTGAAATGGATTGTCGGTTCTATCATACTCGGCTTGTTGATTTTCCTGCTGCCATCATTGTACGGTGAAGGTTATGAAGTAATCAACGCCAGCCTGAGAGGCAATTATGATTATCTTTTTGATAATACATTCTTCTATGCATATAAGGAGAACGCTTTTGCCATCATCTTTATGTTCCTGGCCATTGTATTGCTTAAGGTGGTAGCTACTTCTTCGACTTTTGGTGCCGGCGGAGTTGGTGGGATTTTCGCGCCTTCGTTGTTTGTTGGAGCCAATGCCGGATTATTATTTGCTCAAATTGCCAACCTTTTTCATATACGTCACCTGGAAAACGCCAATTTTGCCCTTGTTGGTATGGCTGGAATGATCGCCGGGGTAATACATGCGCCACTTACCGCCATATTCCTTATCGCGGAACTCACCAGGGGGTATGAGCTCTTTATTCCTCTTATGATCGTGTCCACAATATCGTATACCACAATAAAGAATTTCGAAAAAAACAGTGTTTATACACGTCAGCTTGCAAGAAAGGGCCATCTTTTTACCCACCACAAAGATCAGGCGATTTTGAAAATGCTGGACCTCAATAAATTGATTGAGACCAATTTTCAAAGTGTAGACAAAGATGCCACGTTGCGCGACCTGGTGAAGGTTATTTCTGAATCCAAACGTAATTTATTCCCTGTAGTCGACAAAGAAGGTGTATTGTATGGCATAGTGCATCTTAATAATATCCGTTATATTATTTTCAAACCTGAACTGTATGATGTCACAAAAGTCCAGTCGCTGATGTATTATCCTAACCACTGGGTTTCGCCTGATGATACGGTAGAAGAAATTGTGGAATCATTCCAAAAAAGCGGGCATTTCAACTTGCCGGTGATCAATGAGGGAAAGTATATCGGTTTTGTATCCAAGGCAAACATACTATCGAAATACAGAAAGCTGCTCAAGCATTTTTCTGAACATTAGAATATTAACCAAAAATCGCCTCGGCCTCAGCGAGCTTTTCAGGTGTGCCAATATCTATCCATTTGAGTTGTGGCTGTTCGTAGTATCTTATCTCATGATTTTCTGCCAACCTGAGATAAGTCTTCAGAATAGAAAATTTACCCGATTCCGTAATCATATCCAGCAATTCCGGCTCCGCAATGTGAATTCCACAAAAGCTTTTCTCAACCAGCTCATCCGAATTTCTTGAAATAATCTTTTCGCCGGTCAATTTATTTGCCCAGCCGCACAATATTCCCTCGCGATTAAAAAGCAGCTTTCTCGTACTCTCCCTTTCATTTACTACAAGTGTTACAAGGGGTCTAAGCTTACTATGTACACTTTTAAATGTCACAAAATCCAGATCACTCAATATGTCGGAATTAGCAATAAAAAATGGTTCACTGGTTTTAAGCAACGGGCCAGCTTTTTTCAGCCCTCCCCCCGTTTCAAGCAACTCGTCATATTCCCTTGACACTATACATTTTATTTCCGTATCAAGTCCAGAAAGAAACTCCTCAATTTTATGGCCCAGATGATGTACGTTGACCACCACTTCCTTCACATTTGCCCTTTCCATCTGTTTTAATACATACCAAAGCATAGGCTGGCCACCAATTTTGACCAAAGCCTTTGGTGTTTGGTTGGTTACCGGCTTAAGGCGGATGCCTTTACCAGCAGCAAAAATCATTGCTTTCATTGCAAAAGAAGCTTCTTATTAAATTTTTTCTTCAATTTCCTGTTCTCTGTGCTTTAAATATATCTGTACCTGGTCACCATATTTTTCTTTTAAATGGTTTTTCATTTCTTCAGTACAATAAACCGACCTATGTTGACCTCCGGTACAACCAAATCCGATAAATAAATGCTCAAAATTGCGATCAAGATACTTTTCCACAGCTTGTTCTACCATTAAGTAGGCATGTTTAAGAAACTCATCCGCCTCACCATCCTGTTTAAGAAATTCCTTAACTTCATTATCGCGACCATTGAGATGTTTATATCTTTCATATCTCCCCGGGTTGTGAATACATCGGCAGTCAAACAGAAAACCACCTCCATTTCCATGCTTGTCTCCCGGCAATCCTTTGAGATACGAGAAACTCATAAGCTCAATATTCAAAGGGTTTTTATTGTAAAACCCACGCACATACTTTTTTAGTGCGGGGGCATCAACCAAATCATTTAAAACAGAATTTAGATGAGGTATCTTAATAGGAATGTCCATTTCACCCAACAAAAACCTAAGGTTGTTCAAAGCCGGAGGTATACTTTGTAAAAAATGGGTTTTTCTTTCATAAAAACCCCTGAATCCATAGGCGCCCATGGCTTGCATAATGCGTATCAAAACAAAACCGTGATAGTACTGGATGAACAGGTCGTCATCCACATGCTTCATAGCTTTTAAATTGTTCAGATAATGATCAAACAACATCTTTCTTATGTCGTTTGGGATTTTAGCTTTAGCGTCATACAAAAGTGAAGCCAGATCATATTGCAAAGCGCCTCTTCTGCCACCCTGGAAATCGATGAAATAAGGCTGGCCTTCTTTAATCATGATATTCCGGCTTTGAAAATCACGATATAGGAAATAATCAGAAGGCGCATTAAGCAAGAACTTTACGAAAGTATCATAGTCATTTTCCAGCTCTTGCTCATCAAAAGAAATATTGGCGAGTTTTAAAAAATAATATTTAAAGTAATTGAGGTCCCAACGCATCGACTGCTCATCAAAAGCCTGTCGTGGATACGCCTTTGAATAATCCAGGCCCTGATGGCCATTGATCTGAAATTGGGGCAGCCATTCTAAAACACGCTGATAATAAAGTACAGCTTCCGGCGGATAATCGCCTTTTTCAGCATTGTCTTTGATGAAAGAAAATAAGGTATGATCGCCCAGGTCCTCTTGTAAGTAAGTGGCTTTATCGTCACTTACCCCATAAATTTCAGGTACCGGGAGTCGCTTTTCTTTAAAATGACGGCCGTAAGAAATGAAAGCTTCATTTTCCCTTATATCATCATTGTAAACCGCTACGGCGGATTTTTCTAAGGTGGATAATCTGAAATATATTCTTGATGATCCTGAAACGGGCATGCGCTCCATTTGCTCCGGCTCGCTGCCACACCATTTCAGAAACATTGTGCGTATTTGCCTGGTATGCTTTTCGTCCAAATCTTTTTTCAGCAAATATAAGCGATGTATCGAGGGATAAAAAAGAAGTGCACCGATAATGGTGCATTCTTTAAATATGCACTAAGCTGCTATTTTTTTGCCTGACCTGGCCGCTTTATTCATTTTTATTTGAAAATCTTTTTTGATCTTGATGACGCCTAGCTTGTTTAATAGCCTGATGACCTGATAAGTAGGATCAATTTCATGCCATCGTACGCCACCAAAATTAGCTCGTGAGCCATATTTATGATGATTATTATGATAGCTTTCGCCCATCATCAAAAAATCGAATGGAAGGAAGTTTCTCGATGTATCACCAACCTTGAAATTCCTATACCCATACTTGTGAGCAAACCAATTAATAATGGCTCCATGAATGGGTGAAAACATCCATTGAACCGGTAAAAGCAGCCAGATCCACCAAACCGGGGCAAACTGGTAATAAATAAAGGCATACACGGCGCCCCAGAATATTCTTGACGGCCATGACCTTGCAAATTTATCGAATGCATCCCAACGTGGAACCCCTTCGGTAAATCGCTTTTCCGGGACAAGCTTCTCGTTAGCAATATCCGAATAGATACTTTTGGTCTTCCACATCATTTTAAAAATACTCTCTTCGTATTTCGGACTGTGAGGATCATCTGGTGTATCGGCAAAGGCGTGGTGCATTCGATGCATTACACCATAGCCGTAGGGGCTGAGATAGTTTGATCCTTGAAATATCCAGGTAAGTACGAAAAATATTTTTTCAGTGGTTTTTGACATCGTGAAGGCTCCGTGAGAAGCATAACGATGCAGAAAGAATGTTTGAAAGAATAATGACAAATACCAATGCGCCACAAAAAACAAAATAATAACTTCCATATACAGTGATTTCAGTTGATCTTTTCTATGTAGATCAGGCTATCACATTTTTGTGACAAAAAGCAATTATTTTTTGGAGGGGAATTTTGCCGAAATATCCTTTTTAAGTTCAGCCACAATTTCTGAGATTTTCCCGGTACGGCATGCTTCTATGAAAACCCTGGGCGCCTCAGATATGGAATGATCGAAATGTATCTTATCCGTTTCACTTTTTATTTTCTGAAGCGCCCTAGAAAAAATCTTCCTTATGTGGTCCACCTTTTTGTCATATAGGTGCTGAAGTTCTTCATATTCTAGGTTAAATGCTGTTCTCATCACAAAAACAGACTTTTCGACAGGTTCTAATTTTTTATGCAAAACTGCCCATGCCTGCTGCAACTGGCTTTCCACATCGAAATGAAAAATCTGGTGGCGCTGTTGTTCATCTTCCAACCACACCTCATCACATGGATCACTCTGTTCGGATAGTTTTTGTTTCCATGAATTGAGAAACTGGATGGCATTGTTACTTACCGAACGGATGAGATATGCTTTAGTATTATTGATTGAATCGGAATCTATAGACAGCCATTTTTCAAAGGTGTCCTGCACAATATCTTCTGCATCCTGGATTGAGCCCACAATTTTGAGCGCTATTGAATGCAGCAGTGGTCGATATAAAACTATGGCGTCGTATTGGTTCACAATAACAAAGTAATATTAGAAGAATTGAAAAGGCAATAGTTGGCTATAAAAATTACATTGTTTAAATATAAGTAATCCATTCACCACATGTTTAAGGTTTTTGTTTTAATTCTAAAGCCCCCACTGTATTTTTGACGCTCAAGCAACATTTATGAAGTCGTTATCCCTAATAAAAACCTGGGCCTACTACGTTTTCGTTTGGATGGCATTTACCACTATCACTAACTGGTTTCTGGTGAGTGGTATAAAATGGGTTTTGCAGTTTTTTGATCTTGAAGACGTTTTCCTTGAGGATGACATTGCCCGCTACGTTGTTTCTAATTATCAATATCTCGAGGGTTTTTTGTTCAGTATCTTCTTTGGCACAATATTCTTTTTGATCAATCATTTTTTAGATCGCTGGAAAATATTGCATAAAGTTACTTTTGCCCAGGTCCTTTTATTTAAATCGGGGCTCTATTTACTTGGCCTTATATTGGTTTTTTGGATCGTGGCTTCTCTGTTAATGGCTCTTGATATTGCCCCAATTGATGACCTTGGTTTTTTAAGTCAGAAAGGGAACCATCACCTGATTGTTCTACCTATTGCCATTATGATCATCATGGTTACCATTGGCATCAACTTTATGCAACAAATTGACCGCATGTTTGGGCCAGGGAAACTTTGGAAGATTTTTATCGGAAAATACTTCAACCCTAAAGTTGAAGAAAGGATATTTATGTTTCTAGATCTCAAATCTTCCACCGCAATCGCCGAAAAACTTGGCCATATTGAATACAGTCGATTTTTGCAACACAGCTTCAGGGAAATGAATAAAGTAGTGGCCCGGTCTCAGGCGGAAATTTATCAATACGTGGGCGACGAAGTGGTATTGACATGGCCCGACACACCAAGCAATCGTTTAAATGCCGTGAAAACTTTTTTTGACATTGACGATGAAATTTCAAAAAACAAAGGTCATTTCAAATCTGTTTTTGATATTGTTCCAGTTTTTAAAGCAGGTATCAATGCAGGTGTCGTTACCGTTGCGGAAGTAGGATCGATAAAAAGCGAGATAGCCTATCATGGCGTCACCATAAATACAGCCTCCCGTGTACAACACTTGTGCAACCAATACAGCTCCGGGCTTCTTGCTACGGAGCATGCCCTGGTCATAAAATTATTGGAGAAGCAATACATCGTTGATAAGTTGGGATGGGTAAAAATTGAAGGCAAGAAGAACGAGGTTTGCCTGTTCAGTATATCGAGAAAATCAGTAGAAAATGTTTAAAAAATCAATAAATATGCATGAAGAAAATTTTTCTACCGCTTTGTTAATGCTATTCATAATTTTCATGTCCTGCGAATCTGGCAAGAAAAGCGCAAGCGACAGTGAAAAAATTGCACTACATAAAGAGGCCCAAAAAGATGTCAAAGAAGTGAGTCAGGCAGAAATACTATACAATCAACATTGTAGGAGTTGCCATCAGACGAAAGGTGATGGGGTACCGGGTATGTATCCGCCATTGGCAAATTCCGACTGGGTAGAAGGAGACAAAACCCGAATAATCGAATCAATCATATTTGGTCTTGAAGGACCTATTGAAGTAAATGGTGAAACTTATAACAATGCCATGCCGGCAATGGGTTATCTCACCGATGAAGAGGTTGCTACGATTTTAACCTATGTGCGCAGTAATTTTGGAAACGATGCATCGGCCATTACAATAGAAGAGGTGGCAAAAGTAAGGGCATCTGGTAAATAAGCTACACTTTATTTTGTCAGTCAATAAACCAAATTTTGCACCACATCCCGGGCAATTTGCCCAAGGTAAACAATCATTGGATGAAGAGATTTATGAAATATCACGGAACGGCTTCCGATGGATCGAGGACAACTGGTTGAGGTGGAGAACAAAGGAAGAGAAAAATACTCTTTTAAAAGCATTGAAAGCCCATGGTATTTCCTTAGGCACATTTGTGCCCCACCATATTTTTTGGGATGAAGGAGGTATTAATGATGAGAATCCGGATAAAAAAGACCGGTTCATTGAAGAAATGAATAACTCAATTAAGCTGGCATCGCTTTTTGATTCGAAATATATGACCATAGTTCCCGGTAAGAGAATAAAAGGAACACCAATAGAAGAACAGTTTTCAAAGGCTGCTGAAACTATTCGCCAGTGGATCGATGAAATTAACAGAGATGTAATACTACTTATTGAGCCTCACGCACCGGAGAGACATCCGGATATGTTAATACAAACGATATATGAGGCATCCGCATTTTGTGATTTGATTGCCCGGGAAAATGTTAAAATACTTTTCGACACCTTTCATATTGCGGCAGCAAGCGAAAACCTGTTAAAAGCCTTCAATAAGTATATCGAAAAAATAGGCTACGTACAATTGGCTGATTATCCGGGCAGATATGAGCCCGGAACGGGAAAACTACCAATAGACCAATTTATTCATCAAATTATCTCAGAAAAACCTGAACTGATCATTGGCATGGAACACGGTTGGTCCGATGAAAAGTATAGTATCGATAAAAAATTAAAATGGTATCAAAAATGGATATAAAAAAAAACTACCCTCGCAAGAACAGCTTTACTATTGTGAAATATATGGTGGCAAATTATAATTCTATAAGTAATATAATCGCTATAAGAAATATCAAAAGTATCCAATAAAGTATAAAAAATTTCTTTTTACTCCTTCCGAATACTATGTCATTAATACCGTATTTGTGTAATTTTTCGTAAGTCGTCTTCATATCTTCTCCCCTCCATTAATGTTAACGCTATATTAACATATTAAGTTAATGTTAATTATTGTTTTTTTCAAAGTTTTCGGGAACTTTTCCAATCTTGTTAAAAGCATTTGCGCCTTATACCTTTCTAATTGATTAATTCTTGAAAAGAATATTGTCAGAAGCAAGAAATAGCTATTTTTTCAACTACACCCAAAATATTAAATCCACAACTTTAATGCTGAAATTCAATAAATTGGTAAAATATGGCTTCTATGAACCCGATAGTAAATACAGCACTTTGAAAAGAACGTGCTAACCACCTGCTGCGCAGGCTTGCCTTTGGGCCCACTAGCCAGGATGTAGATAGTTTTGCCCAACTCAGTATAGCGCAGGCATTGCAACACCTGTTGCAGCCGAGTCATGATCCAGGTATTCCCATTGATAAGAAACCGGAAATGATATTTTCACCTCGACTGCCGATAGTAACTTTATGGGAAGTACTTTGAGTTGGTGGTTGGGTGTCATGCGAAATAGCGGTAATAACATTATTGACCGTATGGCATGGTTTTACTATATCCATTTTACAACTATCCAGTCGAGAATTGGAAATGGAAAACCTATTTATAATCAAATTAAACTTTTTTGATATTATGCACTTGGCAATTTCAAGGAGTTAAGCATTATAAAATGCTACGATAATGCCATGCTTGTGCACCTCGATGAACAATTGAATACCAAAAACAGGCCACAGGAAAACTTCGGTCGTGAATTTCTTGAACTTTATGCGATTGGCAAAGGACCTCAAACAAGTCCCGAAGACTACACCAACTTTACTGAACAAGATGTGAAGGCAGCCACCAGGGTTCTATCCGGGTTCGGCACACCACAGCAGAATCCTGCGCTTACAGACCCGGAAACCGGTATGCTTATGGGGGAAATAAAAGGTAATGGCGCTTTGGCTACCCAACACGACGCCGACCCAAAAAC
>DNTA01000194.1 GCA_003500135.1 Cytophagales bacterium | reverse complement strand
TCAATGGACTTATTCATCATTCTGACAGAGGTATCCAGTACTGCTCAAACGTCTATACCAATGAACTGAAAAAAAAGAAAATCGATATCAGTATGACCCAAGAAAATCACTGCTACGAAAATGCTATTGCTGAACGAGTAAACGGTATCTTAAAAGACGAGTTTTATCTCGATCAAACCTTCTACTCGATCGCTCAAGCTAAGAAGGCAACTAAAAACGCAATCAACCTATACAACTCTAAAAGATTGCACCTATCTTTAGACTATAAAACACCAAACTTAATCCACAAAAATGTGGCATAATTCAGTAAATAACATGTAGCCGTATTTTAGGACGTGACATGCGAAAAAGGCCAACGCTCAAACAGGCACATTTGCTTGCCCCATCGCAAAAGGCTTACGCTTCGCAAGCAAAAGAGCCTGTTTTATTCCACCCACTTTTGACAGTTGATAACTATTTGACTTAGTACTTTGAAAACTCCTTGGAATTTGACAAATTTGTCAAGATGAATTTTTCAAGACAATGAAAGAAACTATAGGCGAGTATATACATTCATTGAGAACCAGTTCAGGAATGACGCTAACAAAATTAGCCGCAGCGTTAGATATTGACCAATCTACTCTTTCTAAAATTGAAAACGGTAAAAGAAGTATTCCTAAGGATATACTCCCAAAGCTTGCCGATGCTTTTGATCTAAATCTTAGAGAGCTTGAATGTGAATTTTGTAGTGAACTTGTTGCTGAACTTATTTATTCATATGAAGAACCCAGAGAGGTCTTAAAATTAGCAGAAGAAAAAGCTAAATACTTAAGACTTAAAAAGCACGAACAAGGTAAAATAGACTTTTAGTTATGGTAGAATATTCAAAATTGAGACAAAAGCTTGAAGTCGATACGTTAAACGGAAATGCCGAAGGATTGGCCTTTCTCACACATTTTTTGCAAAACCACACAAATGGAGTATCAAAGTCCTATAAAGCAAAAGCTGTTTCATACTACAATCAAATAAATGAAGATTTAAGTATTGCAGCTGAGCCTGAACTACAAGCTCTTCTCCCGATAAAATGGGATGTTCCATTTCCAAGCCCTGAAAATCCTGAATTCACTTTCATAGATTTGTTTGCAGGAATCGGGGGGTTTAGAATTCCGTTACAGGAACTAGGAGGAAAATGCGTTTTTACTTCAGAGTTTAATTATCATGCCCAAAGGGCATATGAACTGAATTTTGGAGAAGTTCCATTTGGTGATATTACTAAAATGGATATCAACATCGTTCCAAAGCACGACATTCTATGTGCAGGATTTCCTTGTCAGCCTTTTAGTATTTCAGGAAAAATGAAGGGATTTGAAGACACTCGTGGGACCCTTATATACCATGTCTTCGAAATAATTGAAAAGCGAAAACCCGAAGTTGTTTTTCTAGAAAATGTGAAACACTTGGTTTATCATGATAAGAAAAGAACACTAACTACAATCATTCAACATCTTGAAGAGCTTGGTTACATTGTCTCAAAACAAGTACTAAATGCTTCCGATTTTGGAGTTCCGCAAAACAGAGAGAGAATAATAATAATAGGTCACAAATCAAGCAAATTTGACTTTTCCAAGCTTGAAAAACAACCTAAGCCAATTTTAAAAGAATTTCTTGATGACGAAAATGAATTTGAATTTCTGAATGAACCATATACAATCCTCGAAGACCAAAAGAGACAGGACTCAGGTCTAATATTCGCAGGTTATAGAAATAAAGCAATCAGAAAAGCAGGAGTTCGTCCAGGTACAGAACACCTCTCCCGTGTTCATAAGCAGCCCAATCGAATTTATTCCACAGAAGGAGTTCACCCAGCACTACCCTCACAAGAATCATCAGGACGATTTTGGATACTCCATGATGGTGAGGTAAGAAAACTAACAATACAGGAGTGCTATAGAATTATGGGCTTTCCAGATAAATTCCGCTTAATCAACAACAGAGGTGAGCTTTATAAACAAATTGGGAATTCCGTGGCTATACCAATGATTAAGGCTGTAGGTAAACAGATAAAAGAACAGCTTTTAAAAGCACGAAAAAAGTAATGGAACCAGAAAAATTTTTAAAGAAAGTATATAGCGAATCAATGGCTATCGTTGGTTCGGATGACAAAATTAAGTCGGATTTAGATCAAAAAGTTCAAGACAATTTATCTGAAATATTAAGCCGCTCAGAGTCTTCCAAGGCAGTTCTTACTGTCGTATTAACAAGTATAGTGTACAAGACTCTGTACCCTTCACAAGATATTCGCAAGCACCAAACGAGTATTGATGGTGGCTATTCAGGGAGAACTTTTGACACCAAATATGTAACGCCATTTTTAAAGGAGGTCAAATTCCCGTCAATGGCTGAAAGTGGGTGGCTGACTCGTTCGCTTGAACAAAAAGTACCATATGATTCTAAATATTCAGGGGCTATTCGTCCTGACTCTTTGAAATCTGCCTTTCTTTTCACAATTGATAAAATCCAAGCAGGAAAAGATCTAGAAAAAATACTCAGCTTTCTATTTCAAGGCCTCATAATCAAGAGAAATAGTCAAGAAATTGATTTAGCGAAACCGTTAAATCTTCCAATTTCCACAATTGTTTTTCTACTCAATAAACATTTCGAGACCAAGTATTCTGCCGAAGGGGCTTCTAGATTACCTGTACTTGCTCTTTACGCAGCATATCAATGTTTAATTCATGAAGCAAAACGATTCGAGAACAAAACATTACTTGAAATTGAAAGCCATACTTCTGCTGACTCTCGCAGTGGTAGAATCGGAGATATTGACATTGTTGACGAAAAGAATAGAGCTTTTGAAGCAGTTGAAGTAAAACATGGAATACCAATAACAGCTCAATTAGTAAAGGATGCATTTGAAAAATTTAAAACTACTCAGGTAAATAGATATTATCTACTGTCAACTGCAAACGTTTTGGAAAGTGAACAGGGTAATATTGATGCTGAAATAGAAAGAATTAAAAACATTCATGGCTGTCATGTCATAGTTAATGGACTATCAAGTTCATTGAAGTATTATTTGCGTCTGCTTACCGATACATCAGAGTTCATTGAGAAATATGTCAACCTTATCGAAAATGATACAGCTCTGAAATTTGAACATAAAAAGGAGTGGAACAATATAATTTCTGCGATGTAATCCAGTGCTCAATTCAAGCACATTGCAATCCTCGTTCCTGCGGTTGCAAAGAGCTTTCACGCCAACGCACGGACGAAGAAAAAATAAAGCACGAAAGCACAACAATGGCTATACGTAATGCGGGGGAAAGTGCCGATATGAAAGTAATTACATTAAATAAACTTTACGGTAGGCGGACAGTGAAGTGCTTTGAAATCCCGCACTACGCATAGCCGAGCCGTTAGCAAACATTACTTCTGAGGACGTGAAAAAAGGATGTATTATAAGTACAATTGTATTTCTCGGTCTATTGATTGCTTTTATTATCTACATTCCAGTCTTTTTTCGGGATGCCTTTGGCCCAATTTCTAGGAATGTTGAAATAGACTCGCAATATGGAAAACTAAATTGTGAAGAAACCTATAACGCAGACATGGCCGCTGTAATTTATGACGTGTCATTTGACTTAATGTCTTTGTCTGCCGACACAATCTCATTTGGGCCATTCTCGTTTTTATATGAAAATTGGCAAGATAGCCTCGAGTTAGACAAAATCGAAAACTGGTATGTAGCTCATGGCAAGTTTTGGGACATCTCAAGAATTCAGCTTGTACAAGAAATGACGAAAGAGTCTTTCATGTATGATTTTGATCCGATGGAACTCCGTAATATAAAAGAATGGTATGAAGTAAACCGAGAAATACCTCGTGCACTTGGCAAATCGAAGATTTTATCAATCAATAACGATACAATTCAAGTGCTGTATTCATATAGATTAGAACTTAATCCACCATTTGAGTATAAGAATGCACGTATTGATTACTTTTTCAACGTTGAAAATGGTGAGCTTAATATTGCGAAAATCTATCTATCTGAGAAGAAGTAACGTTTGCTAACAACAAACAAAACTGCATAGTGGCAAATCTGTATATTGACATTTTATCAATTTCAACTAACTTTAACTACTGCGGACAAGATAGTAGGCTGACAAGCCACTACGACAGTTTGTTTGCGGAACGTTATAGGTAAGCGCTTCATGGACAACGCAGAATTACGACAGCTTATTGATAAGAAACTTACCGAAGCCGAAAAACTTAAGGCACACTCGGACATCAAAATAAAATTCCCGATTTTCCTGGACAACCTTAGACAAGTGATTGCCGATGCCAATTCTCAAGATCGCCCTGAAGACATAACATTGCGACTCGACTCACTTGCAGGATTTGTCACGTATGATGAATCGACTTCTTGGAGGCGTTTCTTGACTAGACTTGTCAATGCTAAATTTAGATCGGACTATTTTGACGGCTGGTCAGCTCGTGGAAAATACCTTGCAGACCTTGACATATTAATCCTAAAACTTGACGCTCTTAGACTTGCGCTCGGTTAGCGCGCCTACCTATAACATCACATAAACAAGCATGCCAGTAACTTCACATATTTCAATATTTATCAATATATTCACAGTACGCACTGCGGACAGACCCGTCATTCTGACGAATCTGTCACGCTTTTTATGCGTAGAACGTTGCCACACATAAAAAAAACGAATGAAGAAAATACTCCTGACAATTTTGACAATTGGAATTTTAGCTTTCCTCGTCTATTGGGGAACTGAAATGTATCAATTTGCTGACGGAGTAAAAAAGGACGCTGTTCGACTTGAGAATTTTAAACTCGGACAGTCTATCCAAAACGGAGATATTATTTTCCAAACTTCACAATCAAGTCAAAGTAAAGCGATTCAATTGGCGACTGACTCCAAGTATAGTCACATGGGAATTATTTACGAAAATGACGGACAATTCCTCGTTTACGAAGCTGTTCAACCCGTAAAACTAACTCCACTAAAAGATTGGATAAATCGCGGAGAGAACGGACATTATGTAATTAAACGACTTGAAAACGCTGACGAAGTGTTGACAAAATCGACCTTAACCATTATGAAACAGATTGGAGAGCAATTCAATGGAAAATCATACGACATATACTTTGAATGGTCGGACGATAAAATTTACTGCTCTGAACTCGTATGGAAAATCTACAAACAAGCGGTTGATATTGAAATTGGACAGCTTGAACAACTTTCAGATTTTGACTTGACAAATGAAATTGTGAAAGCGAAAATGCAGGAACGATATGGAGAGAACATTCCAATGGACGAGAAAGTAATTTCTCCTGCAGCAATGTTCAACTCAGACAAACTCATAACGGTGAAATCTAACTGATATGAAAAAATGGATTTTTAGAATATCGATTCTTTTAAACGTCCTCTTCATTGTTGGGTATGGTCTGAATTGGATAAACAGTCCTTCTCATGAACTTGGACGACTTGAAAAAGAAGTTGAAATTGGAATATTTACGTCAGACTCGACTCTATTTGTAATCCCAAAGGGAACAACTGTAAGAAACGCTTCGCAAAGGGGAATTGGCGCAATCGGTCAATTCGAAAATGAACGTTTTGAAATTGTGATTACTTCAGATGACCCTAGTTTGGTGAACTACGATTTACCAAAGGACAGCTTACAACAATTTGGAAATTACTATTCAGCTGACGTGAGCAAATGGAAAAAATAAAAAATACGTGTGGCAACAATACCTATACGCAATGCCCTTCGGGACACTGCGCATAGCCAGACCGTTGGCGGTAATTAAAA
>DNTA01000034.1 GCA_003500135.1 Cytophagales bacterium | reverse complement strand
TAAGGTATGAATCTGCCGAAACCACACAAATAGCCCTATTTTAAAATCGAACTCAGGTTTTTACATTTTTTACAGGTTACATGGCAATGTTTGCCGCGGCGGTATTTTTCTTCTTTGAAAGAGGAAGAGTTGATAACAAATGGAAAACCTCACTATTGATCAGTGGTTTGATAACAGGTATTGCCGCAGTTCATTATTACTACATGAGGGATTACTATGCTGCAACAGGCGAAAATCCAACTGCTCTTCGTTACATCGACTGGACACTTACCGTGCCTTTGATGTGTGTGGAATTCTACTTGTTGACCAAACCGGCAGGCGCTAAAATTGGTTTGCTTTGGAAACTTATTATTGCATCAGTTTGGATGTTGGTTGCGGGTTATATCGGTGAAGCCTTTGCCGACGGTACTGCATTCCACTCGGTGTTCTGGGGAGTAATATCAACCCTTGGATATATTTACATCCTATACGCAGCATGGTTTGGTGAAGTTAAAGCATTAGCGGATCAATCAGGTAAAGAATCAGTAAAAAAAGGTATCAGGACCCTGGCATGGTTCGTACTGGTAGGATGGGCAATATATCCCATAGGTTACATGGCGATGCCCGGAGGTTGGTTAGGTCCTGACGGAGCCGGCATATTAAGGTCATCTGACATGGATTTGATCTACAACATTGGTGATGCAGTGAACAAAATAGGCTTCGGATTGGTAGTATATGGCATAGCGATCAAAGAATCTTTCAAAGGATCTGAAGCGTAATGCAAACTATCGACAAACCCAAAATATCCTATCCGGACGAAATGTATGAAAAACCATTTTTTTCAGAAACGGCTCGGATGCTGGAAGACGTTAGTAATCATGATTTCGATGACCTTTCGCAAGTTTGTGATGATGATTTCGGAATAATAGATATCAATGTGCAAGGTGGAGCTGAAGTAATTCGCAACAGGGAAGGTTGGGAGAATTGGTTTAAAAACCTTTTCATACAACTGGATCAAATAGAGGCATCCACGTGGTCTGAAATCACCAATTACGAAGCGATTGAAACAAGCGAAATGGGATATGGCGTGGTTGATTTTGATCAAAAGTTTATTACCAAAGATAAAAAACTCAATTTTTCGGTCATTGCTACTATCATCTGGAAGAAAGTGGGCAAGGAATGGAAGGAGTCCAGGTACCATAGTAGTTTGATAAAAGTTGAACCCTTGGTGGATTAAGCAGTATGTTCCCGGATCATATATTGGTGGTCCGGGTTCATTTCTTTGTTTATTTCACTTTTGCAGCCACGATATACATCATACTTCCACCGGCTGAAATATAATCCCCTTTTTTAAGTTGGTCCAGCAATACACTTTTATAACCCATTACACGATCCCAATATGCATCAAAGTCTAATTTCTTACCACCACCAGCTTTAAAATACCTTAAGTTTTCATCGTAATCAAACCCTCCGGATTCAGATTCCAGCCATTCTATCATCTGAGCGGCACGAACCCGCTTTTCCCGGGTGTCATAGGGTGGAATTAAAGGTAAGGCTTTATCTGAAATCCAGACCTGGATGTCTTCCAAATCACATTTTTTGAACAAATCAGGTAAAGCATCTCCCAGCGAGTTGAACCCTTCTCCAAGCTCTTTTTTTCCTTTTTCACAGCGCAAGCGTACTTCTACATTTTGCATTATATCGTCAACATTATAATTGGTCTGTTCATATGTATCGAACATCAGGTTAGGCACCAGGTTGTTGGGCTCTAAAGCTACCAGCCATCCACCGGGCTTGGTTACCCTTTTCATTTCCGCCAGCGCTTCTGAAGGATCATCTACATGAATTAATAGTGTCTGGCAATAACATAAATCCGCAAAATCATCTTCAATGGGCAGGCTTTGAGCGTCACCTTCGATAAAATTGAATGAAACATCTTTACGCATTTTCCTTGTTCGCTGCTTTGCCTTTTTCACATGCTTTTTTTCAAGGTCAACACCGGTCAATGAGGATCCTGACGGAAAATACGGTGATAGTTTAAATGCAAGCGCCCCTATACCACAGCCCACGTCAACGATGCTTTTGCATTGATCCAGCCCCAGTCTTTCGGCCATCAATTCAAGAAAGTCTTCATTCCACCAGTATTCCCTGTCTTCTCCAAATACATCCTCAGAATGCGCCGATTTTTGATGCCCTTGTTTCAATTCATTTACATTTTAGTTGACGAAAAATTTTAATTGCTATCCGACTGGTCGCGAATAGGAGAATAACACAAAGCTAGCGACTATTTTGCAGATAGCATTAGTTCATCGACAAATTAACCATGAATATGCAATAGAAAATCATTCCTTTCCGGCCAATCGGTATTTTGACGTCTATATGCTCAGTACAAAGTTCAGCAACATAATCGGGTTTAACCTATTTCCTGAATGGAAAATTGACCATACATGTTTACCGGTATACCTTTTAAATAGTTGGAAATTAATACGAATTAAGTATTTTGCAGTTTAAAGTTATACTTGAAGCTAAACACGGTGTAGGTCATTTTTTTATTACCCCACACAGTTTTATTTCAGTTAAATAGTGGATAAGAAAAAGAAGAAGCGTAGATGAAGATTTCATCCATTAATATCCTGATAGGCGGTTTAATAGCCATTTCCAGCTTTTCGGCTTTAGGCCAGGATAGCCTTTTATACATACTTCAGGATGAATTGAATCGTGAATATGAAGCCCTGAAGAAACAAGATCAGGTTCCTTATTACATGCATTTAAGGGTTAGCGATGCCGTTAACTATTCTGTCACCGCATCCTTTGGAAGCCTGGTAACTTCTTCAAGACAGCGCCAGAGAATATGTACCCCTCAGATCCGCCTTGGTAACTACGATAGGGATAATACACGACAGATACCCGGTGTTTTCGGTTATGGCGACTATTCCGGTGATTATGCGCAGAACCTCCCTCTGGACAATAACGGGAAAGCCATTGCACAAATGATTTGGCAATCAAACAATGAGCTCTATAAAACTGTGCAGAAGCAGTATAAGCAGGTTATTAATAATGACATAAAACCTGATGACAAAAATTTATCCCCCGACTTTAGCAGAGAGACGCCCAGAGTGCACTATGACAGCCTGATGAACCCCGCTACTTACGATATCAACCTAACGCAATGGGAAGATAATCTTCGCGAAATATCAGGTTTGTTCAAACATGATGAAGACATAATTGTGGGAATAGCCAATTTACAGGTTAATGTAGAAAGGAGATATTTTGTATCCACAGAGGGTAGTTCGATCATTCAAAATTTTTATCGTTGCGACTTGCACATTTCGGCCAGTATAAAAGCTGATGGCGGCAAAGAGGTGCCGATATACTTATCGTATGAAGCATTTCAGCCGAAGGATTTACCTGACAAAGACACGCTGATTGAAGCTACTATTGGACTTGTAAAAAAATTGAAACTACTTCAAAAAGCTCCTCTGGCAGAACCTTACACCGGTCCGGCCATCTTTTCTCCTAAGGTAACAGGTGTGTTTTTTCATGAAATTTTCGGGCATAGAATAGAGGGGCATCGATTGAAAAGTGAATCCGATGGTCAAACCTTTAAAAATAAACTCAATGAACGTGTTTTGCCCAGGTACATTAATGTGATATCAGATCCTATTTTGCAGCAATATGCTGATCAGGATCTTTTTGGCCATTATAAATACGATGACCAGGGTGTGAAAGCAGAAAAAGTATTTGTAGTGGAAGAAGGTATTCTAAAAACATTTCTAATGTCGCGTCGCCCTATCTTAAATATTGAAAATTCTAATGGCCATGGAAGGGCCGAACCGGGACAAAGCATCGTATCAAGGCAATCGAATTTAATAGTGCAGTCTTCGAAACAGCTGGACGGGGATAAAATGAAAAAAATGCTGATAAAGGAATGTAAACGACAAAACAAACCTTACGGATATTATTTCAAAGAAGTAACCGGTGGATTTACCACCACAGATCGCTACATGCCTAACGCCTTTAATATAATGCCTACCGAAGTATACCGAATATATGTAGATGGCCGTCCGGATGAATTGGTCCGTGGGGTAGATTTGATTGGTACTCCTCTCGCCATGTTTTCTGAAATCGAAGCTACGGGGAATGAAACTGGCGTGTTTGTGGGGTACTGCGGCGCTGAATCGGGCAATGTACCCGTAACAACCATAGCGCCATCCATTTTTGTAAATCAAATAGAAACTCAGAGAAAGCCCGAGTCAGAAGTGACCTTGCCACTTTTGAAAAGCCCTGAGCTGGAAATGATGTTGAATAAAACGAATCGACCACTAAAAAATGATTAACCGGTATTTTTTAATGATCCTTGCTGCTCAACTTATTTCAATTTCCGGTAAGGCGCAAATGGAAATGGCGCCCAGGGACAGCCTGGTAGTAACAGCTCTTCAGGATGAAATGGAAAGAAATATGGCCCAGCTGCAGGAAGAAGGGTATAACCGGCCTTTTTTTATAGCCTACACCATGGCAGATGTCGATATGCAATATGCCATTGCTACACTTGGAGCCATAGTGAGCGCGGAAGAAATTCAGGAACGAAACTGGTTTACCAGGTTAATAGTCGGTGATTATGCTATTAACGACGAGAATTTCAATAATAGCTTCGGGCAGATTATGTATCCATCCAATTATGAGCCTCTGCCAATTGATACGGATTACTGGGGCATTCGCCGAGCTTTCTGGCTGGCGACAAACAATGTGTATAAATCTGCTGCCAGGAAATATCAGCAAAAAATGAAAACCATCAATGAATATGAGATGGATTATCCGCTTCCTGATTTTAGCAGGGAAAATGCGGTGAAGTATTATCAACCCGCCCCTGGGTCGAACACAGATATTGCTGAATTAAAATCAAGGGCACGTTCGTTATCAGAATATTTTACGGATCATAAAAATATAGTCCACAGCGGTGTTTTTGCTACCCAAACCAATGTGCAAAGTTACTTTGTAAATACCGAAGGAACAGTGGTGGTCAAGCCACACAATTACTCGACTATTGCCGTTACGGCTCAATGCCTGGCCGGGGACGACGTTCCCGTAAGAAGTCAAATTCAATACATTGGTCGATTTTTACATGATCTGCCGGATGATGATCAAATCGAAACCGATATTTCAGTATTGCTTAATGATATGCGAAATAAACTTGAGGCGGAGCCGTTGAAGGAGCAATATATTGGTCCTGTTTTGATTGAAGGGCCTGCTGTCGCTTCCTTTTTTATGAAGGCTATTTACCACAACAGAAGTGGTGGCATTTTAAGTGATCGCCCGGTTTTGAGCAATGAAAATGAGAATGAGATTAAAAAATACATTGAAAACCTGGAAGAGGCCCGTAATCCGGGATCATCGGGAAAGATTGCAGCAGATTTCATCACTATTTCAGCCATTCCGCGATTAGCATCCTTTGAGGGCAAGACATTGTATGGCCAATTTGAAGTGGACTCTGAAGGAGTGATGCCGAACGATACTTTGGTTTTGATTAAAAACGGTGAAGTAGTTAGTCATCTTAATGGGCGTACACCAAGTCCGAGGGAGCTACAATCCAATGGATATAATCGGTTGGTAGTAGGGGCCTCCAATCTGAACAAACAGCTTTTGCCGGGGAACCTGCTTATCAGGGTGGGGGAAACGGCAACCAAAGAAAACCTTAAAAACAAAATGATCGATCTACTGAGAGAAGAGCAACTCAACTATGGTATACATGTATCTTCTTTGCCTGTTAGCGCCGATAAACGACCCAATGCTTTTTTTAAAATTGACGCCAATACAGGTGAGGAAACCCCGGTATTGATAAGCGGAATGCATGGAAATCAACGAAACAATAAAATACTTCGCGAAGTAATAGCTGCTACTGATGAATATAAGGTTTATAATTTTTTGGTGAATGGCAGCTCCGGTTTCAGCATGAATGGCATGGCTACCGATGGTACTATGGTGTCATTGATTGTGCCATCGGCAATTTTGCTCGAAAGTTATTACTTTTCGTCGTTTGATCCGGACAATTCACCCTTTGAAATGGTGATCCCCTTACCTGAATAGAAATGAATTAATCAAACTCAACATCTTCCAGAACTTCTATTGCCTCAAGTTCTGTCATTAGGTTGAGTTCTTTTTCAAGCTTTGTAATCGCAAAAGGTTCGAATTCGAGGTCGACAATAAAATCAAGTGTATTGTCGTCATACGGCTCGATATCAACAACCTGGCAATTTCCATTTGCCCAATTCAGTTTTTCATAAATCAATTCCTCGGCCGCATCACTATCAATCGCCGAGGCATGAAACCTGATGTAAAAAGTTACATTAGACATACAATGCATTTTAATTGTCCAATTATAAAAAAAGGTTTCTGGTATCACAATCCATTGTGGTTTAATTCTATCGAAAAATTTTCGGGATGAGATATTGCAACTTAAACCTGACTAAAAAATATTTGAAATAATCCCACGTTAATTGTGCTGGTTAGATGAAATTACATTTATGATAATCTGCCGAAAAATGCTAAAAGTGTTTTTGTTCTTCATAAATAGAAAAGTACTCCGCTGTGGTGAACAATTTAAAGTTTGCAATTATCACGATTTAACTTAATCGATTTTATGTGTCTAATAGTGTAATATCAGGGAGTTTAATAAATAGTTTGAAATTGCCGCTATTGACTTAAAAGCTTGTTCTAAAAACCAAAAACAGGCGCAAAAAATGGCCTACGGAAATTGGTATGTTAGAAAAGATAACAAGAAATATTATTGTTTTTATCTATTGAAGAATTTGCCGGATAAAGGCGGTTACTTTAAATACAAACTAATGTATATACTATAAATCATATTTAGGGAGTGGTAGATTTTTTTATCTAAATGGAGGAGAAGATACATCAATTTCAGGAGTTATTGCAGAACGATACCATGAAGGGCTCAAGGTATTCTATTGATTTTTTGGAATTAAACGTGATGCAAAATCAACAAATATCGTTTGAAGCATTTTCAAGCGAATATGAAGCAGCTTTCAAAACCTCATTTTTCAAGGCGGTGCGCAAACTGGACATGGAACAATACTTTGCAATGTGTAAAATGCTTCGAAAGTATATTGAACTGACATCGGATCGATAAAAATAGGAAGGGAGCTATCCGTTTGACAGCTCCCGTAAGGTCAACCTGAGAAACAACACTACCAAAGCCTAACCGTTAATCAATGTACAACTTAAGGCTTACCTAAGATAGTTGATCAAGGGAATCATTGCAGTTGACCATAACCTAAACCTAAACCGAGATTATTATTTTTATCATTACGTACTACTTTGATTATTAAGAAGCACCCTGATGCTATTCACACCAAAGACTTTTTTTAGCTGCAGGGCCCTCTTCATGGCCTCACGAATACCTCCGTGAACACTTGTGTCTGCATGATCATTTTCATGTATGTATTCCAAAGGCTTCAGGGCTAAAACGGTAATATGCAAGTTTGGAAATGGATCCGTCTCATCCACAACCCAAAGCATATCCTGATCTGCTCTTGGTTCCTTTACTGTATGATAGCTATTGAATACCGTGTTCATATCTTTTCGGGATAATACCGCGATTTAACCCATACTTTTAATTCATTTCCCTCATGCTCATTTAAGTATCTTCTGAGGGACTTTTTATATTCTTTCCAAAACAATTTTCTGTCGAAATCTACTTTTTGGAGTACTAACTGACAGTATTTTAGCATGTTCGCTCTTTTCATTATTCTTCATCATTTAATTTGACCCATATGCTTTGCCCATCAGGTAGAGGTTGGTCTTTCAACTTGAACCGCCTTGTCACATTAACAACATACAGTCCCCTTAAATGCTGAATGGACAAGGAACTTGAGCAGGCACACCTAATTCAATAAAGAACAATGGCGCAGGAAGCGCGCATAAGTAAGGAAGTTGATAGGGGATTTATAGCTTTCCGGACTTCTTTTTTCAATTATCTCATGAAATTCCTGAACATATTTTTGCTTGATTTTGATGGAAACAGATTTTTTTATCTGCTTCTCCTGGCTCTTCTTTGGCATTTGAAGTACCTCATACTGCTCGGTCTCCGTCCAGTTCATATCCACCTCATGACCAAGAGCAGAGGAAGACTGGAAACAAAAGGCGATCAATATAAGAAGCAAAAGGTTCATAAGTATTTTTATGATAAATAATAGTAATGCTATTATACCATAAATTATAACGATTGTCAATAATAATTGTTACTATTTTTTAAAATTATATTCATTGATCCCAAAACTTTTTTAAGAATAGGTCGTTCCTACATTTATTGTAACTACAATTGTTTAAAATGGGAATATTAGATGCATTAAACTGGCGCAATGCCACCAAGAGGTTTAGCGACAAAAAATTAAATGAAGATCAGGTAAAGGTACTGCTGGAAGCCATACGATTGTCACCGACCTCATATGGTTTGCAGGCCTTTAAAACAGTATTGGTGAAGAATGAAAAGCTAAGGGAACAAATCAGGGAAGTGGCGTATGGTCAAAGCCAGGTATCAGAAGCCTCGCATTTATTGATTTTATGCAGTCAAACGAATATTGATGAAACCGAGGTGGATTCATACAAATCCCTTATTATGAAAGAAAGGGAAATGGCAGCAGCGGATGTGGATGGTTTTATCAATACAATTAAGCAAACGGTAAATAACCTGGATTCTGTCACCAAACAGGTATGGTTATCCCGCCAGGTATACCTCGCACTTGGGGTCCTGCTTTCAGCCGCAGCTGTGGAAGGTATTGATGCGTGCCCAATGGAAGGGTTTGATAAAGAAAAAGTAGACCAAATTCTGGACTTGCCGGCACACGGATTGAATTCATTGGTGCTGATACCGGTAGGGTACCGCCACCCTGATGATTTTTATCCTAAATTAAAAAAGGTAAGAAAACCACTTGAGGAAATGGTTATTTATAAATAAGGGGGAATATTTTAATATATTCCAGCAGGCATCTGTACAAGTACAGATGCCGGTTTCTTATTTTTTAGCCTTCCAGGCAAAATCAAATACATCAGGCCGGCTATAATGACCCACAACATCAAAATCCATTTTGGCCTTGACAATTTCTTTGAGGTCTATGGTTGCATATAGTATACCTTCCCGGTCATACAAAGGGCCCGCCAGAATTTTGCCCAATGGAGATACGATTACACTACCTCCGCTGCTGGGTAGTGAGGGATGAGACGTATCGATCAGTGATTGTAAGTCTTCCGGATAGTTGCTTTTCTGTAAATATTGATTGGCACCGAACACAAAACACCTTCCCTCACAGGCGATATGTTCCATGGTGGATTGCCAGGTGTCGCTGCAGTCAGCAGTAGGGGCAAAGTACAAATGGATACCTTGCTCGTAAAGGGCATAACGGGCCAGCGGCATATAATTTTCCCAACAGATCAAACCTCCCATTTTTCCTAAAGGTGTATCTATTACATTCAAATCATCACCTTTCCCTTCACCCCAGATGATCCTTTCCGCCGCTGTGGGCTTTATCTTGCGATGTTTGTGCAACAGTTTTCCTTGTGGTGAAAAATAGAGTAAGCTACAATATAGGGTGTCAGTTATGCGATCTTTTTCAGTCACCCCAACAATCAGGTAGCACTTGTGTTTTTTGGCCATTGCCGCCAATTCTTCAGTTTGTTTACCAGGCACTTCCACGGCATTTTGCCATAACCGGTAAAACAACTCCCTGCCTTCGGGCGTCCTTCCACCGACCAATGTACCAAATCCCATCCCTCTCGGATACCCGGATAAAAACACTTCCGGGAACAATATGGCCTTTGCGCCATTGGCAGTTGCTTCCTTGACCAACCCTCCGGTCTTTTCCATAGATTCCTTGAGATCAAATAAAACAGGACTGGCCTGCACCACTGCTACCTGAAAAGCATCTGTATTTTGTATTGCCATTTTTAAAATGATTCAATAAAACTCAACTAAGTTACATTTATTTTCCGTCTTGAAAACCGGTTGGAGATTATGCCTGAATTCGCTGTTCTTTTTAAATGATTATCAGTATTTTATGATCAAAAAACATGGCCATGCATTACAACCGCAGACGATTTTTATCCAAACTCGGCGAAACAACAGGATCAATTGCTCTAGGCGCCTCACTTGCTCCTAATATCTTACAGGCATGTAATACACCCAATCAGAGCCCTCTTGGTGTCGCCCTGGTTGGGCTTGGATATTATAGTACCGATCTGCTTGCACCTGCTTTGCAACAAACCAAACACTGCAGACTAACAGGTATTGTAACGGGAAGTCCATGGAAAATCCCGATATGGCAGGAGAAATATGGTATCAAAGACCGTAATGTGTACAATTATCAAAATATGCACAAGGTGGCCAACAACCCCGAAATTGACATCCTATATATCGTATTGCCCAACAGCATGCACCGGGACTACAGCGTGATTGCCGCAGAAGCCGGTAAGCATGTGTGGTGTGAAAAACCTATGGCGCTAAACGTGAAGGAGTGCCAGGACATCATTGATGCCTGTAACAAAAATAAAGTGCAACTGACCATCGGGTATCGGATGCAGCACGAGCCCAATACACAAACGATCATACAATATGCCACTGAAAAGCCTTATGGTAAGATTTTGAATATAAATGCGGAAGCAGGCTATTACAATTCAAGTACTGATCACTGGAAACTGCGCAAAGAAATGGGAGGGGGCGCTATGTACGACATGGGCGTTTATCCCCTGAATGCAGCGCGTTATGTTACGGGAGAGGAGCCGATAGCCGTTACTGCCTCTCATAGTACCGACCGACCGGGTATTTATACCGAGGTGGATGAAACTACCAGGTTCACGCTTGAGTTCCCAAGTGGCGCCACGGCAGATTGCCTGACCACCTTTGGTGGGAGTATGAATGCCTTGCATGTAGATTGTAAGTCGGGATGGTATGAGCTAAAGCCTTTTCAGTCGTATAGCGGTATCAAAGGCCGAACCAGTGAAGGAAAGCAGCTCGACGCACGTATACCCAACCAACAAGCCAAACAAATGGATGATGATGCATTGGCTATTATAAACAAAGCCAACCCGATTGTTCCGGGGGAAGAAGGTTTGCTGGATATAAAAGTTGTGGAAGCCATATTTAGATCTGCTCAGACAGGTGAGCGTGTGATAATATGACAAGGGCCTGATTTGGTTACCAGGCCCCTTTGGAATTTTTAGCTCGATACTTCTACACCAAGCTCCTTCAGGTTTCGAATGGAATTTTGTTTGACATTGGCAGGCGGATCCATAGAAAGCGACTTATTGAACATCTTGATGGCTTTTTTAGTATCGCCGGTAGCTCTTAAACCTTCACCGAGGCTATCGTACATATTGGCTATTTCAGGGTTGCGCTTGACATTTAACTCGAAAAATCCCACAGCTTTTTCAGCTTCACCCTGTTGAAGTAACATATACCCGAGCATATTCAACTGATTCATATTGGCCAATTCGGCTGAAGCATCCAGTATTTTCATGGCTTCGTCCTTTTCGCCTTTTTGAAGCAACAGTCCGGCTTTGGTTGCCGTATTCTGAAAGGTCTTTTGTATATTGATCGAAAGGTCAGCCCACATGATAGCTTCTTCATGGTTCATATTGTTGATCCGGCTGAATTCCACCCCTGCCAGGAAAAGCCTTTTATACCGCGAAGCTCGTTTCGGAAAGCAACTAAGGTCTGTTCCGGATCTACCGGGATTTTCACCGGAATTCTTTTATGCTCCCAGTCCAGAACCATGGTGGCGCTATTGGGCGCAAAGTCAATGAAGTTATAGGCGAGGGTATTGGTAAAATCATGCTCTACAGATTGTACATCTACTCTGAGTACATTTTCCGACCCATAGTAATGAAAGCTGCCCCATGACGAAGTGTTTTCTGAAAATATAACCGTAACCTTACCATCTTCATAAACGGCCATATGCAAACCATTGTCACCTGCGGCCAGCTTTTCGCCTTCTATCATTAGGTCAGTGCTCGTGGTAAAAACCGTGTTTTCATTGGCGCCGGCCCACCAGGGCATTGCATTGGTGGCGAAGGTATCTTCTACAAAACCATAAGATACCAGTCCGCCCCAAATATTACCGGTACGGTCGTTGCCATTTACCATGACCTGCGGACGAGAGAATTGCACCGATACCGTAGTCAATCCAATTTTTTGAATGACTTCTGCTGCCGCGCTTACCCGGGGAGTGGAAACGTTTTGAGCATAAACGGATGTTGAGGTAAACACGAGAAGTGTGGACAACATGAAAATGAAGAATAAGTTTTCCATTGCTTTAGGGTTAGGTGATCAAATAGAATACATTTGTATCACAAACCTTTCAGGCCAATATTGTGAGTGGCAGTTATTTTTATTTCAACAAAAGCATACCATAGATCAATTGCAAAATATCGAAAGCTATACTTGAATAAAAATACATAAACCCGAATTTTGCAATANNCGGGTTTTCGTCGGCCCATTGGGCAAATTCTGCTCTATTGCTGAATTTGGGATAAACAATTAAATATCAATTATTTATATTTATTTACATCTAGCTTTTTTGTTTCAATAAATTTGGATGAATGGGTATTGCCGGTGGAACACGTGCCGCGACCCAAAAGCATATAAACCGGGCAACAGGAGCGTATAGAAGTGATCAGAAGCATGAAAGCGCCAAACAAAACATATTGGTTTATATCATCAGGAAAAACTTCTGTAAAATATATCCCAAATAATGTCAGCCCAATGACAAGCCGGACTACACGGTCAATCTTGCCTACATTATGTATGTTCATAATTTCGTTTTTTACAAATATGAACACATTTGTCTTACTCAATGTGACTGGAGTTACTGGATCATGGAAGCGGCATCTTCATCGAGCCACCAGTTTAGAGAACCATTAACAGCGTGTACCCGTGCTGCCGGATAACTCATGTACCCCGTATTTTGTGAGATTATCTTCATTAGGGTTTCGGCTTTGGAAGCTCCAGTGATCATAAAATACACGGCCCGGGCATGGTTCAATACCTGGCCAGTAATGGTTACCCTCTTCTGACCGGTAACCGGATGATTGGCAACAGCACAAAAATCTTTGCTATTGAGTAGATCCATCTGATTGGGGAAAATTGAAGCCGTGTGTCCGTCTTCACCCATGCCTAAAAGCAACAAATTAAAGGAAGGCCATCCGTCGAGGGGAGGAAGGTGCCTGAACATTTCCTGTCCATATCTTTGGGCTTCTTTCTCGGGAATAGCTTCACCGTGAATGCGATGGATATTCTTCTTGGGGATATCGATATGGTCCAACAAATACTCTTTGGCCAGTTTGTAGTTGCTTTCATCATTGTCAGGAGGTACGCAGCGCTCATCGCCCCACCAAAAATGGAACTTTGACCAATCTATTTTGTCGTTAAATTCATTTGCCAACACTTCAAACAACATCATGGGCGTGGAACCTCCGCTTAATGCGATATGTTTAACGCCCTGTGTGAGCGACATGCCCCAAAAATCAGCGGCCATTGCCTCACATAACGCTTTAGTGTCTTTAAATACGAGTATTCGTTCGAGCATATTTTATTAGCTGTTATAGTTCACAATACAAACCATCATCCACCAGGTTCTTACAGGGGTAGCGCCATGACTTGCCTTCTCCAATTAAGATGTCGGCATTTTCCGGTCCCCATGTGCCTGCCGGATAACCGTACATTTTAATCTCCTTATCTTCCTTCCAGGCTTCCAGAATCGGGTCTACAATTGCCCAGGTCGCTTCTGCCGAATCTCCACGGGCATACAATGTCGGGTCACCCTGCATACAGTCCAGCAATAGCCTTTCGTATGCATCCGGAATGTAAGCATTGGCCAGGTCCTCGTATAGGAAATCCATATTTACCCGGCTCACATTAAACCCTTCGCCGGGCACTTTCATGCCAAATTTAAGCAATATCCCCTCATTGGGCTGTATCCTTATGACCAGTATATTATCGGTATGCATTTGGTTAGATCCTGCAAATAAATGATGTGGAGTCGACTTGAAATGAATGACCACCTCGGTTACTTTCGTGGGCATTCTTTTGCCTGTCCGGACATAAAAGGGTACACCTGCCCAACGCCAGTTATCAATAAAAAGTTTCATGGCCACATAGGTTTCGGTGCGAGAATCGGGGTTTACACCGTGTTCTTCGCGATAGCCCTTCACTTCTTTGCCTTTGATTTTAGAGGCCATGTACTGGCCCCTTATCACGTTCTCGCGAATATCTTCGTGACTGAACGGACGAATGGACTGGAACAATTTGAGTTTCTCGTTGCGGATGTCTTTTGCTGAAGCCTGCACGGGAGGTTCCATCGCCACGACAGCCAGCAGTTGTAACAAATGGTTCTGCACCATATCGCGAAGAGCCCCTGAATGTTCGTAATAGCCGCCGCGTTTTTCCACCCCGACATCCTCGGCAGAGGTGATTTCCACATGGTGCACATAGTTGCGGTTCCACAGCGGTTCAAAAATGCTGTTGGCAAAGCGCGTCACCAACAGGTTTTGTACCGTCTCTTTACCTAAGTAATGATCTATGCGATAGATCTGGTCTTCCTTCAGGTAGCGCAGGAGTTCCAGATTTAAGGCTTTTGCAGACGATAAACTATTGCCAAAGGGCTTTTCGATGATCAACCTTTTCCAACTGCCATCATTTTCTTTGGTAAGACCATATTTATACAACTGCTCGGGAATGACCTCATAAATTGAAGGAGGGGTGGATAAATAAAAGATGTAACGTCCGCGGGTCGACCAGCTCCCATCCAGCGCTTCCAGCCTGTTTTTCAACTTTTCAAAATCATTGGAAACACTTGAATCGACGGGCTGATAATAGATCTGATCAGCAAAGCGCTTCATCTCTTCCTCACTGGTGGTCTTCTTTTGCTTGAGGTGTTCATTATTATACACCACCTTATTGCGGAAATCATCGTCGCTGAAGGAGGTGCGGCTGCAACCCAAAACGGCAAAATGTCGAGGCAAAAAACCACGACAAAACAGATTGAAAATGGCGGGGATCAGTTTGCGCTGGGTCAGATCACCTGAGGCTCCGAAAATGACCAGGATGTGGCTGTCAATCTTTTTCATATCCACAATATAATGTAAAAATTAATGTATACCTGTTTGAATATCGCTATATTCGGGTTTTAATGCGATATGTGTAAGCTCTATAATTCGCATTGTATAGTTCCAATCCATTAATAAGCATATGAAAATAGGAATCGCTGCCGACCATGGCGCCTTTTACCTGAAGGAAAAAGTTGTGGAAATGCTTCGTGTGCAGGGTCATACTGTCATCGATTATGGCGCCGACCAATTCAACGCTCAGGACGATTATCCCGATTTTGTCATTCCGATGTCGCAAGCTGTCGCTAAAGGTGATGTAAAAAGAGGTATTGCCCTTTGTGGCAGCGGTGTGGGGGCATGCTTTACCGCGAACAAGGTGAAAGGTGTACGTGCCGCATTGATCACCGAGACCTACTCGGCCCATCAGGGGGTGGAACACGACGATATGAACGTTATTTGTCTGGGCGGCCGGGTAATAGGAGAGATGCTGGTTATGGAAATTCTGGAAGCTTTTCTTGCCGCGACATATTCCGGTGAGGAACGCCATGAAAGAAGGTTGAACAAAGTAAAAAACCTCGAAAAATAAGATCACAATGGCGACTAAATACGATTTTGGCTTAATAGGCCTCGGTGTAATGGGTCGAAATTTCCTGCTAAACGTATCAGACCATGGCTATTCAGTGGCGGGCCTCGACAGGGATCCGGAAAAGGTGGAAGCTTTTGCGAACGATACGGAGGGCAAGGTTTCATTGAGCACTACCGATGCGAAAGAGTTTGTGCAGGGCCTCTCCACACCCAGAAAGATCATGATATTGGTGCCGGCAGGCCAGGCGGTGGATGCGGTGATAGAACAGTTCGAATCGATGCTGGAACCGTGCGACCTGCTGATCGATGGCGGCAATTCGTTATACACCGATACTAACCGCAGGATGAAAAGGTTGTCGGAAAAAGACATTCTTTACCTGGGTGTTGGCGTTTCCGGTGGGGAAGAAGGCGCCCGGCGTGGCCCCAGCATTATGCCGGGAGGAGATCAAAAGGCCTATGAAATGGTGGCGCCTATTTTGGAATCGGTGGCTGCCAAAGTGAATGATGAACCCTGTGTGGCCTATATGGGCAATACCTCGGCAGGCAATTATGTGAAAATGGTGCACAATGGTATCGAATACGGACTGATGCAGTTGATCGCAGAGGTGTATGATTTACTGCTCAGGCATGGAAGATTATCGAATGCCGAACTTTCCGAAGTATTTGAAAAATGGAACAAAGGGCGGCTCCAGTCCTTTTTGATCGAAATAACAAGTCAGATATTTAAAACGAAGGACGATATAACAGGCAACTCCCTGGTGGATATGGTATTGGACAAAGCCAAACAAAAAGGTACCGGCAAGTGGACCTCCCAAAATGCAATGGACCTGGGCATCGCTACGCCTACCATCGATGCAGCCGTTTCCATGCGCCAGATTTCCGGACAAAAAGACCTGCGTCAATCGATGTCGACCGGCAACCGGTATGCCTTAGAAGAATATAATCTCGACAAGGAAGAGCTGATCAACCTGGCCGAAAGAGCGCTGTATTTCAGCACGGTGGTCACCTATGCCCAGGGTTTTCAGTTGTTGAGCGTTGCCAATGAAGGGTATAAGTACGAATTGGACATGGAAGCCATCGCCCGTATTTGGAGAGGGGGTTGCATCATTCGGGCAGCTTTTCTGGAAGACATCCGTAGCGCATACCAGCAAAAACCAAATCTGCCACACCTTTTTGCCAATGCGGAAATACGGGGTGTTTTGGAAGACAACTCTTCGGCTACCCGAAACCTGATGATCCATGCCCTGCAAAACCGGATACCGGCGCTAGCCTTATCATCAGCCCTGAATTACTACGATGCGATCACCACAGCACGATTGCCGCTGAACCTGGTACAGGCACAGCGCGACTTCTTCGGCGCCCACACTTACGAACGAACCGACCGCGAAGGTATTTTTCATAGTCAATGGGGGTGAAGATAAATTGAAGTTCAGATGTTCACCTCCCTGCGTTGCTCGAAGCTGGAGTCAATTTTAGCTCATGGTTTATGGCTCATGGCTCATAGTTCATAGCGCTTCTTTGACCTTTGCCGTTGCAGGTGTTGTCACCTGCAACTCTCTAAGGTGGATTCGAGGATTTTTTGAATGTCTTGTTTATCAATTCACTGAACTCTGAACGCTGAACTTTCAATCCCTAAATGACTAGCTGATTGAATCTTTCTCGCCATTCAGAATTATTATTGGCCTTGATCAAAAGGCGTTTAGAAATTCAGAAAGTGGAGCGTTAAGAAAAGAAATGCAATCAGTTCAAGAGTTCATGGGTTCAATGGTTCAGAGGTTATCAATTACATGTATAAGTAATCGAATTGACAAAAATCGAAGATTCGCGAGGGGATGAAGCGCATGCCTTGTGCGTATGAGCAAATGAAGAGCCTGCCCGGTTCGG
>DNTA01000260.1 GCA_003500135.1 Cytophagales bacterium | reverse complement strand
TGTGATGAGTTTGGCTATGTCTCCTTTGATAAGCAGGGGGCTGAGATGCTTTTTACACACCTCTCATTGCGGGCAGGGAGAAAATCGACAATTATCACTACGAACTTATCCTTCGATCGGTGGAGTGAATTATTTGGCGCTCCGGTTCTCACCTCGGCATTGGTCGATCGACTAACCCATAAAGCATATCTCATTAACATGAATGGCGAGTCCTTCAGGTTGAGGGAAACTAAGGCGCTAATGAAAAAATAAAAAAAAGAAATATGAAGATCAGGGCGCCAACAATTTGAAGAAGAAAGGGGTACCCCTTTCTTCTTCAAATATTGTTTCTTAATCAAAAGTGGTATACTTTTAAACTGAAATCCTGGTATACTTTTCAAGTGAAATAAACAATTTGGGTTAAAATCGTCAAGGATCTAAAATGGAGGATAGCCGGCCAGCGCCATACCAAAAGCCATAGAAACTCAACTAATCCACCCACAAGGGCTATCTTGAATAGTAGAAAATAGATCATATGGCCAAAGTCCAGACAAAAGAGCCCGAAATATCCGGGCTCTTTTGATGTAAATTCAACTCTCAACTTGTTCAGTTAACCTATATCTACGTGTTCAATATTATTGAACTCAATCTGCTTGTTATCGTCAAGTGTCAATGCAACCACTGAGTCAGGCTTGATGCGTCCGGAGATGATTTCCTTAGAGAGCTCGTTCAGTACATTGCGTTGCAGTACGCGCTTGAGCGGACGAGCGCCAAACTGCGGATCGAAACCAATATCACCCAGGTAAGTAAGCACATCATCAGAAGCTTCCAGTTCAATGCTATTGTTCTCGCGCAATCGTTGCTGCACAATCCTGAATTGAATATCCACAATTTTGCGCAGATCGGCCTTAGACAATGGCTTGAACATGATCGTTTCATCCACACGGTTAAGAAACTCAGGTCGTACTGACTTTTTCAGCATTTCAAAAGTCTGGATTTTCGTTTCCTCCATTACCTGGTCCTGGTTTTCAGGTGTCATTCTTTCAAAACTTTCCTGGATCAATTGTGACCCGATATTGGTGGTCATGATGATGATCGTATTTTTGAAATTAGCCACACGACCTTTGTTATCCGTCAGCCTTCCATCATCGAGCACCTGCAACAATATATTGAACACGTCGGGATGCGCCTTTTCAATTTCATCTAACAAAATGACGGAATAGGGCTTCCTTCTTACCGCTTCAGTCAGCTGTCCGCCTTCGTCGTAGCCCACATAACCCGGAGGCGCCCCGATCAGCCTGCTCACTGCATGTCGCTCCTGGTATTCCGACATATCAATGCGGACCATATTGTTTTCGTCATCAAAAAGGAACTCTGCCAGACTTTTGGCCAACTCTGTTTTACCTACGCCGGTGGTACCCAGAAAAATAAAGGAACCGATCGGTCGTTTTGGATCCTGCAACCCTGCACGACTGCGACGTACGGCATCACTCACCGCCTGGATCGCCTCTTCCTGTCCAGCTACGCGTTTGCCCAGCTCTTTTTCCAGGTGAAGCAGTTTTTCGCGCTCGGTTTGCAACATTTTGGAAACCGGTATGCCCGTCCATTTTGCCACAACTTCAGCGATATCTTCACTGGCAACTTCCTCTTTCAACAGAGCGTTTTCGCCCTGCATTTCCATCATTTTATTCTTGAGTTGATCGAGCTTGTTTTCAGCTTCTACAATTCTGCTGTACCGGATCTCCGCTACCTTACCGTAGTCACCGGATTTTTCAGCTTGCTCCGCTTCAAATTTTAAACGGTCGATTTCCTCCTTGGTCTGCTGTATGCCGTGGATCACCTCTTTTTCATTCCCCCACTTCGCCTTCAGGTCATTCTTCTTATCGCTGAGGTCGGCAATTTCTTTGGAGAGATAAGCCTCTTTATCTTTATCCTTTTCCCTTCGAATAGCCTCCCTTTCGATCTCCAGCTGCATGATTCGCCTTTGAAGTTCGTCCAGTTCTTCCGGCATAGAGTCAATTTCAATCCTGATTTTTGATGCCGCTTCATCCATCAGGTCAATGGCCTTATCAGGCAAAAACCGGTCGGAGATATACCGGTTGGAAAGCTCCACAGAAGCCATCACAGCATCGTCTTTGATCCGTACCCCATGGTGCAACTCGTATTTTTCCTTGATCCCGCGCAAAATGGAAATCGCATCCTGAACGTTCGGCTCATCGATCAATACCGACTGAAAACGACGTTCCAGCGCCTTATCTTTTTCTATGTGCTTTTGATATTCCTTAAGCGTAGTAGCGCCTATCGCATGCAATTCACCGCGAGCGAGCGCCGGTTTTAAAAGATTGGCCGCATCCATGGCGCCTTCGCCTCCACCAGCGCCTACTAATGTATGGATCTCATCAATAAACAATATGATTTCGCCATTGGAGTCGGTAACTTCCTTTATGACTGCTTTTAACCTTTCCTCGAACTCTCCTTTGTATTTGGCGCCGGCCACCAACAATCCCATATCGAGAGATATGATCGTTTTACTTTTCAGGTTTTCGGGCACATCACCATCGACAATTCGTTGTGCCATGCCTTCCACGATTGCGGTTTTACCCACTCCCGGCTCACCTAGTAATATCGGGTTGTTTTTGGTCCTGCGGGAAAGGATCTGCAATACACGACGTATCTCCTCATCACGGCCAATTACCGGGTCTATCTTGCCTTCCTGTGCGAGTTTGTTGAGATTAATGGAATACCTTTCCAGTGACCTGTATTTTGACTCGGCATTTGGGCCCGTTACCTTTTCACCGCCACGCAATTCCTTTATAGTGGCGATAAGGTCTTTTTTATTAAAACCGAAGTCCTTCAATAGGCCACTGGCCTTGTCCTTTGTCTCAAGTATTCCCAACAAAAGATGCTCGATGGCCACATATTCATCTCCAAATTCTTTAAGGTAATTCTGTGCTTTCTGCAATACCTGGTTGGTATCATTTGACAAATACGGTTGCTGACCACTTACTTTTGGATAGGTATTTACCAACTCGTCCAGCTTGTTATCGAGCTGAAGCCGGTTGATGCCCATTTTGTTTAGAATGAACGACACCACGTTATCGTCAGACAACAAAATGGCTTTTAGCAAGTGTGCAGGTTCAATCAGTTGCTGCTGATTGCTTTGCACAATCTCCACTGCCTTTTGTATGGCTTCCTGTGATTTAATGGTATAATGATCGAAATTCATTTATATAAAGTTTTTTGTTTTCTACTTGTTCTCCACCTATTGCTACAATAATTTTACCAAGGCAAAAACAAGGATAAAACCTGTTATTCTGTCTTGATTTTAACAAGTATTTAAAATTTTACTGTCAAAATGACGCAAAATGAGTCGTGTAAAAATTGAACTTCCCAATAGTTTTCCCTTCAGCACTCCGATAAAAGTACGGATAAGCGACGTCAATTACGGCGGACATGTGGGCAATGATGCCATATTAAGTATTATGCAGGAGGCCAGGTTGCAGTACTTCCGTTCCCTGGGGTATGAGCATGAAGGCGGAGGTTCGGAAGGCGCCGGAATCATAATGGCTGATGCCGCCATTGTGTATAAAGCCGAATCATTTTATGGCGATGAACTCGAGGTTCATGTTGCGGCCAGCGACTTTACCCGACTTGGTTTCGATTTGGTGTATAAAATAACGAGAAAAGCTGACGGGCGTGATATAGCACATGGCAAAACCGGCGTCGTATGTTTTGACTATGAATCGCGCATGGTAAAACCTCTAAGCGAAGATTTTAGATCACGACTTCAAAACTGAACCCTTTTTATGGCCAGGTTATATGCTTGTTCGTAGTAAGCCGTGAGATATTTCCAATCGAAATTGACCGACGCTGCTTCTGTGCTGTTTCTCAATTCAATTCTGTGCCGGCGATCTAATTGTAAGTAATAAAAGATACTCCTTGCCAGTTGCGAAGCCGCCCGATCGTAATTTTGTTTCTGCCGATCAATCACATACACGCCTTTATCTTCGTAATTGGGGATATTTTTCTCCACATAATCACCGAAACCGGAAAGATTGGAGGTCACTGATGGCACCCCACTGGCCATACTTTCGAGAGGTGTGTAGCCCCATGGCTCGTAATAACTTGGAAAAATACCTAAATGGCACCCCCTGACAAACTGCTTGTATTCAATACCGAACAACGGGTTGGTAGCTGATATGAAATCCGGATGGTATACAATTTTTACGCGGTCTTCTTTTTTATTGATCATTTGCGACGACCGGATAAAATTGAGTAGCGCATCATTTGAATCATTCTGCATATTGTGCGTTACCACCGCTGGAAGCGCTTCTGTTTTCCAAGATTGCAAAGTCCTTCGAAACCGCAGCTTCCAGTAATCATCGACAAATTCGTTGAGGTTGGGAAGTTTGTTGTCTTTTTGTTCTGCGGCTGTATAGAACAAATTTCGCCCCACCTGTTGCTCTATTGACATTACCGTTCGCCTCAACTCCGCCACCATGGCATGAGAATGCAACACATCCGCATTAATGGATTCGTAAGGCGCCCTTGTGATGAAAAACATAACAATGGTTTTATCCATGTTTTCCTTTTTCATCATGTAGTTCAGCCTGGCAAGCGCTTCCAGGGTGAGGTCAAAGCCTTTGTTCTTGTATTCGTAACGACCGGAGGTGTAGAAATACAAAGTATTGTCAAGATCGAAGGAGTAGCTCTTAAAGAAATGAGCTATGGTAAATTCGTGGATCTTTTCTTTGTACTCCTGGTGCAAGTTCTGGAATTCGTGCAGCGCTGCAAAGCGTTCAATGTTAATGCCATTCGGCGTAACCAAATCCACCTCCCGGCCCAATAAGTATTTACATTCATGCGCTGTGACATCACTGACCGTGGTAAAAACATGTGACCCGTGAGCTGCTGCACGTTCTATCTTGACCTGAGTGGAAATATTGAATTTCGTTGCTTCCGAATCCCAATTGTAAAATGACAGATGGTTGTAAAAGTTGTCATCGTTCATAGCCAGGTATCGGCCCAGGATGGTGGCATGCGTAGTGAACACAATAGACACCGGTACATTTTCGAGTCGAAGCTCAGGAATCGGTATTCCCGCCATCCACTCGTGGAAGTGTGCAATTATTTTATTTTTAGAGGCAAATTCGTTGGCAAGAATATTAAAAAATATCTTCACAAGCCCTCCAAAAGCTACCACATCCTCAATAAGCTGTTCACCTTCCTGGATGCTGATATCGTGATGCTCCCACAGCATATATTTTATTTCGCCAAGTTTGTGGTAAAAGCTGCGGGGGTTCACTAAAACGATATTTGGCCTTCCCGTCACGAGCCATTTGCCGTACCGCACATCAAAACCACTTTGTTGCATGATCTTTACAGCCTGGCAAAATGGGGTATCATCAGAATAATCTTCTTCAAATTCGGTTGCCACTGCCGGATTGATATAAGGCCCGATCAGACAATAGTTATCGCCAAATTTTTCTATGATGGAAGGAACTTTACTGCGAAGCACTGTGTAAATACCACCTACCTGATTGCATGCCTCCCATGATATTTCCGTTAACAGGGTTCGTTCGATAGCTCTCTTACTTATCTTAGATTTTGTGCTGCTTTTCGCCATTCTGATGTTATTATTTTTTTTAATCCCCCTGTAGCGAAAAATTAAACATTTTTTGCATTACACAAAAGGTAATATCAAATTATCCTGTGAATTGCCTATTCTTAATTGCATTATCCTCTCACCCGCCGGAGTAATAATTCATAATGTAAGAGATTTTGCAATTCTCTTATTTCGTTACCATGGAAATACTGTAAATTTGATACAATGACAAGGAAAGCCAAACTGATACATTCCTGTAGGTTTTATCCTGTCTATTTCAATGGACAAAAAACTTAGTTACCCTTATGAAAAAAATAATCATTGCAATAGCCATTATTCTGGCCATTATCGTAGGAACAGCGATACTGATCCCTGTAATTTTTAAAGATGAAATAAGAGATCAAATCAGTGAAAACCTGGACAAATCGCTTAATGCCGAGGTTTATTTTGATTTCGATAAGTTCAATCTATCCATGTTCAGCCATTTTCCGAACCCCACTGCATCATTGTCGGAATTCGGGATTGTAGGCAAGGAGGAGTTTAAAAGGGATACGTTCGCCGATATTCAGTCATTTGATATTACCATTGACCTGTTTAGCCTCTTTGGCGATCAAATCAAAATAAAGAGCATCTACCTCAATGAACCCCGCATCTATGTAAAGGTGCTTGAAAATGGCATGGCCAATTACGATATAGCGGTGGAAAGTGAGGAAGAAAGGGTTGACAGTGACACGACTTCTTCCGATGTGAATATCGGAATTGATCATTGGGAGATCATGAATGGTCAGATTATTTATGAGGACCGATCTTCGGATTTAATGGCCAAGCTGTATGGGGTAAACCATGAAGGCAGTGGCGACTTTACACTATCTGTTTTTGAAATGGTAACGAATACCAGCATCTCATCATCTACGGTTGAGATGGAAGGAGTGCAATACCTGAGCGGTCATCAATTGCAGGCTGACCTGACGATGCTGATGGACCTGGATAAAATGCGCTTTGAATTCAAAGACAACCTGATCAAAGTAAACGACCTGCCATTGGCTTTCAGTGGCTTTTTCGCCATGCCGGAAGATGATATGGATATGGACATTTCATTCTCCAGTCCCGGGGCCAGCATTCGCTCTATTTATTCCCTGGTTCCCGGTGTTTACATAGAAGGTTTTGAAGATGTACAGGCCGAGGGTGCGCTTACATTTGAAGGATTCGTGCGGGGAAAACTGACGGAAGAAAAGCTGCCGGCCTTTCAGGTAAAAGCACAAGCTGCCAACGGAAGAATTCAATACCCTGACCTGCCCTCGGCCCTGGAAAATATATCGCTCGACATGATGGTCGACAACCACGATGGAGTGGTAGAGCACACCATGATCAACATAAAGCAGTTTCATGTCGACTTTGGTTCAAACCCGTTTGATATTAAATTGCTGATCAAAAACCTGATCGACTATGACATGGAGGCCGCCCTGAAAGGCAGCCTTAACCTGCAGGAAATCACTCAGTTTTATCCCGTAGAGGGCCTCGAAATGAGAGGCCTGTTCAATATGGACTTTCAGGCGGAAGGCGTTTATGATTCCGTCCGCAACATTATCCCATCTTTTAAGGGGAACATGGGCATGAAAGACGGGTATGTAAAATCCACAGAATTTCCGGAAGCCCTGAATGACATGCATTTTACTGCCACAACCCAATGTGCTACCGGGAAAATGGAGGATGCCACCCTGAAAGTGGACGATTTTACGATGATAATGGATGAGGAAGAATTTAAAGCCTCATTAACCCTGAACAATTTCGTGGATTATGCCTGGGACCTGAGCGCTAAAGGCGCCTTAAACCTTGGGCTTATCAGCGACCTGTACCCGATTGAAGGCATGACCTACTCGGGGAAACTGGTGGCCGACATTGAAACAAGGGGTAAATATTCGGATGTGGAAGCAGAACGCTATGATCAGTTCCCGACCAAAGGTGAGGCCACATTGACCGACTTCGAATACAAAAGTGAAGACCTGCCCAAGCCTTTTAAAATCTCAACTTCCAGCGTTTCTTTTGATCCTCAAAAACTTAATATCACCGAGTGTATCGCTTCTGCAGGAGCAAGTGATTTTAATTTGCAGGGCTATATTGATAATTATATTGATTACACATTTCAGGACAATGCCCTTTTACACGGCCGGTTTTCCATGCGTTCTAAAGTAATAGACCTGAATGAATGGATGACCGGTGAGGAGACCAATCCGGACGAGCCCGAAGATGTAGATACCACTGCGTTTGAAGTGATTGAAGTACCGGAAAACCTGGATATTACCTTTACCTCCAGCATCGATCGCATTTACTATGACAAGCTGGTACTACGAGATGCCCGGGGTGACATCATTGTGGAAAATGGAATATTAGATCTTAAAGGGTTGCAGTTCGACCTTCTCGGGGGCCACATTGTTATGAATGGAGTATATGACACCAAGGGTTTTGAGGATGCGGCCTTTTCATATGACCTCAATATCCGGAACCTTTCTATTCCGGCATCTTTCCAGAATTTTACCACTGTAAAAGCTTTTGCCCCCATGGCGGCGTTAATGGATGGGGATTTTTCAACCGATTTTAAAATTTCCGGATTACTGGGGGCGGATATGACGCCGTTGTTGGAAACCCTTCAAGGTAGCGGCCTAATCAATATTGATCAGGCCAGGGTTAAACAATCTAAACTAGTGAGCGGTATCAACAGCCTGACGAAAATGGACCTGGAAAGCGAAAATATGACCCTGAAAGAAATTGTATTAAGCGCCAGTATTGAAGACGGAAGGGCCAAAGTTAAACCTTTTACCCTGAACCTTGGCGGCAATGAAGCGGTGATCGCCGGCAGTATCGGTATCGACGGCTCACTCGATTACGCGCTCAGCACTGAAATAGAAACCGGCCAGTACGGCCAGGCGGTAAACAACGTAGTAAGCGACCTGCTGGGAAGCGAGGCCAAAGTGGTAGGTGATAAAATGAACCTGACCTTCAATATTGGCGGTACCTACAAGGATCCCAAAATTAATCTGGCAAGTGCCAAACCCGTTGGAGGCGCTGAAGACTCCGGTGTGAAAGCCACTGTAAAGGAAGAGAAAAAGCAAATAGAAAAAGAAATCAAGGAAACGGTAACCGAGCAAAAGGAGGAGATCAAATCGGAGGCCCAAAAAGAGCTGAATGAAGCAATGGAATCATTGAAAAAAGGTAACGAAGAAGAACTGAAAAAAAAGGCAGAGGAATTGAAAAAAGGTATTGACACGGTGAAAGCTGAAGATGCCGAAAAGGCCATAGAAGATGCCAAAAAGAACCTCCAGGACTTTTTTAAGCGCAAAAAGAAAAACTAAATTTTAATAAAAAATCACTGTCATACGGGCAAAAAATGGATTTTATTCATAGTACTTGGAAAAATACAATAGCGAGGTTTTGACACCTCGCTAAAGTTTTATGATGTTTGAAGTTATCACACTTAGAACATCATGGCCAAAAACACAAATCTTGCAGGTCAACCGGTAATTTGTCGGTTACTTTCTTTTCTTCCCCGTGAAATAGTGGATCGTTGTGTAGGTGAGTATGAAAGCGACCGATACTATAAGACAATGACCACCTGGAAGCAACTGGTCTTTATGCTTTATGGTGTGGTGACCCAAGCAGATTAACTTAACACACTATGCAAAAGCCTTTTGTTCCTGGAAGATAAGCTGACCTATCTGGGTATTGACAACCTCCCGGCGGTCAGTACGCTTAGTGACGCCAACATCAACCGCAACAGCGAAGTATTCGCCTGTATTTACAAACAGCTTCATGAGTATTATAAGGATGTGACCAATCCGGTTGAATGCAGCTTTCTTTAGGATGAAATTGATACCAGCAAAGTAGCCATTTTCGATGCCTCAACCATCACTTTGTTTGTGGATATATTTAAGGGGGCAGTGAGAAACCCGCTCTCTGGCAAAAAGAAAGGCGGCTTGAAGCTCCACGCCAAAATGCCTTTGGGTGGTTTTGCGCCTGATTTAGTCCACCTCACAGAAGCGGCCTGCAATGATAAATCTTTTCTCGGACAGCTGGAAGTGGAAAAAGGAGGCATTTACGTTTTTGACAAAGGCTATATCAATTACCAAAAGTGGGGAGAGAGGACGGAAAAAGGGACATACTTTGTGACCCGGCTGAATGGAAATGCAGATTATGAGGTTTTATCCGGACTGCCCTTTAGATGAACTATGTTAAGGTCAGGTTCACTGCCAGTAAGCCGCCTGGATTTCACTAATTTGATCAAAGAAATGTAAGAACCCATATTAATTGCTGCCATATTCACAATGGTAACGAATAACTCAGCTTCATTGCAATGCCTGTGTATTACCGAAAACAGTAAGTTGGCGATTAAAGCTGTCCAAACCAGTGTTTTGATGCCCTCGGCGCTGTCCGAGAAAAAATACTTGGTTCCGAAATTTTGTTTTAGCCGCTTAAACAACACTTCAATGTTCCACTTGTATTTGTAAAGCAGGATAATATTAGTGCCCTAAATTTGTTTGCCTTAAATGAAGGGGGGTGTTTTTCAGGACCTTGGAAAATCACCTTAGTTTTAATGTAAAAGCGCCTTTTTTTAATATTCTGAATTTAGTCGGATGTCATTGGAATTTTATAAGAAATTCTAAATTATAAGTGTTATTGATCTCGAAAGCCTACGGACTATATAAGGCCTCCCGAACTACTTTTTTGATATTTTGTCGGGAGACCTGCTCCAAACCATTCCATAAAAGTTTCGAAGTTTATCTTAAATTCGGTCGACAAGACGCCAGAGAACGACTACAATAATTGTTTTTGATAAGTAATTTTCATGATCTATTAAGTTTTAATTTAAACTATAAACATCAACTACCCTACTCTCTCAAAGTTGTGTTTAACACACATAAAAAAAGGCTCATTCCAGAAAATGAGCCTTTTTAAAATCTTATCATAAAACTCAGGCAATGGTTACGGCCTTATCCAGATAGACATCTTGTATGGCATTGAGCAATTCTATTCCCACTTTCATCGGTTTCTGAAAAGCTTTTCTACCGGAGATGAGCCCCATACCGCCGGCACGCTTGTTGATAACTGCTGTTTTTACCGCATCTGCCAAATCATTTGAACCGGACCCTCCTCCTGAATTGATCAATCCTGCACGGCCCATATAGTTGTTCACTACCTGCCAGCGCGTCATATCAATGGGGTGATCCGTACAAAGTTCACCGTAAACTTTATCAGAAGTTTTACCAAAATTGATGGCAGTATAGCCTCCATTCAAAGTGGGCTGCTTTTGTTTGATGATGTCGGCTTTTATCGTTACTCCCAAATGGTTTGCCTGTGCCGTTAAGTCAGCTGCAGTGTGGTAATCTTTACCATCTTTTTTAAAGTTGCTATTTCGCAAATAACACCACAAGACTGTAAACATTCCCAGGTCATGCGCATGTTCGAATGCTTCCGAAATTTCAATTATTTGCCGATTGCTTTCTTCCGAACCAAAATAAATGGTAGCGCCTACGCCCGCACAACCCATTTCATAAGCTTGATCAACACTTGAAAATAATATTTGATCATATTTGTTGGGGTAGGTTAATAGTTCATTATGATTGATCTTTAATATAAATGGGATCTTATGTGCGTATTTACGCGCCACCGACCCCAGCACGCCAAGGGTCGAGGCAACCGCGTTGCATCCACCTTCAACAGCGAGTTCAACTATGTTTTCGCCATCAAAATAAATAGGATTTGGTGCAAAAGACGAGGCCCCGCTGTGTTCGATTCCCTGGTCGACAGGAAGAATGGATAAATATCCTGTACCTGACAACCTTCCGTGCCGCAATAGCCACTGCAGGTTTTTAATTACATTGATCGGTCTGTCGGACGGCACGAAAATCCGGTCTACAAAATCGGGGCCGGGTAAGTGCAGTTGATCCGTGGGGAAAACACATTTGTGGTTGAGCAAGTCTTCTCCCTCTTTGCCTAAAAGGTCAATAATTTTGTTACTCATACTTGTTTTATGTTTGGATGATTAGAAACAATAACTATCTGACGCCAACGGCCACCGTTTGTCGCAGAATGGCGGTAAGATCACCGCTGTGGATACCCAATTCATTTGCAAGCCCAACAATTTTAAGATAAAGCCCGGGCATTACTTTCTTAGGAGATTCTACATCGACATCATCAATATCCCAATACTCTACTTTTTTAGCCCACTTTTCGAAATTTTTTTCGATAATTGGCTTATGCTCCTCTTCTTTAAGCGCTATTATTTTATCTGCTCCTTCAAATTCTTTCTGGCTGACTTTTCTGGGTATATCTAATAGATATGGAATTGGAATATTTAATTTATTGAGCTCAACGAGGGTATGAGGTGAAATTTTGCCAACATTAGCCGGGTTGTTGGCTTTTAGACCCCTGCTCAAAGCTCTCCATTCCGAATTGCTCAATGTGGAAAAATGATTGAGCACAATTTCTGCAAACCTACTTCTGTAATAGTTTCCGGTGCATAAAAACAATACCTTTTTTCTTGTCATAAAGTTTACTTTACGTTCGCCCGCTTCAAATTTTTTTTTGTGCTTATTAAGTGAAGAAGTACGGTGGTTTGGCTCATCAAATAGGATGCTTAAAATAACAAAAATTGATTAATTATCAAGAGGTTAGCCTCATTAAATTTATGTGATCATTTAATTATTAAATTAGTGTTACTCATTTAAGTCGCGGGATATGGGCCATTTTTGGTCATGGGCGTGCAAGCAACACATCTTTCTATGAGCTTTTCCAGGATTGTGGCCCTGTGGTTCCTTCTATTGACCCTGTAAAAGTGTTCATCGATGTATTTTTGCAGTTTTTTCCTTTCACAATAGAAATGTACGCCCCTAATCCAGTTCTTGAAGTTCCTAATCTGGATATGTAACATCTTGAAGTTCTTTCCCTTCCCGGACTGTATCTGGGAAAGGTTGGGGCGCCCTTCCTTGATGGGCTGATATCCTGACCAGCCACCTGCCAGAACATATGACTTTTTGCCAATATGGATGTCAAAGATTGGTTGTAGCGATTCAGGGCTGTAGTCTGCGATCACCTTGGCATAACCACGCCCTGACTTACCCTCACGGTGTTCTATGGCGATCACAACACGCATTTTGGTGCCGCTGTGCGCACGCCCCTGTTGCCCTGTTTTGGGGCCCCTATCTCGAATTCGTCTACATGCACTTCAACTTCTAAAGGATGGCCCCCACTGCTCTTCATGGCCTTTTGCACTTTTTGCCTGAAAAGCCAGGCAGTGTTCTGTTGTACCCCGAAACGCTCGGCCAACCAAACACTATTTGCACCCTTCCTGCTGGTGGATATCTCATAAAGCATCCCAAAAGCCTTGCCAATGCCAAATTTCAGCTTTCGAAAAAGGGTGACTGGTTAGTGGATTCGTCATAACCACGCCCCTGACAACGCCAGCTGTAGGGTTGCTTGCCATTGATGTAGCTCTGGTAACCACAGCGTTTGCAAGCATACCCATCGCCCCACTTTAGCTCCACCAAGTGCCGGTACCAATCCTTTTAGCTTCCAAAATGCTCATCAAAGGTGTTCCTGTCAAATTTTAGTAATGTCATAGTCGTATATCTTATCAGAAGATAAAACTTATATCACTGAAAATCAAAACTCAGAGAACTAAATGAATACCTATATAAAGTTTTTCAGAATCTTACTGAGTTAAGTATTCCACTCCTTCAGATACCAATCCCATTAAACAACCTATATTAATGTGTCGATTAAACTTCTATAACCAACTTTGGGGACGCTGGTGGTCATTGATGGATTTTCAGCGCCCTTTTGGAACACTGAAAATAAAGATTGACGATAAAATGTTAGGACGTTAAATGCCAAAATGAAATAATGGCGCCATTATCTAATTTCGGTCCCAAATGACAAGAAAATAATTCTAAAGCCATCCTATTCAATAGCAAACCGTTATGCTCAAAAAAACAAGGACCTTCTGACATAGGGTTGTCATAATTGATGATTAAATTTATCATGGTAATAGATGGTATTTGATCTTGCAATTGTGGATCATGTGACAATATAAATAATGTCTGATTATGTTTTTTCTTTCCAACCCCTCTTGGTCTGTATTAGAAACCATCAACTACTTAATGTTTCCTTGACCGGTGTATGGACAAAATCCATACGCATCAACATTGAAACGAATACGAAATTGATAGGTGTTCGTTTTATACTTATTGCCGCTGAATATATTTTTAAAAAGTCCATAAAAAGTGTCTTGAACACCAGCACTATTTTGCCCTCTGGTATCTTCGCAGTTGAAAATCTCTCTTTTGAAGACTTTTATGATTTTTCACATGCCCTTTCCAAACAAATTAATCACAGATTGCAAAACTTATAAAAAATCGATAATAGAAAAATCACCTTATTTAATCTACTGTATGAAAGTACAGGAGATGTGAAGGTATTTGAATTGGCAGAAAAAGTTTCCTGGAGTAGCCGGCAAATAAATCGATATTTTAATCAGCAATTTGGGTTTTCGCAAAAAACGTTTTCCAACATATTATAGTGTAATTCACCCTACTCTGAAATTGCAAAAGGACAACTATTCCCGCAAAGAAATTATTTTGACCAATCTCATTTTATCAAAGAAATCAATAAATATACCGGATTCACCCCGAAAGAACTATATAAAAACGAAAACGACCGATTTTTACAATTATCAAATTCTACCAATTCGTAATTTTAGCTCATGAACTTATAAAAATGAATGACAATGAAGGTAAACAAGCTAACACCCAATTTTGAAGTAAAGGAGATTAAAAAAACTGTTGACTTCTATCAGAACATTTTAGGTTTTTCTCTTCTGATGGCAGTACCCGAAACGCAAGAAGGAATAGAACAGTCGTTATCAGACACCAAAGAATATGTTTATGCTTTAGTGTCAAAAGATAAAATTGAAATGAATGTTCCAGCGAAGTGATAATTTTAAAAATGACGTGGAAATGGCAAAAGATATTCCATTTGGAGCTTCTGTTTCATTCTACATGGAAATTGATGATTTGGACAGTTTCTATGATGAAATCAAAGACAAAGTTGCTGAAATAACAGAACCACAACTAGCCTGGTATGGCATGAAAGAGTTTTACACTAAAGACCCAAACGGATATATCCTTGGATTTGCCGAGAAAGCTGAATAGTAAGAAGTGGTATGGATATTGAAAAATACAGAGCGTTTTGTTTGTCTTTGAAAGGAGCAACAGAAGGAATGCCATTTGATGAAAAGACTTTAGTGTTTTCAATCAAAGGAAAAATGTTTAATCGACCATAATTGAAACATTCGAATTCATAAATTAATGCCGCGAATTTCTGAAAGTATTTTCCGAATTGGAAAATGTGATCGAACAGATCAGGATCATTGTGGATGCAAAAAAGAAAGAAGGCGGGAGCTGGACAAGCAACGGAATGGCATTATTAAAACTCATTTGCAAGAAAGGAATAATATGATCAAATGCCCGATTGCCTGAATGAAAAGATGTTTACTAAACAAACCCTTCCATCTTTTTCGTATGAATACATATGCAGTACGAGACAAGTGATCCAACCTACAAAAATAAACAAACATTCAACGCCTATGAAAGGCAGGCCATGGCGGAAAGCAGGGAGTGGAAGAATAAGGTATTGAAAAGTCCACGGATTTTTCACAATAGCGCCCGGTTTTTCCAGAAAAGGATCAATGGCGCTATACCGGAAAAGATACACAGGGTCATCACGACAACCGTTAAACAAATGGTCAGGTCGGTGCTCTTTGGCGCTAATATCACTACAGCTAAGCCCCTTAAAGTTTACCACTTCAAACAAACCGAAGACCTGATACGCCAGCGCATTAAATTTTACCGGTCGGGCGCAACTATTGAGGGGGCTGTTACCGGCTGGGGCGGTATTTTATGGGGCCTTTCCGATTTCCCGCTTTGGATGGCCTTAAAAATGAAAATGTTATTTGAGATCGCTGCCAAATATGGATACGAAACACGCGATTATAAAGAAAGGCTCTTCATATTATATCTCTTTCAATTCACTTTTTCCAGCCGGGAAAACCAAAGAAAGACTTTCGAAATCATAAGCAACTGGGATTCCGTTAAACACGACCTGCCTGATGATATCAATGACTTTGATTGGAAGACCTTTCAATTGGAGTATCGCGACTTTTTAGACTTGGCCAAACTGCTACAGCTCATTCCGGGTTTCGGGGCTATTGTGGGGGCATACGTCAATCATAAGCTTACAGACCGCCTGGGGGCCAATGCCATGAATGCATACCGCATGAGGACATTTTCAGGTAATATTTAGTGGCATACAGCGGCATCGTCGCCACTGGCAAAGCTACTTAACTCGGGGCTCAAATAAGGTATATTCAGGTCGAGCCCACGCATAATAAAAAGCACCCCCATGCAAAACACCAATACGGGCAAGGCTTTTGTCAGGTATTTTTTAAACCTTACCCCGGCCAAACCACCGAAAAAGGCAAATGCCATGAGTAAAGGAATAGTGCCCGCACCGAATACCATCATAAACCACATGCCGTCTATTGGCGACCCCACAGCTACTGCTGCCGCCACGGCAAAATATACCAGTCCACATGGTAGCAGCCCATTGAGCAAGCCAATAAAAAAAGTTTTATGACCTTTATTGGATTTAAGCAGGCTTCCAAGTGATTTCTTCAGCCATTGATTGGCCTTGTAAAGCGGGTGACTGGTTTTCTGTTCGAGCCTGTGGATCAGGCTGGGCCAAAAGGCATATATGATCAAACCCACACCAATTGCTATGGAAAGGGTTTGTTGAAGCCCGGCTACCTTAAAGCCAAAGCCCAGGGCGCCGAGCACGAGGCCTAAAAACGCATAGGTGACCACGCGCCCCAAATTGTACAATAATAAATTACCGGCTTTTCTGAGCGGCGCTTTCCCCGATTGCACACCTACGGTAAGTGCAATGGGGCCGCACATGCCAATGCAGTGCAAGCTGCCCAATAATCCAATCAGAAAAGCCGGATACAACATCAGAGTAATAATTCTTCTTCCTGGTAATATGACTTACCACCTGCCTGCCAGTTGATCTTCAATTTCCAGAAGCCTTTATCCAAGGTACCTACAAATACTTTTTGCTGAAGGCCTTGCACATTCAGGTCGATAATCTTGTCTTTGTTTGCATCGGAAGGACGGAAGAAATGGATATTGCCCGCTGTTTTAACGTTTTGAAATTCTTTTGGAAAAGTAAGGAAGATATAGGTTCCTTCTTTCTTCCACCGAATCTTATCGCTCAATGCGGCAACATTTTCCATTTTGTCGATCTCCTGTTGGTATTCGATCTCCTGCTTATAGTAATCGTCGGCTACCAGGAACAAATCCTGGTTCATGGTATATACCACCATCGCCAATACCATTACCACAAAACCCGTATACGCCAATGCAATTTTCCAACCCCAATTCATAATTTGACGTTATTTAGCTGGTCCAAAAAAACTAGTACGTACTTCATCCATGACCTCTCCTTCTTTGATTAGCTGGAGCGTGATTTTATTGTTCATGGACTGAATATCATCCCGGCTCATTTCAATGAAGAAAACCCCTTCCAACACTGAGTTTGCCGGTATCTCAATTATATCATCCTGCTTACTTACCTGCTTAATGGTCACATCTTTATAATCTTCCACATTAAGCGTTATTTCAACATCTTCAAATGTTTTGTTGACAAATTTGATATCGTACAGGTTGCTAATGCGATTATTTTCCTGCTTTTGGTACAACTGACCCGGAACCCTCAAAACAGTGGCTTCGATATCAGAGCGTGTCGTGAGCATAAAAGCAATTACGCTAAGCAGTAAGGCGAGAACTACTGAGTACCCTGCCACACGGGTCGTGAATATTTTGTCCCGACCTTCTTTAACTCCATCAATGGACCCGTACCTGATCAAGCCACGTGGTTTTCCTACTTTATCCATGATGTCATCGCAGGCATCGATACAGGCTGTGCAGTTCACGCATTCCAACTGAGTGCCATTTCTGATATCGATACCAGTCGGACAAACGTGCACACACATTTTACAATCAATACAATCGCCATTATCCGCCTGTGGTTCGTTTTTCTTTAGCTTACCTCTTGGCTCACCGCGTATCCAATCATATATGACCGATATGGAGTGGTTACCAAGAAAAACACCTTGTAAACGGCCATATGGGCATACGGCCACGCAGGCCTGTTCGCGGAACCACCAGAAAACAAAGAAGAATATTCCTGTAAAAGCCATCAGCCCAATGAAGCCAGCCAGGCGCTCTGTAGGTGGTTGGGATACAATTTCTACCACCTGATCAAGCCCTACCAGATAGGCCATGACCGTATGGCTGATGAGAAGTGAAATGGCAAGGAATAAGACAAACTTCAGTGATCGCTTCCAGATTTTGGTTGCATTCCATGGCGCTGCTTTAAGCTTTTTCTGCTTTATTGCATCACCATCTATCCAGTATTCGATCTTGCGAAAAACCATTTCCATGAAGATCGTTTGCGGACAGGCCCAACCGCACCATACCCGGCCGTAAACTACCGTAAACAACACAATGAATACGACAAAAGAGATCATGATCAAAGCCAGGATGTGGAAGTCCTGCGGCCAGAATGCTGTTCCAAATAAGATGAACTTTCTTTCGAAAACATTGAAAAGCAAAAATGGATGGCCATTCACCTTGATAAATGGACCGGCAAACAGCAATATCAACAAAACAACAGCTACGATTGCCCGGTAATTATGAAACCTGCCAAAAGGTTTTTTGGGATATACCCAAATTCTGTTCCCTTTTTCATCCACAGTTCCAATGGTATCCCTGAAGGCCTCATCATAACTATATAAATCCTCACCCGTCGTTGCGTTCTCTGCCATTCTATTTTAATTAATTCAATGCCAATTCGACTGTATCGCTTTCCGCTTCTACCGTTTCTTCTACCGGCTCCTGTTCTCCAGTTTCTGTTCCTTCAGTTGAATCAGGTCCTTCTTCCGGTTCGTATAACTCACCTTCAGGGGCTTTTTGGTTGGCCGGATTTGTGCCTTGTAAGGTCAAAATAAAACTCGAAACATCTCTCATTTGAGGTGGCGTCAAACTTTTTTGCCAGGAGATCATTCCTTTCTGCGGTACACCGTATTTAATGGTCTTAAATACATCTTGTATAGAGCCCCCATGAATCCAATATTTATCGGTCATGTTAGGGCCTATACCTCCCTGACCCTCTCTGCCATGGCAAACTGCACAATTATTCAGGTATATGTTTTTACCACTTTCAAGGCTGGCTACATTATCGGTAAATTCTACTGTATACTCATCGATGCTATTCTCAGCCAGTTGCATCATTTCTTCTTTCTGCGCTTCTGCTTTGGCCATTTGTATTTGATACTCCTCTTCGGAAAGTGGAAGTAATCCAAACACATGATAAACCAGAAGATAGATGACACCCCAGGCAATGGTAAAGTAAAAAAGCCCGGTCCACCACGGTGGCAGGTGGTTGTCCAGCTCTTTGATGCCGTCATAGTTGTGGTCGAGCATCACGGTTTCTTCCTTCTCAACAGGCACCGCATCGGTCAGCTTTTGGTTAACCGATTTCCACCAGCTTTCCTTTTTATCTTTAGCCAGTACTTCTTCAACGGTCAGTCCTTCTGTTTTGGCTTTTGAAGTGGCCTTTGCTTTCTTCTCTTCCGACATGATCAGTTTGATCACACGTACCATATACAAGGCAACGATCAGCACGAGAATGGCAACGATCAGCACAAGGCCGAGCACTACTGTTAGCAGTACTTCCGGATTATTTAAGGCGCTTGGCTCTGCTTCCTGTGCGCTTACCGCAAATGGCATTGCGAAAATCATTAATAACGCCGCTAGCCATTTTTGATTGATATATGTATTGGTTTTTTTCATCAGTCCAGTTTTTTCAGGATTCATTCACAGAAACTTCATCTTCCTCAAGGGGAAGGTTTTCCATTTTATTGATAAACTTCTTGTCGATTTTGAAAATATGTATCAACAAGCCAACAAAAAATAGGAAGAAGATGACCAAAGAAACAATTGGCCATACTTCTATATTGTGAATTTGTTCGAAATAATGCTTAAACATATCTTATTGATTTTCGGCTACATCATCCTTCACTTTGATATCGGTACCCAGTCGTTGCAGGTACGCAATCAGCGCTACAATTTCCATGTCGCCACTGGTTTCAATATCCTTTTCCGCAAGATTAGCCACAATTTTTGCAGCCTGAGCATCCAATTCACCATTGGCCTTTTCTGCATACCCTTCTTCATACGGTACGCCCAAAGTTTGCATCGCACTGATCATTTTTGGAGTCAATGATTTATCTATTGTGTTTTCAAGAAGCCATGGATACTCCGGCATGATTGATCCTTCCACAAACTGATTTGGATTATACATATGGAAATAATGCCAGTCATCGGTATACTTTCCACCAATTCGATGCAAATCCGGCCCGGTACGCTTTGAGCCCCACAGGAATGGATGGTCATACACGAACTCTCCCGCTTTTGAATATTCGCCATAACGCTCGGTTTCCGCACGGAATGGCCGAATCATTTGTGAGTGGCAGTAGAAGCAGCCTTCCCTGATATAAATATCGCGTCCATGCAATTCGAGCGGAGTGTAAGGTTGTACACTGGAAATAGTAGGTACATTTGATTTGATCAGGAAGGTCGGTACCATTTCGATAATACCACCTATCAATATGGCCACAAGGCTCAGAACAGTAAATACGATAGGTTTTCTTTCCAGAACACTGTGCCAGTAACCACCCGTGATTTTCTTTTTCTCCAGCGCCGGGGCCTCCGCTTCTTCTTTGGCAAGGAATGAACCCTGTGCCGCTGTTTTGATCAGGTTATATGTCATAACGCCGGCGCCAGTAAGGTATAAAAGACCACCGAATGCACGAAGCATATACATGGGCACTACCTGAGTTACAGTCTGAAGGAAGTTTTGATATTCAAGAATACCGAATTCGTTGAACTGGTTCCACATCAGCGACTGAACGAAGAACGAAGCGTACATTGGCAACGCATAGAATATGATTCCCAGTGTTCCAATCCAGAAGTGGAAGTTGGCCAGTTTTTGTGAATACAGATTGGTCCGCCACATTTTCGGGATCATCCAGTAGAGAATACCAAAGGTCAGGAACCCGTTCCATCCCAGTCCGCCAATATGTACGTGACCGATTATATAATCCGTGTAGTGTCCGAAAGCATTGAAGTTCTTCAGCGACAACATTGGGCCCTCAAAAGTCGACATACCATAGGCCGTAACGGCCACTACCATAAATTTCAGCATTGGTGTTTCGCGCACTTTGTCCCAGGCGCCTCTTAAGGTCAAAAGGCCATTTAACATACCTCCCCATGATGGAGCGATAAGCATGATTGAGAATACTGTGCCCAATGACTGTGCCCAATCGGGAAGCGCTGTGTACAGAAGGTGGTGAGGCCCGGCCCAGATATAAATAAATATCAGGGACCAGAAATGTATAATGGATAATTTATAAGAATAAACCGGCCGGTTTGCTGCTTTTGGCAGGAAGTAGTACATCAACCCCAAAAATGGTGTCGTCAGGAAAAATGCCACCGCATTGTGTCCGTACCACCATTGTACCAGTGCATCCTGCACGCCGGCGTACCACGAATAACTTTTCATGAATGAAATAGGCAACTCAAAGGAGTTGACTACATGAAGCACTGCCACAGTGATAAACGAGGCGATGTAAAACCAAATAGCCACATACATGTGCCTTTCACGCCTTTGCAATATGGTACCAATCATATTGATACCAAACACTACCCAAATGATAGTGATGGCAATATCAATCGGCCACTCCAGCTCGGCATATTCTTTGGCTGTGGTAAAACCCAGTGGTAGCGTAATAGCCGCAGCCACAATGATCAGTTGCCAGCCCCAGAAGTGAATCCAGCTCAACAGATTGCTGAAAATACTGGTTTTCAAAAGGCGTGGCAGCGAGTAATAAACCCCCGCAAAGATCATATTACCAACAAAGGCAAAGATCACCGCATTGGTGTGCACCGGTCTGATTCGACCAAACGTGAGAAATGGAACCCCTCCATTTAGTTCGGGCCAGAATAATTGCGTGGCAGCAATCAACCCGACGAGCATTCCTACCAGCCCCCATACTACGGTGGCGATAGAGAAATACTTCACGATTTTATTATCGTAGTAAAACTTTTCCAGCTGCATATTTCTGACAGTAATTAGTGGTAAAAAATTAGCCTCTAAATTAATCAGGGCCTTAGGGGAGTCATATGACAAATGTCATATTTTGAAGAATATGAAATTGTTGGAACTATTTATATTCATTCAAAAAAGTTGAACAACAAAGGGCTAATAATGCAAAAAAACCAAACAAGGTTTCTATTTAGTATATATTCTAACCAAATTTACAAATTATTTGTCATCCTTGTCTTTCTTTTTTTTGGACTTATCTTCGAAAAGCATGCGGATAGAAGGGCTTTCTGTGTCCTCGAACTGGCCGGACCTAACCGCCCAGATAAAGGCCACCAGAAAACCAATGGCAATAACAAGGCTGAATAGAATAAGGATGATGATCACTTCCATTTCAACAGGTCATTTCTTTTCGCTACAAAGTTAACCGCCAAAGTGGAAAAGCCAACCACCGTAATACTGCTCAACGGCATAAGTATAGCCGCGAATAGTGGCGTCAGCTGACCACTAACCGCAAATCCTAATCCGATAATATTGTACAGGAAGGATATTACGAAGCTCACGATGATAATGTGCCTGCTCCACCTGGAGAACTTTAAAAATAAGGGCAGGTACCTAAAAACAGATGCTTCCATAATGACATCTGAGGCGGGGGTGAAATGCGCGATATTATCGGTAACCGATATTCCTATATCTGCTTTCTTTAATGCACCGGCATCATTCAATCCATCGCCGATCATAAGCGCCTTTTTATCTTTCGCCTGAATTGATTCAATATAGCGCAGTTTGTCTTCAGGTGTCTGCCTGAAATGAAACTGCGTTTTGGAAGGAAATATTTGAGTCAACACCTCCCTTTCACGTTCGGTATCACCGGTTACAACTGAAATTTTTTGCTTTGGAGAAAGCTCCTTCAGCACTTCTTCCAGGCCATCGCGGTACTTGTTTTGTATTTTAAAAACGGCAATTTCATTTTCATTTTCCGTAAAATATGTTCCCTCGCCGGACCGGACGGCGCCATTCAAAGCGAAAGAGGAAGAGCCTAGGCGATATGTTTTCCCCTCATAATCCGCTATTATCCCTTTTCCTTCAATCTCTTCAAACCGGTTAAATTC
>DNTA01000210.1 GCA_003500135.1 Cytophagales bacterium | reverse complement strand
CTTAATGTCGCGATACGGAATTGGTTACGCCTACTTCAATCAACAAAAATATGTGGATGCATTGCGCCATTTTAAACAATATACCAGCGCTTTGGAAAATGCTGACGATAAAATGAACTATACGGATGCTTTGCTTCGTTTGGGTGATTGCTACTACGCGACCAAAAATTATGATGAGGCGTTGGCTACTTTTGACCGGGTGATAAATATTGACCCCTACACGAGGGATTATGCTTATTACCGAAAAGGAATTATATATGGCATTAACGGGCAGTTGGAGCCTGCTAATAAAAGCCTGGACCAGGTCTTAAGTAAATACCCGCAATCCACTCATTATGATGCGGCGCTGTATCATAAAGCGCAGTTTAATTTTGAGGCTGGACAAAATAAAACAGCTATTCCGGTGTTTACCCGGCTAATCAATCAATGGCCCCAAAGCAGGTATGTTCCCTATGCTTTGCAGAGCCGGGCGGTAGCTTCCACCAATATCGATGATCACACGCAGGCCTACAACGATTACAAAGCCCTGATGGAGCGATACCCCAATCATGAATTGGCTCAAAATGCATTGTTGGGAATTCAGGAAGCATTGAATAAACTAGGCAGGTCGTCGGAATTCCAGCAGATCATGAGTAGGTACAAGTCACTGAACCCGGAAAATACATCACTGGAATCGGTGGAATACGAAGCCATAAGAAAGATGTATTTTAACCAGGATTACAATAATCTCATTGGAGCTGTAAATATATTTATCAATAATTATCCGGAGAGCAGTTACCTCACTGAAGTCAAATACTACAAGGCAGATGCCCAATACCGCTCTGATCAGTTGGCAGAAGCGCTGTATACATTCTATGAAATAGAAAAGGACCAATCATTTACTTTTTACAACCGCGTGATACAACGCATTGCCGATTTGGAATACAAAAATGCAAATTATCCTAAAGCAATTGATTATTACCATGTTTTGGAAGTTATATCAAGTTCCAAAAGAAGTAAATACAATGCCTGGTCGGGACTGATGAAATCATTTTATTACCTGCCTGATTATGATTCTGTTATTCATTACTCAAAAGTGATTCGCGATAGGGCACAGGTGTCGAGTGGAGCTGAAAATGAAGCTTTACTGCTCGCGGGAAAAGCGGCTATGGCAAAAGGAAGTGTTGATCAGGCCTATGATTTTTTCATCAACACCGTGAACAATGCCAAGGATGTTTATGCCGCTGAAGCACAGTACAGAATGGCTGAAATTTCACATAACAATCAGCAATTCGAACAATCTAACGAAACATTATTCGACCTGAATACGCAGTTTTCAATGTATGATTACTGGATTGGTCAGTCTTTTCTGCTAATCGCTCAGAATTATGAAAAGATGGGGAATACTTTCCAGGCAAAAGCCACATTGCAAAGTATAATCGACAATGCCGGTGATAGTGCGCTCGTCAAAAAAGCAAGAGGGCAATTGGAAGCTTTGGAAGCTGAAATACCCAAAGATGAGCAATCGGCAGATACTTTGGAAATTGACAACCCTGAAAGCCAAAACTGATATGAAAAGAATTATAAATAGCTTCATTTTCATTGTTTTGTTATCGTCATCTGTTGTTGCTCAAACAGAAAGGGGCGAGATAGAATCCGGGGAATTTGTAATTAATAAGGACCTCGAGATCAAGCTCCCACAATACGATCGATACTTTGAAAAAATCCCGCCACTTCCGGTAGATGATACGGAAAAGAAGACCTACTTTTCCATTCCTGATTTTGAGGTCGCGACGCCACCTTTGACGCCACGTCTACGTGTTTTGAAATTGAAAAACGAGAAACCGCAACCGGCTTACAGGAATTATGTGAGATTGGGTTTTGGTAATTACACCTCGCCGTATTTTGAAGGTTTTATAACCAATGGCAACCAGGATAAAGTTGCCCTCGATGTCCATGCCATTCATTTGTCATCGGGGTCAGGTCCTGTAGATGATGAGTTTTCGGCCGATAGTCACTCCGGTATAAATGCACATGCCACTATCTTCGGTAAAAAAGCCACTACTACTTTCGGAGTGAATTATCAAAGAGATGCCGTTCGGTATTATGGTTATGAAAGCTTCGAGCTAATAACCGAAGACAGCATAAAACAGGTCTATCAGCGATATGGTGCCGATGTGAAAATACAGAACACCAAAGGCGATGGTGAAGTAGATTACGAGATAGATTTGGGCTATCAGCGACAAGTCAACTCACAATCCAATAGTGAAGGACTGTTCAATATAGATGCAGCCCTGGAGTTTGACCTGAGTGAAGGCTTTGATGCATTTTTGGGTGCCAGCGCTTTAGTAGGCCAATACAAAGCAGAGAGTGAAACTTTGAACCGGAATGTTTACAAAATACAACCGGCCATTGGGTTTTACCGGGACGACCTTTGGATCAAAGCTGGTTTGAATATGGTTATCCAAAACGATACGTCAGGTACACTGTCAGGGGCCTTGATCTATCCTGTTATACAGGGGGAATACAATATTTTAGATCAGTTCCTGGTCTATGGTGGTATAGAAGGGGATTTGAATGTAAATACCTGGCAATCATTTACTGCCGGGAATGCTTTTGTGGCGCCGGCCATCAGGCTGGAACACACCTCTAAACCTATTGAGGTAAGTATAGGGGTAAAAGGGAATATAATGAATGAAGTTGGATATGACGTTGGAGCATCGTATGGGGCATATAAAAACATGGCATATTTTGTTAATAACCCGTTAATTCCCCAGCATTTTCAAGTGGTTTATGACGATGGCACCAGTGGTTTATTAACGCTTCGCGGAGGTCTTGATTATGCCAAAAAGGATGTTGCAGGGGCAAATCTGAAACTGGCATATTTCAATTACAATACAAATAATATTGATCGACCCTGGCATCGGCCGGCATTTGAATCAGAATTAAATGTATGGTATAACTTATATGATAAAATTAGGATTTCTACCGATTGGTTTTACCTGTCGGGAATAGAAGCGCTGGATACCGATGGCGCTTCTGCCTTAGAACTCGATAATATTTTTGATATAAACCTTTCTATTGACTATGCTTTTTCCGATAAGTACAGCGCATTTGTCAATGTGAACAATATGCTTGGCAAAAATTATCAACGCTATTATCGCTATCCGGTGCGGGGCATTCAGGTGATGCTTGGGGTAAGCGCTTCTTTTTAGAAAACTTACGTTATTATTTTGCCATTCTTTAAAAAAGTAGTAGGAAATAGTGATTTTTATCAAACTAATATTATTTTTACATTAAGTAAGACAATTTTATTAATTGTATTTTTTGGTCTGCAAATAAAGAAATGGGCGATTTAGAGCCCGGATTTTTTGATTTTACGAATAATTGTACCTAAAAATCTGTGCTCCATTTGTCATTTTCAATTCGTTTGCGGTAATTACATTAACAAACATTTTTTGCCAACATAGCCATAAACAAACACAACTAAAATGGAAGGTAAAGAGCACTATAACGACGATGATGATAAAAAAAGATCGGATGACGATCTTAACCAAAACGACGATAATGACAACTTTGGTTTGCCCGATATAGAAGATTCCGATCAGTCAGATGATTTGGGCTATCAGCCTCCTAAAGAAGAGGAAACTTCTTCCTTCGAGACCGGTTCGAAATCATCCGAATATTCAACTTTAGATGAAAATGATACTAATGGGTATTCCACAGGCGATGAAGAAAATTATGGACCTGAAGAAGAAAAGGAAACTACTGAGTATCATGTTCACGGTCTTGACGATGTAGACGACAGACAAACTCCGGTTGGATTAATCATCTTCCTGGTAATCGTAGTAGTGGCCATTATTGGTCTTGGTCTTTGGTGGTTTTTCTTCAGGGTTACGGATGATTCTCAAATCGCACAGAGGCAGACCAAGCCACAAATAGAACAACCGATTGATACTGCCAAATCCGAACCGGTTGTGGAAGAACCGATTATTAAAGATGAACCTGAACCAGAACCAACTCACTCAGGTGTTCTTATGCTTGACAGTCCGACAGGAAGGTATTACGTTGTGATCAGCAGTTTTGTAGATGATGATTTGGCTATGGACTATGGCAAGCAACTCGAAAAGAATGGGGTAGCTACTACCATATTGCCTCCAAAGCAGGAGAAAGGCTTTTACAGGCTTGCTATTGCTGATTTTGTTGACCTTAAAGATGCTACACTACGTGCAGAAGAGGCTAAAGGTCAATATGGAAGTGAAGTTTGGGTGATCAGATATTAATATGACATTACTACAGATTACGACTTCTACACTAAGTGATAGTTTAGCGGTAGAAAGCGCCGACCCGGGGCTTTCATTCATAGAACTTATTTTAAAGGGGGGATACATTATGATCCCCATCTTTTTGCTTTCTATTGTAGCGGTCTATATCTATGTGGAGCGTATCCGAACCATCAAAAGGGCACAAAAAATAGCGCCTGATTTTATGGACAGGATCAAAAAACTGGTGTTGGACGGCGATATTAAAAGCGCCAGAATGATCTGCTCGCAGAGCGAATCGCCGATAGCCAGAATGATCGAAAAAGGTTTGTCCAGGATTGGCAGCCCACTAAAGAATATTGAAGTTTCGATCGAAAACGTAGGGAGAATTGAGATATATCGGTTGGAGAAAAACCTCTCCGTATTGGCTACCATATCCGGGGCGGCGCCCATGATCGGTTTTTTGGGTACTGTCACCGGTATGATCCAGGCCTTTATTGCCATAGCCCAGGAAGAGGGTTCGGTAAGTCCGAAATTACTTTCAGAAGGGATATATGAGGCCATGCTTACCACTGCAGCCGGACTTTTCGTAGGGATTATTGCCTATCTCGGCTACAATTACCTTATTACCAGGGTACAAAAGGTGGTACACATGATGGAGTATACTTCTATTGATTTTATTGACCTGTTGCAAGAACCTAATTAAATGGCATTACAGTCCAAACATAAAGTCGAAACCGCATTTAGCATGTCCTCAATGACAGACATTATTTTTCTGTTGTTGATCTTCTTTATGTTAACATCAACCTTTATCACTCCCTCAGGGCTTCCGGTCAATTTACCTTCCAGTAAAAAGTCGCAAATCGCGATGCAAAAAGTAAGCGTAACCATCACCTCAGACCTTAAGTATTACGTTAATGATCAAAGGGTGACACGCGAAATAATTGAAAGGGAAATGCGAAAAGCCCTGGAAGGAAAAGAAGGAAAGGTGGTGTTGCATATCGACAAGGACGTGCCGGTTGAATATATGGTGTATGTAGCCGGTATCGCCAATGCGTTGAATGCACAGGTAGCAATTGCCACGAAGCCCGGAAGGTAAAATCATGACTGAGAAAAGAAAAAAAGATAAAATAATCGGCTGGGCGATTTCTGTTGGGATCCACAGCGCCATGTTGTTACTGTTTTTCTTTTTACTGGCCTGGAAGCGACCCAATCCGCCAGCGCCCGAATATGGTGTTGAATTAAACTTCGGGCTCGTAGAAAGTGGAGCAGGGGATATACAGCCTCAATCTGAAGAAATAGTGGAAGAGCCGCAGGAGGAAGTGGAAGAAGAAGTAACTGAAGAATTTGAGGAAACCTTACCGGAAAGTGAACCTGAAACAGTAACCGAACCGGAAGAAACGGTAACAGAGGAACCCGTTACCACAAGTGACAACGATCTTCCTGCCGTAGAAACCAAAGAAGAAGAAACCAAAAAACCTACCCCGGATCCAAAAAGCCTTTTCCCTCCAAAAAACAACAACACCACTAAGGGGGAGGAAACCAATGATGCCAAAAGCCAGGGAGATCAGGCACAGGGAGGCGATCAGGGCGATCCGGACGGAGACCTGGAAGAAAAAGCCTTATATGGTAATCAGGGGGGTGGCGACGGTGCCTTTCTGGATATGCTGAACTGGAACTGGGACACAGCGCCTCAGGTGAATGATCCTTCAAACGAAAGTGGCAGGATAATATTTCAAATACAGATTGATGAAAACGGTGAAGTTATAGGTGTCAAAACCTTACAAAAGACCGTTAGCCCCGGTGTTGAAAGGCTGTATCGGGAAGCGGTTTATAAACTTACATTTTCACCTACCTCACCCTCGGCACGACCAGAAGTAGGTGCCACAGGAAAAATAACATTTGTTATACGGTCAAATTAGTTTTCCAATGAATTTTGAGGAAACAATTGAATATTTGTATTCACTACTGCCCATGTATCAAAGGGTGGGCAATGTGGCTTATAAGAAAGACCTTACCAATACATTAGCGCTCTGCAAGGCGCTGGCTAATCCACATCACAAGTTCAGGTCCGTACATATTGCCGGAACAAATGGAAAAGGCAGTAGCGCCCATATGCTGGCTTCTATTTTGCAAACGGCGGGGTATCATACCGGGCTTTACACGTCACCACATCTTAAAAACTTTACAGAGCGCATTAAGCTCAATGGCATAGAGGTGGAGCAGTCTTTTGTAGTCGACTTTGTGAAAAGGCTAAAAAATGACATAGAGCGCATTCAGCCTTCCTTTTTTGAAATAACCGTGGCTATGGCATTCGATTATTTCGCCAGAAATCAGGTGGATATTGCCATAATAGAGACAGGTCTGGGTGGCCGCCTGGACAGCACCAATATCATTTCCCCTGAGGTATCATTGATCACCAACATAGGCATGGACCATATGGATATGCTGGGAGATACACTGCCCAAAATCGCATTTGAGAAGGCAGGTATTATCAAAAGGGAAGTTCCCGTGGTGATAAGCGAGTTCCATACGGAGACATATGAAGTGTTTCGGAAAAAAGCGGAGGAAGAGCACGCATCGATATACTTTGCCCAGGAGTTTTATCATTTTGAGCATGTACATTACTATCCGGACAGGGTTTCGTTCGACCTTTCGGTAACTGATTTACAGGGCAATACAGAAAAAAAACTGGAACACCTCTATTGCGATTTAAGCGGTTCATATCAGATCAGGAATATCGGTGGAGTTTTAAAAACTTTGGAACTGCTGAACCCCGAATTATTCGTGGTTGATTGGAACCATATTCGAAAGGGCCTGGCTACCATAGTTGAAAATACGGGTATGAAAGGCAGGTGGCAAACCTTAAAAAGCAATCCATGGGTCATTTGCGATACGGCACACAACATGGAGGCTATTCAATATGTGATGGAAGGCCTGGCGCAACATAGAAAAGAAGGCTTGCATATTGTATGGGGCATGGTTAAGGATAAAGACGTTAAAAGGATCATTCGCCTATTGCCAAAAGATGCAATTTATTATTTTTGTGCCGCCAATATCCCAAGAGCATTGCCGGCTAAAGAATTGAAAGACAAATTTGCCGGTTATGACCTGATAGGTGAAGCCTACAGCAATGTAAATGAGGCTTATCAGACGGCGTTGGAAAAGGCAGGGGAGAACGACCTCATTTTTATAGGGGGCAGTTCATTTGTAGTGGCAGAATTGAATGATCTATAGTGAGAAAAAAGCAAAAGAGGTTTCAGGATAATTTTGAGAGTCCACTGGTAATAGAACCCGGTAAACCGGTGTTTGAATCAATTAAAGGCAGGTGGAATGAAGTGCAATTTAAAAATGATAATCCCATTACATTGGAATTGGCATGTGGAAGGGGAGAGTATTCTGTAGGGTTTGGGAAAATACACAAGGACAGGAATTATATTGGGGTCGATATAAAAGGGGCGAGATTGTGGAAAGGCATGAAAGAAGCGGCCGAATATGAGCTGAATAACGTAGCGTTCTTAAGAACTCACATTGCGCAGATAGGAAACTTTTTTGATACCGGTGAAGTGGATGAGATTTGGATCATACACCCCGATCCGAGACCCAAAAAAAGCGATACCCATCGCAGGCTTACCAGTCCGCGATATCTCAATCTCTATAAAGCTTTTTTAAAAGAGGGAAGCTGGGTACACCTAAAAACAGATAATACACCACTTTTCGAATATTCAGTGGAAACATTACAATCGAGAGAGGATGTCAACGAACTTACCTACACATTTGATATTTATTCATCTCCTATGCTAAAAGACCACTGTGGTATTCAAACAAGATATGAGAAGGAAGCCCTGGAACAGGGGATTTCTATTAAATATCTCAAATTTCGGTTGGGTTAAAGTATACGGCTAAGTGGTTATTTAATAATCCTCAACTTCAATAGCCTCCAGAATATCAGCAAGGGCGTCAAAATCCTTGTAGCCAGGTTTTATTTCGTCACCACCCTTAAGCGCAATACCTGAAATACTGCTACTGTCGATTAAATCCAATACGTTGTCAGCTTCCACGCCGAAACCCAATAGGATCTTGTGATTTTCGGCTATTTCCATGCTTTTAGCCTTAAATTTGTCATCGACCTCAGTACTACTTTCCAACAAGACATAAGAAACTTTCCCCATAGTAGCATTGCAAAGCGCTTCAAGCTCATTTTCGTCATTCAACTCTGCCAGATCGATTTTAAATATCAATGACCTGTCTGTGGCAACCAGTTCATTTAAGTATTCAATTTGTTCAAACTGAAGGTATTGTACATCGTAGTGCTCAACAATTGATTTTGAATCACCTACGGTATTTTCTGAAAGTTCGGCAACGAATTCCACACCGGCGAGCCATTCTGATATTTCTTTAAAGCTTTCTGGAGAAAGGTAGGAGTGGTGTGAAGGGTCCGTAATGAATCCCATTAAATCTACTCCCATTCCTGCGCAATATCGCGCATCTGATAAATTATTTACTTCACTTATTTTCACAAAAGTCTTGAGCGCCATGTCGTAAAATTTTGCTGCGAAGTTATTTAAAACCCTGCAAGATTACTAAATATCAAGAAGTCAATTCACCAAGCATCTCAATCGATTCCCCGGAATTTCATGTTGGGCTTTTATTCCTGCAATTATAAAATAAAAACCAAAAGTGATGGACATCATAGTTTTTCGGTTGCAGGATAAATAAATTCCATACACAACATAAATCCCCCTCGACAATGGATATAACAAACAAAAAAGTAATGATATTAGGCGCGTGGGGCCTGGTTGGAAATGCCATCACGCGAAAAATCCTGGAAGAAGAGCCATCACATTTGATTCTTACCTCTTTAAGAAAAGAAGAAGTTGAAGAGTACAAGCGCGAATTGCTAAGGCTTCATACTTCGCTTAAAGCTGATCAGATAACCACCTGGTGGGGCAATATTTTCGTTAGGGATTCCTTCAAAGACCTCGATCGATCGGAAATCTTAAATGATCCGAAAATGCGTTCTGTGATGCATCACGATGTTATGGAGGAGTTGAACGAAGAAATACTTCAGGAAGCGGCATTGTTTAAATTAATTAAGCAAACCAAGCCTGATATCATAATCGATTGCGTGAATACAGCAACAGGTATTGCGTATCAGGATATTTATTCCACCTACCGGCATGTTCAGTACGAAAGAGAGGTAAACCCGAATGCGCCTACCTTACAGGAGGAGCTTGACAAGATCTTTTGTACATTATACATACCACAATTGATCAGGCATATCCAAATACTTTATACTGCCATGTCGAGGGTGAAAACAAAAGCATATATCAAAATTGGGACTAGTGGAACCGG
>DNTA01000026.1 GCA_003500135.1 Cytophagales bacterium | reverse complement strand
CATCAAGACCTATTGCATTTAAATTTTCCATATTTTTTTAGTTTTAATTGTTACAGGTTGTTTCGGGGCAATATAGTAAAAAGCCACCTGACATTGTGTGATCAATATCAGGTAGCCATATCGATATTTACCTTACAAATTTATCGATGCTCACGACGATCGAAGCCAATCTGATGGCATCAAATACACGCTCTTCGGAATCGCCTAAATTTAACACGGATTGCTCATGCGATTTTACACACATTTCACAGCCATTAACTGCACTAACGGCCAGGCTCATCAACTCAAAAAACGCCTTACCGGTCACCGGCTTCATCATAATATTCATTCTGATCCGTGCCGGTATTTCCTCGTATTTTGGCTTACCTACAAAATGCCGGAAGCGGTAAAATACGTTGTTCGATGCCAATAGACTTGTACACGCCACTGCTTCACCAATTTCTGCTTTTGTGGCCTCCGCCGCTTCTGCTTTTTGCGTGAAAAACCGGATCAGCTTATCGTTGTTTTGGTTTACCGCGATGGCAATTCCCAATAGCGCGATTTCTTTGTCATTCAGATGATCCGAAGAAAGTACATTCTTCAGGTTCATCCTTCCGTCTTTAATATATCTCGATTCGCCTTCTTCCAACATTTGTAACGGTAACGAAGCCTCTTCAGGCGACATTCCCAGGTCTTCAAAAAGCGCCTCTGTAGTTTCGCTCAATGCTATCATAACTGTTTTTGTTTATGCTACCAATGTTTCTTCTCCTTTTTCCCAGTTGCAAGGGCAAAGCTCGTCTGTTTGCAATGCATCCAGTACGCGCAGTACCTCCTGTACATTTCGACCCACATTCAAGTCGTACACGCTTACCCATCTGATAATGCCCTGAGGATCGATTATAAAAGTGGCACGATAAGCTACTTTTTCCTCAGCTTCCAAAATACCCAGTTCTTCTGCCAACGATTTGGAAGTATCTGCCAGCATTGGGAACCTCAGGCCTTTCAGGTCTTCATGGTCATTTCTCCATGCCAGGTGTACAAACTCCGAGTCAGTGGATGCACCGATTAACTGAGTATCGCGATCCCTGAACTCACCATAGTTTTGATTGAATTCAGCAATTTCGGTCGGACAAACAAAAGTGAAATCTTTTGGCCACCAAAACATTACTGTCCATTGGCCCTCATCATTTACCAGACTTTCAGAAGTGATCTCCCGAAACTCTTTTCCTTTTTCCCTTGATACAACCGCTGTTTTTTTGAATTCAGGAAACTTATTTCCTACGTTTAATACTTGTGTCTGCATATCCCTGTTTTGTTTTTGTTTGTTATGCACGCAAAGGAAGGGGCTTGCGTTTTATTTATCAAATTAATAATTTCAATGCTATTATAGATTTTGTTTATATGACTATTCAACAACTGGAATATATTGTAGCCCTGGACACTTACAGGCGCTTTGTTGCAGCTTCCGAAGCTTGTTTTGTAACACAACCCACATTGACCATCCAGGTAAAAAAACTGGAAGAAGAAATGGGCGGGTTAATTTTTGACCGAGGTAAAAGTCCCATTCAACCTACTCCACTGGGTAAAAAGGTGATTGCAAAAGCCAGGGAGGTTTTGACATCATTTCATCAACTGGAAGACATGGTAAAGGATGAACACAGTTCTTTGAAAGGGAATTTTAAACTGGCCGTTATCCCTACACTGGCGCCGTATTTACTGCCGCTATTTCTCAAACATTTTACAGAAAAGTATCCGGAAGCGCATTTTCAAATCCATGAAATGCAGTCGGAAGACATCATACACGCCTTGAAACAGGGAACGCTCGACCTGGCCATTTTAGTAACTCCCTTGAATGACACGGATATCAGGGAAATTCCCATGTTCCAGGAGCCCTTCCTGGTTTATACCTCTGAGAGCCATGCCTTTTATAAAAAGAAATTGATAAAAAGCGACGAGGTTACCCCTGACGATCTTTGGTTGTTAAATGAGGGCCATTGCTTTCGCAACCAGGTATTAAATATTTGCCATAATATGTCTGGAATCAACCGTCAAATGGGTTTTTCATATGAAAGCGGTTCAATTGAAACACTGAAAAACATGGTCAATGCCAATCTGGGGTATACGCTTGTGCCAGAATTGGCCGTGCTGAATGAGAAAAACAATCCGAAAGTAAAACGATTTGTGGCGCCTGAGCCAACTAGAGAGGTGAGTATTGTTGTGCATAAAGGTTTTTCAAAAGAAACGCTATTGGAAAAACTGCGGGAGGAAGTTATTGCCGTATTGCCGCAAAACATTACGACATCACGGAAATTTAAAAAGATCGATTGGAGATAATTTTTATATTTGCCGTGAGATTAAATATTATTCGCTGTGAAAAAGATTATTCTTCCGTTACTTCTGATCTGGCTAAATATTGCTGTAATAGCCCAAACCAAGCTGCAATTTCCCAAGGTCAATGCAAAATTACTTGAGAAAGAGGTGACTGTTTTCAGTCATCCCGATTCCAGCATTACTTTGTTTAGCACAAATAAAACCTCAACCCATTTTGAGACGAAACTCACCTACGGCGTTAAGAAATTCAGGAGCATTGAGGTCAAAGGGCGAAATAGTTTGCCAATCAGCATTTTAAATGCCGATAATGATACGCTGGCCAAAATATCGACCACTAGTAAAAAGAGATATAGTATAGCCATTGCCAATGGTTTATTTTACCGAGCAAAACGAGATGGCAAAAGAACTGAATATTATGCAGACGATGATTTGGCTTTTGTGATTTACAACAGTAAGGAAAATGGCAATAATTACTTCAATATTGAATTACACGATGTTGCTCCCGATGATTTGGCCCCTATCATTTTGGCATCGGTTTGCAGCGGGGAGTATATCCAAAAAGTAAAGAAAAGAAGTATCATTTTCTTTATTGGTACAATAGCCGCTGCTGGAACTGCAATAATCATGTCAAATTCAAACTCCGGACCTCCGGGCTATAATTAGTTCTGATTTAAAAAGTTGACCTCAGCATCTTCTTAAAGAATAAATAAATCCGATGAAACAGACTACACCAACACCCCAATAAATCCAATGTTGGCTTCCGCCTTTATTGGCGCTTATTTCCAGCTCGCCAATACTGAGATCGGCATGGTTTTTCTCGTAGGCCACATAACCTAAATAGCCCGCAGCCAATGCAGCAATAAGTAGGGCTTCCTCAGAAAG
>DNTA01000087.1 GCA_003500135.1 Cytophagales bacterium | reverse complement strand
AAACTTGACAAAGTAGGATTATAATTATTTAGATAAATACTGGTTTACCGGACATTAATGATTATTTTTATACTTTAGTTTGAAAATAAACAACAACATGAATTTACAGCAAATTATATTCAAAGCACAGCAGTCCAAATTTCATCTTCGGCTACTCAATCTCGGCCTGAACAGGGGAATCCCCTTCAACCGGCCACACGGATTTAAGATACTGCAATTTCAAAAGCATGAAATTAAGACTTTATTGCCATATAAAAAGAAGAATCTAAATCATATCAAAGGATTACACGCCTGCGCCTTGGCCACATTGACAGAATTTACCGCTGGTGTGATGCTGATATCTAAACTGGACCCCAAACAATACCGGTTGATCCTCAAAGATTTATTTATGGAATACCACTTCCAGGGCAAGAAAAATGCCTATGCCACTTTTACCATCGACGATGAATGGGTAAAAACAAACGTATTGGAAGTTATTGCCGGAGGTTCACCGGCGCTGGTGAAGTGTACAGTAGAAATTAAGGACCAGGACGATAATTTACTATCTACTGGTACTACGCATTGGCAAATCAAGTCGTGGGAACAGGTGAAAACCAAGATGTAAAATCAATTCTTTATTTCCTGTTTCAGGAACTGACCGGTATAGCTGGATTTGACCTTTAAAATTTCTTCAGGTGTGCCCACTGCAACAATTTCACCTCCTTTTCCGCCTCCTTCCGGGCCGAGGTCAATGATGTGGTCCGCCATTTTGATCACATCGAGGTTATGTTCAATTACCAGCACTGTATTGCCTTTATCAACCAACCGGTTCAGTACTTCCAGCAGGTGTTGTATGTCCTGAAAGTGCAAACCGGTGGTTGGCTCATCCAGGATATAAAACGTTTTACCGGTATCTCTTTTTGATAGTTCCGTAGCAAGCTTCACGCGCTGAGCTTCCCCTCCGGAAAGGGTTGTTGCATGTTGCCCCAATGAAATGTAGCCCAGTCCTACATCGTTAAGCACCTCCAGCTTCCGGTGTATTTTCGGTTGATTTTCAAAAAATTCAACCCCCTGTTCTACGGTCATGTCCAACACATCGGAGATCGACTTACCCTTAAAACGCACCTCAAGTGTCTCCCGGTTGTACCTTTTTCCCTTGCATGTTTCGCAGGGCACATATACATCGGGTAGAAAGTCCATTTCAATCAGTTTCATACCGGCCCCTTCGCAGGTTTCACAGCGCCCGCCCTTGACATTAAAAGAGAACCTTCCGGGTTTGTAACCTCTGATCTTTGCTTCAGGCAAATTGGAAAAAAGCGCCCTTATGTCGGTAAAAAGCCCTGTGTAAGTAGCCGGATTAGACCTTGGTGTTCTTCCGATAGGGGATTGGTCCACTTCTATTACCTTATCTACGTTATCTAGCCCTTCAATGGAATCATACTCCAGTGGTGTTTTATGCGACCGGTAAAAGTGTTGATTTAATATTGGGAATAAAGTATCGTGGATCAGCGTTGATTTGCCACTTCCACTTACACCGGTCACGCAAATCATATTGCCCAGAGGGAAGCTTACCTCTACATTTTTTAAATTATTTCCCCTGGCCCCTTTAAGGACAATTTTACCATTCTCCGCTTTTCTTCGCTTTTCCGGTATGGCAATTTTTTCTTTCCCATTCAAAAAGTCGGCCGTAAGGCTGTTTCGCTTGATAAAATCTTTCGGTGAGCCTTCTGCAATGATCTGCCCCCCATGACGCCCGGGCCCGGGACCAATATCCAGAATGTAGTCAGCGTGTAGCATCATGTCCTTATCGTGTTCAACCACAATAACACTGTTGCCCAGGTCGCGAAGGTCTTTCAACGCCTGGATTAGTTTATTATTATCGCGCTGATGCAGGCCAATACTCGGTTCATCGAGAATATATAAAACGCCGGTTAGTTGCGTTCCTATTTGAGTAGCGAGCCTGATACGCTGTGCCTCACCGCCGGAAAGGGTTTTTAAAGGTCTGTTCAGGTGAAGGTAATTAAGCCCTACATCCAGAAGAAAGAATATTCGCTTTCTTATTTCCTTTAATATTTCTGTAGCTATCCGTTTTTGCTTATCAGAAAGACGGTCTTCTACATCGGCGAACCAGTCTCCCACCTTCTGGATATCCATTTCCGCCAGATCACCGATATTTTTATCAGCAATTTTAAATGATAGCGCTTCTTTTTTTAAGCGGGTACCCTGGCAATCGGGACAAGTTTGTATTATGGTGAAATCGTTGACCCATTTTTGAATTTTTTCGGTCCCCCCTTCTTTTTGTCGTTCCAAAAACCTGGCAATACCTTCGAATTCCGTAACCCAATCCGTACCCGGATACTTTTTGGAAGCCACTGCCACAGGTTCTTTATCGCCGTAAAGCAAAGTTTCCAATACCTCCTCAGGCAGATCTTTTATAGGCGTGCTTAAGCTGACTTTATATCTTTTTAAGATGGCATCGATCTTCTTGAAAATCCATATGTCGCGGTACTCTCCCAGGGGAGCAATGCCTCCACGACTAATACTTAATTCCGGATCAGGAATGATGGTTTCACGTGTGATTTCTTCCACCTGTCCCAAACCATTACAGGTGGGGCAAGCTCCATATGGCGAATTAAAAGAGAAGCTATTCGGCGCCGGTTCGTCATATGACAATCCTGTTTCAGGGTCCATCAGGTGTTTGGAAAAGTAGTGTACTTTGTTTTGTTCATCCAATACCATGATCAGGCCTTTTCCTTGTTGCATAGCATCATGCACGGATTGCGAAATACGATATTGATCTTTTTCCTGCACTTTTACACGATCGACGACTATCTCAATATCATGTGTTTTATAGCGGTCTACCTGCATTTTAGGCGTCAGGTCCATTATTTCGCCATCCACCCTTACTTTCGCATAGCCCATTTTCCGTATCTGAACGAATAATTCGCGATAATGCCCTTTTCGGCCTTTAACCACCGGCGCTAAAATGGATAGCTTTTTGTTATCGAAGTTTTGCATCAGATGCCGTATGATCTGATCCTCAGAAAGTCTTTCCATTTTTTTGCCCGTGAGATAGGAATAGGCCTCACCAGCCCTGGCATATAACAATCTGAGAAAATCGTATATTTCTGTTACCGTTCCAACCGTTGACCTTGGATTGCGGGAAATAGTTTTTTGCTCGATTGAAATGACCGGGCTAAGCCCCTCAATTTTGTCGACATCGGGCCGCTCCATATTACCGATAAACGACCGGGCATAGGCGGAGAAGCTTTCCATATATCGCCGTTGACCTTCCGAATAAATGGTATCAAACGCCAATGAGGATTTTCCACTTCCGCTAATACCGGTAACCACCACCAGTTTATTCCGGGGAATATTGACATCTATGTTTTTGAGATTGTGCTCACGTGCACCATATACTTCAATGTGCTCATACCCCGTCAGGTCAATCGTTTCGGCCATGTTATTTATGCTTGATGTCGATGTTTGCGTCTGCAAAATTAACTGCTTTATTGGTTTCTAGTTTATGCTATGTTCATTATTCTGAGTAATAAGATCGCTTATTTGGGAATAGCGATATAGTATTCCTTTCCTCTCCTTACCGTCAACTCGTTTTTTCTCAGCCACGGATTATAACGTTTCAAGATTTTGTAGTTGATGCCTTGTTCAAAAGCAAAATCCCGCAAATTATCGATAGACCGGTCGACCTTGATTTTTTTGAGTTCTTCTGTATGGTAAAGCTGATCCTGAGACAAATCAAACCCGTATTTCCGAGGGTTTTCAAATATCATTTTTATGGCAATAATGCGAAATACATATCGTGAGGTTTCTTCGTTGAGCAGTAAATCATAATAACTTTCCACCCTTTGTTTTTCCAACCTATTGGTAAGGCCCCGCATCCCGATATTATAGCTTGCAGCGGCGTTGCTCCAGGATTGGAACTTTGTATAGGCCTGATTTAAGTAGCCACAAGCGGCTTTTGTCGACTTGATTGGGTCATATCTTTCATCGACCTGGCTATTGACTTCGAGGCCATAATCTTTAGCGGTACCACTAAGCAACTGCCAGAAACCAACTGCCTGTCTTGGTGAAACTTTGTTTTGTAAATCGCTTTCTATCAATGGCAAATATTTGAAGTCTTCTGGAATATCATTTTCACGAAGTACTTCTGCAATTTTAGGCAGCCACCTGTTGCCTCTTTTCAACAAAAAAATAGTATTTGAATGCCAAAATGTATTGACATGAAGTTCACGGTCTAATCGCTCTCTAACATCCGGATCGTTTAGGGGAACCCATTCACCTGCAAAACTAACCTGATCCGGAATTTCGATTGAGGGCAGATCGTAATTAGACATTACCTTAATGGTTTGCGTAGTGGGTTCATTATGCGACATAAGCTCATTGACCGCAACGTAGACAACCAAAAAAGTAAAAATGAACAATTGTATATAAATAAGTGATTTTTGCCGCATCAGAAATTGGGTGAAAGCAGGTATTTTGAGTAAAACTCATCGATACGTGCTACGGCCTCTTTGGGCGTATCAACCAGGGTAAATAAATCAAAATCACCTTCACTCAAGTAGTTAAACTCTTCATATACTACCTGTTTCAGCCAGTCTACCAGGCCGCTCCAGTATTCCCTGCCAACAAGTACAATAGGGAACCTGCCAATTTTTTTGGTTTGGATAAGCGTAAGGGCTTCAAAAATCTCATCGAATGTGCCAAAGCCACCAGGCATACCAATAAAACCCTGCGAATAGCGAACGAACATCACCTTGCGCACAAAAAAGTAGTCGAAAGTGATGAGCTTATCCGGATCTATAAAGATATTATGGCTTTGCTCGTGGGGCAAAACGATGTTAAGCCCGACGGATGTTCCGCCAGCCTCAGTGGCCCCTTTATTACCGGCTTCCATAATACCCGGGCCGCCACCGGTTATCACACCGTATCCCTGTTGTACCAGTCGCGAGGCTAATTCTTCAGTCATTTTGTAGTATTTACTGCCGGGTTTGGCACGTGCTGAACCAAAAATGGAAACGCAGGGCCCTGACTTTGCAAGCTTCTCAAAGCCTTCAACAAACTCGGACATGATTTTAAAAATAGCCCATGAATCGGCTGTTTTTATTTCATTCCAATCTTTTTGTTTAAAAGCTTTCCTGATTTCCTGCTCTTCGTCGAGCGCTAATTTGGCATTGGTGTATCTTATTTCTGAAGTTTTGTCTTTCATCTTTTCCATATGTAACGGAATTATTTAAAAAATTAAAGTAGGTCGCTAAGCGCTTTATCCAATTGCTCGAATTTAAAGTCAAACCCCTCTTCAAGTACTTTATTTGAAGAAACCCGGTTTCCACCCAGTACAATTTTTGACATTTCGCCCATCGCGAGATGAAGTGCAAATGAAGGTACGTTAGGCAGGAAAAAAGGTTTATTGAGTGTTTTGGCCAAGGTTTTTGAAAATGTTTTATTAGTCACGGGATTTGGCGCCACTCCATTGTAAACACCTTGCCAGAATTCATTTTCTATCGCCTCTAAAAATATGTGACAAAGGTCATGAATATGGATCCAGCTCATATATTGTCTGCCATCACCGAGGGGAGCCCCTGCCCCCAGTTTGAAGACTGGCAACATTTTTTCGAGCGCCCCTCCCTTCTCACTTAACACGATGCCAATTCTAATTTTCACTGTTCGGATGCCTAATTTGCTGATATGGTCCACTTCATTTTCCCATGCCCTTACAACGCCGGAAATAAAATCCCTTGCCTTAGGGTCATCAGCTTCCGTCATCCAATGATCGCCTGTATCAAATCCGTAAAACCCGATTGCAGAAGCAGATAAGAAAGCAGTGGGTTTTGTTTTTAATGATTGAATTTTTTCGAATAGTAGTCTAGTACTTTCGGTTCTGCTTTTAAGTATCACTTCCTTTCGTGAATCCGTCCAACGCTCCTCGGCTACCCCGGCCCCGGCCAGATGAACGATTGTATCAGCCCAATTAAGGGCGCCTTCATCTATGGTATTTGATTTAATATCCCATTTGTAAGCTTTAATCTTATCATATTTACCCGGCGTACGACTGAGCCAGGCAACCTCATGGCCATTTTTCAACAATTCATCTGAAAGGGCTCTACCCAGTAACCCCGAACCCCCACTGATTAATATTTTTTTTCCCATACACAATAAAGCCCTTTGATGGTAAATTGTTACCAAACTGAAACTTAAATTTCCCTAAAATATTGGCTAAAAGTACTGTTAATTAGCAATAATTTTGCATGCCCTGAAATAATTTATTGTTGAGCGCCTGCCAAAGCAAAAACTCATCTTCATTGAGGTGATGTTGCATATAATTTGTTAAGATATTGTGCTTTTCAGCACAATGACGCAATAAAGATTTGCTCACTTTTAGCTTTTCGAAACCCAAAATCAGACAGTTATCAGCTAGAGGCTGTTCCAAAGTTTTCACCCAATCATAATAATCATCTTCTTTTGGTTCGTAGTCATAGTTTTCGAAAAACTTACATTCATGCTCTTCAAGTCTGTCTACGATCTCCTTCATATTCATGGTCAATAGTTCATTAGGTTTGTTATTATTACATTATCATTGGGTTTTCCGTACGTTTTATGCCAAAATAATAGTAGTTTATAGCGATTATTTAGTTGCAGTTTGTTTTACGATTGCCATACAATTTAATGAAGCCTGAGAAAACATTCAAGGTCATTGTGAGTGGCACCAGAAGTTTTTCTGATTATCACCTCCTACGTGATAAACTGGACGATTTTTTTCAGAATAAAAAAGATATTGAACTCGTGGTAAAAGCAAAGGGGCCAGTGGAGGTACTGGTATCACAATATGCCATGGACAAAGGATTGAATGTCAAATATTTTAAGCTTTCTAAAAAAGATTCGAAAGCAAATAAAAAAAAGAGGGAGAAAGATATGGTGGAGTATGCTGATGCGATCATTGTGTTTTGGAACGGGAAATCTCAGGGCACAAAAAGAATACTTGATTTTGCTGATAAGAAAGGAATACCGACGGCAGTAGTTCGATATGATTCCATTAAACTTAAAGCCAGCTAATTACATTACAGTGCCGCCATACACAAAATAAAAACCCGGACGATACGTGACTGTCCGGGTTAAACTGAGTTATGAATTCAGGCAAAATTCATAACTCAACTTTATTAGAATGATACTGTATAATTCTCTTCTTTGGTCAGGTTGCCTTGTTCATCATATACTTTCCATATTCCGGTTTTTTCACCCATATCATAAAATACCAGATATCTTAAAGTACCGTTTGCATCCCAAATTCTCCATTTGCCGTCTTTGATGCCATTTTTAAAATGGATATCGCCAATTTTATTACCATTCTGGGCCCATTTGGTCCAACGGCCATCTTTTTGATTATCGGTGAACAAACCCTGCTCTTTTAAGGCGCCATCTTCATAGTAGGCCAAAAATGCTCCTTGTTTCACACCATTTTGATAATTCAATTCTTCCTTAATGGTACCATCTTCATAGGTGGTGTAGTATTTACCATCCATTAATTCATTATCGGCATTGTAAGCCAGGCCATTGATGATTTCAATAGATGTTTGTGCTGTTATAAAGCTGAATGAAACGATTATTGCTGTGATTGTTAATATTGCCTTTTTCATAACTCCTCCATTTTTATGATTCCCTACATTATATTTAACGTTTATATTAATACAATGTTAACTTTTTGTTAACATAAATACAAAGAAATCGCCTGTTATTACGACAAAACCTGATTTCTGTCACACCAACAACGTTTTTAATGTTATGAAAATGTTAACGGAGGGTAATCACAACCGATTCCAAAGTTTTGGAAAGGGTGATTTCTGTTTGTTTGTCGGAGGAGTATGAAGGAAATGAAGCTTCAATGTAGTACTGACCGGTTTTAAGGTCAGGAATCATAAAGTTACCGTCAAAATCGGTATAGACGCCAGTAGACTCGCCATTGATCAGAATTTCTGCACCGGGGATCGTATCGCCTTGCTCATCGAGAACAATACCTGACAATTGTGAAACCTGTGTTTTAACTTCAGACTTTTTACTTGTACGCTCGCCTTCTTTTTCATTGGCCTGAACCGTAAAAGAAAACACCGAAACAAGAATTAAGATCAATAAACACTTCATATTCATCCTGCAAAGGTACAACGCTATTGTTTCTTTGAGTTTTCGATAATGTTATGTGTATATTAACAAAAGAGGCGACCCGGTTAGGATCGCCTATTCAAATATATAATGAAACACTTAGTTACCAACACATGATATCATCCGGATTTGGCTCAAGAAAAACTTTTAGCTCTTCTATCCTTTTTCTGGTCAAATCGGCCATTTTACTGCATTTACACTCCTTCTGAGGTTGTGTGTAATCCCTTGGCCTCTTTTCTTTATCCATATAGGCCGTTGACATGGCGTTTCGATATTGAGTCCAGGCCACCTGAGCCATCTTCATGTTATGAATAAACCTTTTTTTTTTCTTATGAACTTCCAAAACCTGATCGAACAGCTTTGTCATCTCCAGGTCAACTTGATCCAAACCAGAGCAGCCTGACAAATAATCTTTGTTTTGATTGTTCTGACAGCCCCAAAACAGTAATGTTGAAAGAATTAATGTAATGTAGATCACCCTCATCTTACAGTCATTTATCCCTTCATGATATTGATAGAATTAATTAAAACCTGTAGCTAAAGCCAACTCCAATTTCAACACCCGGGCTCCAACGCTGGAATATCTGATCTTCTGCTCTGAAAGCCGTAAAAAACTCCTCGCGGACATCATTTAATATGTTACTCACACTGAAGTTTACCTCAGCCTTTCTTTCGGAGCCGAATGCCTTGTTAAGGTTAAAATTAAGGCTGTGGAACGGTTCAGAATATACATCTGGAAAATAACCACTTCCCACAACGATAAGGGTTCGTCCTTTAACATTATAAAAAAATCCGGCATCCAGTGCTTTGTCAGGGTTATTATAACTCAACCCTGCATTGATGACATAAGGAGCCTGACCAGCCATGTTTCGGGTGTTCTCAATATTTTGTTCAAATTTTTCAAACTCCTTTCTATTGTTAAACTCTTCGTCTGACATTTCAAGTGAGGATTCAACATATGTTACATTACCGTTTACACTGAAGTTTTCAAGTCGATTTGAAATGAAGCTAAGACTTTTTCTGAACTCGAATTCCATACCAAAAAGTTCTCCATTACCAACATTTCTGGGTTGAAATTCATTTGTTGTAAAAGCGCTATTTATTCTAACCAACTCTATTGGGTCGTCAAATGACTTATAAAAACCACTTAAAGAGATCATCTGATTGCGATCCATAAACATTTCCCATCGGATATCGAAATTCTCTATTCTTGTTTCAGTTAGATTTCCATCCCAATCAGGGTACTCAAACAATCCTCCATTAAATATCCTATTTGAAACAGGATCAAGTATCTGCGCAAATGACAATTCTTTAAATGAAGGTCTTGCAATGGTGCGAGAATAAGAAAGTCTTAAATTTTGTTCTTCGGTGAGTGCATATATAAAGTTAATCGATGGAAAGAAGTCTGTAGCATCCAATACCTTTTCATTATCCAGATTGTTACCCGTACCCTCTACAGGGTTATTGGCAAATTCGGCATCTCTACCCGTATGTCTCTGCACAAAGCTCTCCATTCGTAATCCTAGAATCGACTTTAGTTTGGGAACTGGTGAAAATTCATAGGACATATAAGCCGCTAAGTTTGTAGCATTAGAATTAAATTCATTTGGGTTAGGATCGTTGTTTCCTGAAAGGTACCAAAAGTCATTGTTAGGATATAAATTCTCATCAGTCAACACATTATTGGGATCTCCACCATAATTAGGCTGACGTCCTGGTGCTCTTAAGTTAAATTCCAATATTAAGTAGTCTCTTTCCTTATAGGTATAGTTGACTCCAAACTTCAACTTCGCAGTTTCAGAAAACAATTTATGTTCATTTATAACATCTAACTTGCCTACAATATTTATTTCATCTAAAGAGCGCCATATCCTGTTGGGCAGACCTGCGGCTCCGGGTTGAAAGGTACTGTCTCCATTCGCCCTGTTAACTGTAAAAGCAGTTTTTCTGATATCAGGATCTTCCAGGTCAGATATGGTAACAGCGCCCTTCCAATCCACTTTCCATGCTCCGTTTTCAGTATAATGGGCACCATTCAGCAATAAATTTGTTAAACTCCTTTCGTTGTATTCAAGGTTATTTGAATAACCAATGTATCCGGATTTACCTGGGGCTGAACCATTATCAAAAATTTCCAATTGAGCAGATCGGCTCTCTCCATTCTGTAAATGCATCGCATTAAACTTATACTTTGAAGTATTGGTTTTAAGCGCAATGCCCCCAAGTCCACCCAGCAAAACATTGTTTTCGGTTAAGATCCCTTCCAGAGTTGTCGCCACTATCATTTCATAATTATTTGCTGGCTCATCTCCAATAGGGGGCACATCGAGCTGATACTCCCCAAAGAACATATCGTCATATAACCGGGTGGTATTTTTATAAGTACCGGTTACGATATATCCTATTTTATATCCATTATTTAATGAAAACTGATCAGCTAAAGTTAATCCCATGCTAAAATTCATTGGGCTTGTTTGATTTGAAGCACCTAATGTAGGATTGAAAGACTTTAGAAAACTATTGATTTCCTGATCGGTAAAATCTCCGCTAGGACTTGGGATTTCAAAGAATTGAGCTCCTTCCGGAAGACTTCTTGTTCCCCCATCAAAACCAAGAAAATCAGTATTACTTCCTTGATAAGTAATATAATCGCTATTAAAATGCATCGAAGGATTATAAGCCCCACTGATTGATACGCTCATAACTTTTTCCTCCGGAAAATCTTTAGTTTCGATATTAACAATCCCACCTGTAAAATCAGCTGGTAATTCGGGCACAAAAGATTTCATGATCACCATATTATCGATCAGATTAGTTGGAAAAATATCAATCTGTATGGTGTTTCTATCGGGATCTAATCCGGGAATGTCAACGCCATTTAAGGTGGTTTTTGTATAACGATCCCCAAGTCCGCGTACATATATATATTTACCCCCTTCGACGGAAACACCGGTAACCCGTTTGGCCGCTTCAGCAGCATCGGTATCGCCAATTTTTCTAAAAGCAGCCGCTGATATTCCATCCATTACATTAACGGATTTTCTTTTTAATGTCATTAAGGCAGATTCCGTAGAGTTGATTACTTCTGCTTTTATGACCACTTCCTCCAGTTGCGCCACATCTTCGGCCAGTCGTATTTGATCAATTACGGTTACATCATTAGGCCTTACTTCTACACCAGTAACAGTAACAGTCTTATATGATACAAAAGAAGCTTGAATGTCATAAGCGCCTGGTTCTACGTTGATTTCAAAGGCGCCATCGAAATCGGTAATACCGCCTTTTGTAGTCCCCTTAATGACCACGGTTACACCAAATAAGGCTTCGCCGGTACCGTCGTCAATTACTTTTCCCCTGATTTTCCCCTGTTGTGCATAGGATAAGGCAGGAATAAGTACCATGCACAAGAAAAAAAATGATTTGTAGAATAAATTCATGTTCACTAAATAAAATATCGATTGATCAATTTCTAATTATTCAGATACAAAAAAAGCTTGCTTTCCTGAATGAAAAGCAAGCCTTAGAAATTTTATGTTTTTATAATCCAATTCCTGCTAAACCACCACTTTGGCTGGCCCAGGTCCACTCGAATCCTGTATCATCTTTAGGCCCAACAGTATTGCTATTAGTCGCAACTTCATCCAATTCCTCTGCAGGAATATCTACAAACACGGCTGAAGCATCTGCTATATCAGAATACTCGAACCTTGCTACCGTTCCATTTCCAGCATCGGACATTAACTTATATTCGGAAACAACTGTGGCTGTTGTAATACCATAGAAATAGATTTCACTCATATCCACATTGGTATTCTCATCAAAGTCGATTAGAAAGTCAATTTGATCTCCTGCATATACGGTTCCATTAACAAATGAATGATTACCATCAATGTAAGTCCCTTCTGGTCCATCTAATTCAAAAGCGCTTCCTCCCAATGGAGTTACAACAATGAAATTGCTACATGTTCCATTCCAGGCCTGGTCAGTATCCATGGCGTCATCGGCACAGTTCCAAACCAATGCATTAGAAACATCTACAGTACCACCAAACCACTCAATTCCGTCATCTTGGTTAGCAACTACCTCAACATTTTCAATGGTTGTGCCTGATCCAACACCACCTAGTGTCAAACCATTGATCTCGTTTCCAGAGCCAATATTAGTACCACCATGGCGAATTGAGATATATCTCATTATTCCTGAATTATCCTCTTTATCATCACCTCCGTATAATCCGTCGGTATCTGATGTAGGTATTCCTTCTATCTGTGCTTCACCAGTAGCAGTGTTTACGGAAATTGGTGCATAACCGAGTACTATAAGACCACCCCAAAGACCGTTGGCATCATTATCTAAGTTTGGACTAGTGAAATCACCACCTTCAACTTGTTGGATAGTAATTTCATCATCAACTGAGGTAAAGATGATTGGAGCAGTAGCAGAGCCCTCTGCCATTAATTTTGAGCCTCTAGCTACTAAAAGAGCCGTTGCATTTGAACCAGTACCTGAACGACCTTTTATTACTGATCCAGCGGGAATATTAAGTGTGGCACCCGAAGTTACCTTTACACGTCCACCAAGAACATAATAAGCAATTGTTTGTCCTTCGGGACCCTCCGTTGGAAACTCATAATCGAAATTGATGCTACCTGAAATTTCCAGGAAGACAATATCATCAGAAGGATCATCTTCTGTTCCGTTGTCATCTATGGTTTCAACCGCAACAGTGTAAGCTATTCCCTGAACGGTTAAAGCATGTGCGAATGTCGTCGTTGATCCATTTAGGTCTTTAGCTGTAAATACAACTGAATAACTTCCTATACCGAGATCAGCAGTATTAACTGAAAACTCATATTCTGCAGTTGTAGGGCCCCCTACATAATTTGAATCAAGTGCTGGAACTGGATTCCCATTTACAGTTACCGATACACTTTCAATCCCATCTTCAGCGGTAACTTCTACTCCGGAGACAGCTAAGGTTTGCCCAACTGTTAAAGTTGCAGTTACAGGAATGGCTTCATTTGCATTAAAAGTAATTGGTGCATCGCTTTGTGGATCATCATTGTTACATGACGATACTAAAATTAATACTCCAAATAAGGCGAGCATTAATATGCTTGTAAGTTTTCTCATAATCGATTTAATGATTTTAAATAATTAAAAATTGATTCATCGGATTTACATCTGCAAAGGTGGGAAAGGAATATTAACTTATGATAGGTGTGTGGTTAATGTTCTGTTAAACTAAAACCTCCAATTTTTAAGCATATGTTATCAATCGTAACATATGTTAATTTTATGTTAATGCCAATTGCTCTATCTTATTGATATTCTGTGACTTACATTGTTAACATTCGCCATAATCTGAATGTGTTAACATTACTTTTACTTTTTCTTAATCTATTTATGTTGGATACTGTATTGAAGGACATGGCACAGCAGAAACCTATCAATTAATAAGAAACTCATGATTTTGGTCTATTTTTTGGCTAAATATTTTGAAAAATTTAAAATAATAGCCATAATTATTATCTTGCAACCAAATAATATTTCGATATCAATATGGGTCAACACACACATAAGTTAGATTCGATCGACAGGAAAATTCTGGAGATCTTACAGGGAAGCGCTAAAATCACAAACGCCAGACTTTCTGAAGAAATCGGGCTTTCCCCGGCACCTACACTGGAAAGAGTGAAAAAACTGGAACAAATGGGGATCATCAAAAGCTATCATGCCCAACTGGACCCCGAAAAAATCGGACTTGGCGTTACTACTTTTGTTATAGTTTCACTGGTAGGTCATAATAAAGCCAACATCGAAGGTTTTATGAATGAGGTCAACCAAATTGATGAAATAATCGAATGCCATCACATAACAGGTGCAGGCGATTTTATCCTCAAAATTATTTCCAGCGATATCTCATCTTATCAGAAGCTGATGCTCGAAAAGGTAAGCGAGATCAAACAGGTAGATAATATGCAGTCTATGGTAGTACTTTCCACCTTTAAAGACAGTAAGGTATTGCCTGTGCCTTAGTAGTGATTATCTTTGTAGTAACTTAATATTGACGTTGGCCGGAATATTGAATTCCGGCTTTCTATTTCACTATATGGCATGGAAGTTACCGAAAACCTAATTCTCAATAAAAAGCAGCTGCATCAAAAGATCCGGCGCATAGCCCACCAAATTGCCGAACGCAATTTTAAAGAAAAAAAGCTGGTGATTGCTGGCATACCCACAACCGGATTTGAAATAGCTAAAATTCTGGTCAGAGAGCTCAAAAAGATCAGGTCCAATGAAATCGTGCTGGCGAAGATCGATATAGATAAGGCCAATCCTGCTAAAAGCGAAGTTCGGGTTGATATGGATCCCATTGCTTTAAAAAATGCGTGCCTGATCATTGTAGATGATGTGTTAAATACCGGCCGTACATTCGTATATAGCATGAAACCATTTCTGGATATCGATCTGAAAAAAATCGAAACGGTTGCTATGGTCAACCGGGCACACAGGTTTTTTCCGGTTACTGCTGATTACACGGGATATGAAATGGCCACTACCCTTAAGGATCATGTGAAAGTGGTCATTTCTAAAGAAGACACAGGAGTGTATTTACTATAACAGGCAAAAATCAGGTTTTCACAAAAATAAATCTCAAGCATATACCGATCTCTCAACAATATGTCTACACAAAAATCATCCGAAATAAAGCGCGTAACCACACACCAACTTCAGGAAATGAAGAACCGTGGTGAAAAAATCTCCATGCTTACCGCTTATGACTTTTCTATGGCCCGAATACTGGATGCCGCAGAAGTAGATGTTTTACTGGTAGGTGACTCTGCCTCCAATGTAATGGCAGGCCACGAAACCACCCTACCCATTACGCTGGACCAGATAATTTATCACGCCTCATCAGTAGTCCGCGCGATCAATCGCGCTTTCGTAGTGGTAGATATTCCTTTTGGATATTATCAGGGCAACTCATCGGAAGCGCTTCGATCAGCTATTCGAATAATGAAAGAGTCGGGCGCACATGGCATTAAAGTGGAGGGAGGTGTTGAAATAAAAGAGTCGGTGTTACGGATCCTGAGCGCGGGCGTACCCGTAATGGGCCACCTCGGTTTGACGCCACAAAGCATTTATAAATTCGGCACCTATACCGTAAGGGCAAGGGAAGAAGAAGAGGCCAAAAAGCTGATCGAAGATGCCATTTGCCTTCAGGAGTGTGGCTGTTTTGCTATCGTACTGGAAAAAATTCCATCTAAACTCGCCAGGGAAGTTGCTGAAAAACTTTCTATTCCGGTCATTGGTATTGGTGCAGGGCCACATGTTGACGGACAGGTGCTGGTAGCCCACGATATGTTAGGCATAACCCAGGACTTCAACCCGAGGTTTCTACGAAGGTACGCCGATCTCAATAAAGTTATGCACGACGCAGTGGAGCACTATATTAAAGATGTGAAATCAGGAGATTTTCCTCAAGATTCAGAAAGCTACTAATTATTATGCGCATTTTGTTCGTGGCGCCCTATCCTATAGGTCAGGCGCCTTCACAGCGCTTTCGTTTTGAACAGTATTTTACCTTATTACAACAACAAGGTATAAGATTTGATACCGCTCCTTTTTGGTCTGCGGCAGCCTGGAGTATACTTTATCAAAAAGGCCGATTGTTTAAAAAGGCCCTTTTCCTTCTTTTCTCCTTTCTGAAAAGGCCTTTCATTGTTATCAAAGCCATTCGCTACGATTTTATATTTATCCATCGGGAGGCTGCACCAATCGGGCCTCCTGTTTTAGAATGGATCTTAACTAAAGTTTTGCGTAAAAAAGTTATTTTTGATTTTGACGATGCCATATGGCTGCCCAATACTTCAGACTCAAACCGTATGGTCAGTTGGTTGAAAAACCATGGCAAAACGGCAAAACTGTGTCAATGGAGTTATGTGGTGAGTGCAGGTAATTCTTTTTTGGCCCAATACGCAAAAAGAGTTAATGACAATGTGGTGGTCAACCCCACTACCATAGACCTCAAGCACCACAACCAGCTGAAAAAGCATGTGTCGAAAGACATGGTTACAATCGGATGGACGGGCTCACATTCGACCAATCGCTATTTGCGCATGGTAGTCCCGGTGCTGAAACAAATATTGGAACAATTCGGATGTCGCATAGTGATCATATCTGACCAGGACCCTCACCTTTTATTAAAGGGTTACAATTTTATTCGCTGGAATAAGCAAGAAGAAATCGATCAGTTGTTACAGCTCGACATCGGCATTATGCCTTTACATGATTCGGACTGGGAAAAAGGTAAATGCGGTTTCAAGGCACTTCAATATATGTCACTTGGAATACCAACCGTGGCTTCACCAGTGGGCGTGAACCGGCAAATAATTGATGATTCCAAAAATGGTTTTCTTTGTAGCAGCGAGGAAGAATGGATCAACAAGCTTAGCGCCCTGATAAAATCGAAGACCTTGCGCGTTAATATGGGTAAAGCCGGCCGTAAAACCGTAGAAGATCGCTACTCGACCAAAGCCAATGTTTCAACCTTTCTGTCGCTCTTTGCCAAATAGGGCATTATAAAAAGCGCTGATATGAAAAATGGCATCATGGGGATTTTATATCTAACCAGTGACCCAAAATTATAGGTAGAAATGCCTACAGCAAAAGCAAAGCTGATGGCAAAAGCAAAACAAAAAAGCAAAATCGGTTTATTGATCGCAAAGCGAAAAAAGCGTAGGAAACCCGTTTTAAAAATCGCCATTAACGTTAAAGCCAACATAGCCAGGCTTTCAAATGCCGATAACAACATGACAACATTATGAGCTTCCCAAAGGTAAGGCCGGTATAGGGTAACCCAAATGGCCTGCGGGAATTTGCGAATTATACCGGCTGTGGAATAGTCAAAATCACCCAAAGTATATGCCGAGCCGCCCTCGCGGACACTCACGTAATGGATCCACCGTGCCGTGGCTTCAGCGGTTTTACTGATTGTCTCCAGGTTGTACCTCCTGTTTTCCTCTGCCACTTCTTTTATGGCGTAATATCCTGATATGCCGGCCATAGTTAAAAACACCGGTGCAATCAGGATTTTGAGCATTAGGTTCTGCATTTTGGCAATATAGCGGGTAAAGACCCATAGAAATGCCGCTGGAATAAAGCAAATCAGGATGTATATCTTAACCACATAAACGACATAGGCATTGATCAGCAATATAAAAGTAAAGAGCGCCCATTTTCGTTTAGCGATAAATATTTGATAAACAGAATAGGTTGCCCAACCCAATGCACCGAGGGTAAGTGTATCTTTGAGCAGCCCTGATCCCCAAAACACGACTGAGGGTATAAACAAACACGCAATAGCCAAATAGAAATGCAGCCTGGGGAACTCGCGGTAAAACACAAGAAAAAGCGCCCATACACCTGAAAAGCTGGCAGTGGCAAACAAAACTGCTGTAGCCGAGTACGTATTAAAAGTAAGTAGATCAAATACTCCGGCAACACGCACAACGAAATAGCTGGCAGAATCGCCGTAGGTGTAAATTTTGGAAGCATATTGGAAAGTGTCGGGCTGGTATTCTGATGAAGCAAATATTAACTTAATTCCTGTAACTGGACTATCCATAAAGGCCTCGTAAATGTATTTGCTTCCATAAGAAAAATATGTGAAGGTATCTCCACCTTCGTAGTAAAACTGATAAATGAGTCCAACGGCAATTGCCCCGATTATTTTAATTACAAGGGCCGGAATAAAATACTTTCGATTGATCGAGTCTGTCACCAATGGCCTTAGCAGGAAGGCTGCGGTAAGGATCAGAAAAATAAATATCGGTGTGACGACCAGATCTTTCGCTTCCACGTCAAATTGATTTTAAGAATTCCCTGGCAGCTTTGTGTGCCGGATGTTTTCTTTTCGCGTGTTTTTTTACAAGCTTTAAGTACTCTTTGGCCTTTTTAGTATTGCCCTGTCTATTATAAATACGGGCTATGCCAACCAGTGAATACAAGAAGTAACCCGATTCATAGGCTTCGATCTCTTCACCGAAATCCACTGCTCGCTGATAGTATTCCAGCGCTTTTTCCTGGTCCATATTCGATTCCCATATTTGCCCCAGGAAAAAGCAGGCATAGCGTCCACTTGTTTCTTCATAACCCAGATAGCCACTATCGATTTTGTGCAAAAGATCCTCGGAAACCAGTTTTGCCCTTACAAGCTTGCCCATGCTGTAAAGCATTCGTGCATAATAGCGGTGAAAATACGCATTGTCGGGAAATGTTTCATGGAGATATTCGGCAACCTGTAATGCATTCTCGTGATCGTTTTCTTCATTAAACAAAATACGCATTAACCAATACTGTGCCTCTGTACGTGTATAAAAAGCGTTTCTGGCTACCTGTCTCAATTGCTGAAGACCAACCTCTTTTTCACCTTTTTCAAAAAAGACCAGGAAAGGCTTCAACTGCGGATAATTGTCGGGTATCCATACTGAAAAATAGTTGTACAGGGCATCGCCAAACATCAATTCCGGACTCAACTCTTCCTTTCGACGGCAGTCATCCAGGTATCGCAGAGATTTGTTAGTGGCATGAGCGGCCTTTAACCAACTTCTGCGCTCAGAAAGCAGCCGGGCTTTGAATCCCCAGGACGTTGCAAGAAAAAAAGCGCCTTCAATTTTTGTGCTGTCGATGTCATACAGTGTTTCAGCTTTTTCAATAGTGGTTTCTATGTACCCCAAAAACTTTTCATCGTAAGATTCCACAGCAAGGTTGGGCATAATGCGCCACCACTCATTGAGCGCCAGTAGAAGATAAGGTAAAGGATGGTCTTCATGATGATTTTTAAGCCAACGAAACTGCATGGAAGCCTCATCAAACTTAAAGTTGTACATATCATTTAGCGCCTCGGTAGCATCAATCTGAACATCGGTATCTGCAATTAAAAGATAATCATCTTGCGCCCGGCCCGAAATGCTAACGATTAAGCTAAAAAATGCTATCAGAAAAAATTGATTTTTACTGCTCATATTCGACAAAATAANNAAACCCCCCCCGCCAATCTCTACAACACCAAAAATATGTTTTTGTATAAACAACACCGCTAATGTACCAAATTTAAAATAATTGAGCATACATATGATAAGAAGGTACAAATATCCGGATGCACAATGTCTTCATACGAATATGGTAAAATAAGGATTGAGGGATTTAATTTTTATTTACTAATTTCGGCGCTAATAAATAACTGATCTATGCTGAATTACCATAAGATTAACAATATTTTCGGGTGGCTGGTTTTCCTGATTGCCACCATAGTGTACTGGCTTACAGTGGAACAAACGGCCAGCTATTGGGATTGTGGCGAATTTATCGCTGTTTCCTATAAACTCGAAGTACCCCATCCACCGGGCGCTCCATTATTTTTATTGATTGGCCGGATGTTCTCATTTCTAGCCGGCAGTAATACTACTCAGGTTGCCTACTGGATCAACATCAGTAGCGTTCTTTCCAGTGGCTTTACCATTATGTTCCTTTTTTGGTCCATCACACTGCTGGGTAAAAAACTTTTTGGTGTGAAAAAAGGAGAGGAAACAAACGGACAGACTTTCCTTTTAATGGGAGGCGCATTAATAGGCGCTCTGGCCTATACCTTTTCAGATTCATTTTGGTTTTCTGCTGAGGAGGCCGAAGTATACGCCATGTCTTCCTTTTTTACAGCCTTTGTTGTTTGGGCTATATTAAAGTGGGAAAATATGGACGATGAGCGTCAGGCCAACCGCTGGATTATCCTGATTTGTTACATGATGGGCTTGTCCATAGGTGTTCACTTGCTCAACCTGGTTACGATACCTGCTCTGGGCCTGGTGTACTATTTCAAAAAATATGAACCTTCCAGAAAGGGGATTATTATCGCATTGCTTATCAGTGCCGCCATTCTGTTTTTCATCAACGATTTTATTATTCCGGGCCTGCCTTCATTGGCTGGTTGGTTTGAAATCAATTTGGTGAATACATTTGGATTACCATTTGGCACTGGTATAGTCTTATTTGTGCTTATTATTATTGGCGCGGTTGTGTACGGCGTTTACTATTCCAATAAAAAACAAAATGTGCTGCTCAACACAGCTATGCTTGGCCTTGTTTATATCCTGATCGGATATTCCTCATATGCCATCATTGTTATTCGATCAAACTACAACCCTCCAATTGATGAGAACAATCCTGAAAATATTGTCTCCTTTGTATCGTACCTCAAGCGTGAACAATATGGTTACCGACCATTGGTGCATGGCCAATATTTTGATGCCAAGGTGGTTAACCAGAAACAAGGTGATCCGGTATATGTAAAAGGTGAGGATAGCTACGAGATCACGGACTATAAATTGTCCTATGAGTACGATCCCAACAGAAGCACGATAATTCCGCGAATGTACAGCAATGACCCCAGGCACATAGAGGAGTACCGAAACTGGGCGGGGTTAAAGAAAAATGAGACGCCCAATTTTGCCGATAATATCTACTTCGTGCTACGGTATCAGGTAGGTCATATGTACCTGAGGTACTTTATGTGGAATTTTGCCGGAAGGGAAAGCGATATCCAGGGTGCAGACTGGCTTTCGCCGGCCGATGCTTTCAAAGATGTACCTGAAGTGATTTCTGATAATAAAGGGCGGAATAATTATTTTATGTTGCCGCTAATTTTAGGGCTTATAGGATTATTCTTTCAATATTCCCGTGACCAGAAAAGCTTTGCCTTTGTGGCGATGTTGTTCGTCCTCACAGGTGTCGCACTGGTGCTTTACCTGAATTCACCGCCTGTGGAACCCCGTGAAAGGGATTATATTTATGTGGGATCTTTTTATGCTTTTGCCATGTGGATTGGTTTTGGTGCAATGGGAATAACCACTTTTTTACAGAAATACCTGAACATAAAGACCGCAGCCATCGTGTCCACTGCGATCTGCCTGGCAGTACCAACGATAATGGCAGCAGAAGGCTGGGATGACCACGACCGGTCGAATCGCTACTTCTCCGTGGATTCGGCGAAAAACTTCCTGGCATCCTGCGGGCCTAACGCCATACTATTTACCGGTGGTGACAATGACACTTTCCCGCTTTGGTACGCACAGGAAGTGGAAGGCTTCAGAACCGATGTGCGCGTGATTGTATTGAGCTATTTTAATACTGACTGGTATATCGATCAGATGAAACGAAGGGCCTACGAGTCGGAACCATTGCCATTTTCACTGGAAAAAGAACATTATCGACAGGGCGGGCTGAACGATTACCTTCCGTTGGTTGAAAAAGAGCAGGTAAAAGACGGTATTAATCTGGATGGATTCCTTCGATTGGTCCGCCAGAACAGTCCGGCCATTCAGGTGCCTACCCGCTTTGGAAAGTATAACTCCGTACCAACGAGAAATTTCGTGCTCAATGTTGACACGGCAGCAGTAAAAAAGATGGGTATTGTGCCGGAAAACAAATATCCTCATATGACCAGACAGATGCTGTTCCGTTTGAAGCGGGGTGGCCTTGAGAAAAATACACTGATGATTCTGGACCTGATTGCCAACAACAATTGGGAGCGTCCGATTTATTTTAACAATACCTCATTAAATGGCGCCGGCGTGAACCTGAACCCTTATGTGGTGCAGGAAGGTAATGCTTACAGGCTGCTACCGGTTCGCAACCCGAACCCGAGAAGTGAATTCGTAAACACTGAAGTGATGTATGAAAACATGACTGAAAACTTCTTCTATCGTGAACTGGATAATCCAAATGTGTATTATAATATGGATTACCGCAATTTCGCACTCAATCACAGGACGAGTTTCAATACATTGGCCTCTGCTTTAATCAGTGAAGATAAAATGGAGAAAGCCCGTGAAGTACTATTGAAATCAATTGAAACTATTCCGGACGAGTCGATCCCGTTTGACTACTCCACTGCTCAAACCGTTTCGTTGCTCTATCTGGTTGGCGAAATTGACAAGGGAAGGGAAATTGCCCAGCTCCTTGCCAGAAGAGCGGATGAATTGCTCGAATATGTTCATGAAACGGGATATAATCTGGACAATGTAGGGCAGAAAAACTTGGTGATCCTGAGTGATCTGACACGAACGATGGATCGCGAAAATGAAACGGAACTCAAGCAAGAGTTTGAGGAGATATTCCAAAAACATTATGCCAGAATGCAATAGTTTAAAATAAGGCGGCTTAGGCCGCCTTTGTTTTTTCATCAAATTGTCACCACAATGAAAAAGGCTGTTTTTGTTCTCATCGTTTGTCTTACATTTACTTCAAACATAGCAAGTTCTCAGAGTATGGGATTATCATTCTCATACTTCATCCCGAAAGACGGGTATTTCTCCACACCGATCAGTCCGTTTTCAATTCGGGGCATTGGTTTGGATTTTACCGACTTTATCAGCCTTGAAACCGGGGCAAGCCTTTATAGAATGTCAGGTATGCGTATAAAGGATGTGCCCTTCGAGTCCCCAGAACCTTTTGCAGGTCCGTTCTTCAGTATTTATGTACCGCTTCAGCTCAAATTCAACCTCTATTTCAGCAATCAAAGCCTTCACTTTAAAGGAGGTGGGTTCGGTTTTTATAATTTCGACACTAAACTAATGGACGGAAATATTGACCGTGCGTTACGGGACCATCTTGATTGGGCCCTGGTCAATTCAGACTTTAAGGTTGACAATAACCTTGGCGTAGGCTGGATGGCAGGCGCAGAATATATTATCTATTTAACCGATCAGTTCGGAATAAACCTGGAAGCCAATTATCTGGCTGGCGACACAAAGGCTAATCTACAAGGCGCCTACAACGGTCTGCCCACTGATGGGAGTAATATAGTTACAGAAGAGGTGATTTTTCCCGAATCAGCAATCGATTTTACCGGTTGGGAGTTTTCCGTAGGTTTATTATTTGAAACCGGCAGAAGATAATGCTTTAGGATCAACCGGCAGAAATTTGCTTTACCTGTTTTTCAACAATAGCGATGCCCTCTTCAAAACTGTGGGGTTGATACCCGAGTATTTCCTGTGCTTTTTTAATGATAAATCCCGTTTTGGGTGGTCTTTTGGCCGGTTGTGAAAATGTGGACGCATCTGCTTTTGCGATTAAGCTTTTGTCCAGGTTGAAAAAGTCGGCAGTTTTTATTGCCATTTCATAGGGTGTGAGCAGGTCTTTACCCGAAATGTTAAATATGCCTTCCGTTTTTTTGGTGGCAATTAAGAAACAACCTTTGGCCAGATCTTCTGCCAGCGTGGGTGATCTCAGCTGATCGGTAACTACTTTTATGTTTTTCCCCGATTCCAGGCTGTTTTTTACCCAGAGTATGATATTACTTCGGCTCATATCATGTGCTACACCATATACCAAAACCGTGCGGGCTATGGCCCATCGAAGATTGCTGTTTTTCACTACTTCTTCCGAAGCAAGCTTGCTTTCACCGTAGTAACTTACCGGCGCCGGGATACCCTCCTCGTCATATGGGCCCTCCTTTCCATCGAAAATGAAATCAGTGGACAGGTGTACGAAGAAGCTCCCGGTTTTTTCGGCAGCATCAACCAGGTTTTGTACAGCTTCTACATTCAATTTCCAGCACAAATCACGATCCGATTCGCAATCATCTACCTGGGTCATGGCAGCAGTGTGTATTATCGCATCGGGTTCAACCGATTCAATCACCTGCTCAACCTGTTGTCGGTTGGTGATATCCATCTCCCGATATTCGAAGCTATCGTCACTATATGGCAAACGACTGTTGCCCCGGGCAGTGGCCACCAGTTCATGATCAGGATGATTGCGAAGTAGCGCCACCAGTTTTTGACCTAAAAGACCATTGGCGCCAGTAATAAGGGTTTTCATGTGTTTGGTTTTGTTGTTCCTTACTGGAAACTGCTAAAACTTATTTTTATCGCCATACTTTTCTAAAAGTTTTTGCCGCGGCATTTCTTCTACTTCCATTTGCATAATCACCGGATTCACCGGACGATCTGCTTCACCGGTTTCCACAGCAGCGATCTTATCGATCACATCGAGGCCTTCTACTACCCGCCCGAAAACTGTGTATGCATCGTCGAGATGTGGAGTACCGCCCGCTGTGGTGTAAGCTTTCATTCTACGTTTAGGATAATCTTTAGAAATGGATACTCCAAACCTTTTTTCGATCACCGGCTTTAATTCACTCACCCGTTTCATTACAGCAGCAGACCCTCCTTGCTTATAAATGGAATCCAGCTCAAACAAAATTGAATCGTACCCCGGTACATTGGCCAGTTGCTGCAAATAATAACGTGCCTGTTGCTGATTGATATTCAGTTCTTCAGGCGTATAGGTGGTACCCTGTACAATGTAAAACTGGCTACCACTCGAAGCTTTTTCCGGATTGGCCTGATCACCTTTTCGGGCAGCTGCCAAAGCCCCTTTGTGGTGAAATAGGGTATCGACAAACTCTGCTGGCACGGTATAATCTGCATCTTCCTCAACACCGGGTTTATCACTCAAATCGCCTCCCTGAATCATAAAACTATTGATGACACGATGAAAAACAACGCTGTCATATGCTCCCTGCCGGGCCAGTTTCAGAAAATTTTCCTTATGCTTTGGCGTGGCGTCATACAATATCAGCTTCATGTCACCATATTCGGTATTTATGGTTACCAGATAGTCTTTCTCTTCATTTTTGCATCCTGTGGTAGACCCGAACACCAGGAATAAACCCAAAATAAGAATGAGGTTTTTTACGATCGTTTTCATGTATTGAGTGTTTTTTTTATTTCTTCCAAAATTTTATCACCTCCCTGCGAAAGTAATTGTTCGGCAACCCATACCCCCAGTTTTTCGCCATTTGTTTTTATATCAGATTGCTCGGTACGTACTGATTTAGAGCCGTCAAGGCTGTAAATACCTGCTTTCATATATAATCTGTCACCAATCAAAGTAGTATTGGCAAAAGCAGGAATAGAGCATCCTCCTTTCAACTTACGAAGAAAAGCGCGTTCTGCACCTATGCACCACTCGGTTTCCCGGTGGCTCAACGCTTTTTTGATCTTTCCTTTTTTGTTTTCATTCAGGGTATTTGAAGCCTCGATTGCTATGCTGCCCTGACCTACTGCCGGTGTGAATTCTTTGGTATCCAGGGTGGCTACGATCATACGGTCATACGCCATTCGGTGAACCCCTGCATATGCCAATAGCAAAGCATCGCAGTGCCCGGATTCCATTTTGGCTATCCGGGTTTGCAGATTACCGCGGATATCCACGGTTTTTATATGTGGGTAATGCTTTTTCAATATTGCTACGCGACGAGTTGAGGAGGTCCCAATTACGATAGCGTTATCTGTAAGGTCTACTTTTTTATGGCTGACCAGTACATCATTAACTTTTTCGCGCTGTGTGAAAGCAATCAATTCAAATCCGTCGGGTAGGTGCGAGGCCATATCTTTGGCGCTATGCACCGCAATGTCAATATCGCCCGAAGCGAGTTTTGATTCTATTTCGTCTGTAAATACTCCTTTGCTGCCTATTTTGGATATCGCGACATCCAGAATTTTATCACCTTTTGTATCAATGGGCATGATTTCTGTTTTCAAGCCGGCTTCATTCAGCCGCTTGCATACCCACTCCGTTTGCCACATGGCCAACTTGCTCTTCCTCGTACCAACCCGTATGATCTGATCCATGCTTTATTGAAGTCTCTTTTTCGTTTTTTGAAAAACACCAGCCATCTGCAATGACATGTCCAGAAACAGTATTTTGGCATTGGCATTTCTTTCGAGATGATAGTGTGCCTCGCCAAGGATTTTCATCAACTCTTCCATAGCCTGTATATCCATAGTTTTATGAAACTTTGCAACGAAGTCCTTCCCTTCACCAAAAGACCTCATCAATTCGTTGCCCCCGGAGGTAGCCAGAAGTGATTCTCGCATGATGGATAAACCATATACCAACAGGTTTTTTTGCGCTGATTTTTTCAGTTCTGCAAAGCGGTCTGTCCACTCCATCAACTCCTTTAGTTTGAAAGCGTAACAATACCGCATCCAGTTGTAAAACAGTGCATTACTGCTGTCTTCATTTTCATTGGCCATTCTGATGGCTTCACGCATATTCCCCGAGGCCATATGTGCTATTTCCATCGCCCGGCTTGAAGCAACGTCCATTTCGTCCTTCAAGAAATTTACCACCGCCTGATCTTCGAATATAGGAATATTAAAAACCTGGGTCCTTGATAGAATTGTGGTGATAATCTGCTCCTTATCTTGCGCGACAAGTAAAAATACAGTTCTCTCAGGTGGCTCTTCTAAAATTTTAAGAATAGCGTTGGCTGCGCTTGGGTGCATATATTCCGGCATCCAGATCATCATTATCTTGTATTTGCCCTCGAATGCCTTTAATGAAAGGGCCCTGATGATTTGCCTGCTCTCTCCCTTGGAAATATTGAGCTGTTTATCTTCTCCACCGAAAGTGACACTCCAGTCAAATACGTTTCCATAGGGATGATCGGAGAGAAAGGCACGCCACTCGGAAATATAGCTGTTGCTCACAGCATCTTTATTGCCCACTTTGGAAACCGGAAATACAAAATGTACATCGGGATGTATAAATTTGCTGTTTTTTATACAACTGCTGCAAGTACCACATGCATCGCCGTCCACCGGGTTTTCGCAATTTAATAAGCTGGCATACGCCAGCGCCATGGCCAAATTGGCAGATCCGGAAGGCCCGAGAAACATTTGGGCATGGGCAACCTGATCATTTTCCATGGCCATTGCCAGGCTTTTTTTCTCTTTGCTCAGTCCGGGTATCTCTCCAAATCGCATGCTATATTTCCCAGGTTCTTTCTTGGGCTGTTTTTTCGTAAACAGCCTTTAAAATATTTATATCTACTTCAGCGAGTGGCTTTTGTCGCCGACCCATCACCAGCCCTGCGGTTTCCATCATCTTATCAATTCTGTAGGTATCAAATCCTTCGGCTCCTCCCCATGCAAATGAGGGGATAAAAGTATCGGGGAAGCCTGCTCCAAAAATATTGGCCCCAACCCCGGCTACAGTTGCCGTATTAAACATGGTATTGATACCGCACTTGGTATGGTCACCCATCACCAGTCCACAAAACTGCAAATTGGTCTGCTCCAACTGTTTTGTGGCGTAGTTCCAGGTTTTGATGGGCTTGTAGTTATTTTTCAAATTTGAACAATTGCTATCTGCCCCCATATTGCACCATTCACCAATTACCGTGTTTCCCACGTAACCTTCATGAGATTTGTTACTATACGCATAAAAAACACTGTTACTTACCTCGCCGGCTACTTTGCAATAAGGGCCCAGGGTAGTATCACCACGAAATTTACCGCCCACACCAACTGCAGCGCCTTCACACATGGCAAATGGCCCACGAATGATGGCCCCCTCAGAAATGTGCGCGTCCTTCCCTAAATAAACAGGGCCGTTCTCAGCGTTGATTATCGCCGCTTTTATGTTTACCCCTTCTTCTATAAACAGGTTTTCCTCTCCATAAACCCTGGTAAAGGGATCATTGATGGGTTGGGAAGTTCTTCCTCTTGTAATCAGATCGAAATCGTTTCTGATCTCTGCTCCATTCATCTGAAAAACATGCCATCTTTGGGTGACCATATTGAATTCCCCGTTGATCTCAATCTTGTTATCGAACTCTTCGATTTTCAGCGGCCTGGGTGAGCTTGCCCGATAAGCCAAAACCTCATTTTCTGAGACAAAAGCAGCCCCGATTTCCAGTTTTTTTATCTGCTCGACCAATGTGGTGGAAGGCAATAATGCGCTATTAATAAATAGCTGGTCCTGAGCTGAATTATAGAGATATTTCTTTGATAAATAGGGTTCGGTAATAAATGAAGCGCTTTCTGCAAGATAGCGCTCCCATTTTTCAGCTATGGTCACGATGCCAACTCGAAGTGCGCTGATAGGACGGGTATAAGTTAGTGGCAAAAGGTTGGTCCAATACTCCGGATGGTCAATCAGGGTAAATTTCATGCAACAAAAATAAAAAAGTCTCCCTCATTTTAACTGAAGAAGACTTTAAATTTCTTGAAATACCGATTTATTTCTTTTTGTATCTTCTGTTGAATTTCTCAACACGCCCAGCAGTATCCACAAATATTTTCTTACCAGTATAAAACGGGTGAGACGCTGAACTAACTTCCACTTTGATTAACGGATACTCATTTCCATCTTCCCATTTTACCTTCTCTTTTGAGTTAAGAGTGGATTTAGTAAGGAATTTAGTGTCACTTTGAGTGTCATGAAAAACCACTGTACGGTATTCTGGATGAATTCCCTTTCTCATTGTATAATTTCTTTAGTAATATTCGCCATTTCCAAAAGGATTGCAAAGATAGTAATATCTATGTAATTACACAAACCCTCTCTGTTTTAGCAGCAATTCAGTTTAAAAAATAAATAGATGCAGAAGGGGTGGTAAAATATTTTTTGATTAATTTTTTCATGCTAATTTCACGTATGGACGTACCCCTTTTGCGGGGTATTTTCCGTGACCGCTTCATTATTATGGGGTTTTAAGTTTAAAAAAAGGTGCGGAGCACAATACACTGGCGCCTTTTTTGACATGCCAATATACTCATATTTAGCATGTTATCCTCAATTATGGCCTGATTCTCATGTATATTCTTGACTTTATATTTATAAGGAAAAGGACAGGAAAAACCATTTCAACCAGTAAGGTTTCAGCCAAGGCAGGCCTTCAAATGATCAGGGTGATCAAACACTACTTCCTGCACATTGCCAAAAAGATTGACAGCGCGATAAACGGGGAAAGTCATATGCCATGCACGAAGCCATACGCTCCGTAGTGGTCATGTTCCTGCTCAAGGAAGGGCCCAGGAACAACAACCAGGATCGCGCAGACGCCCACTTCAGCAGGAACATCCGCAGGGCGCTGAAAATCAATCTGATG
>DNTA01000191.1 GCA_003500135.1 Cytophagales bacterium | reverse complement strand
CACGATTACATCGGCGCGCAGGAAATTGACTTCACCGGGGTAATATTTCAGCTCATGACCTGCTCTGTGCGGATCAACCACAACAATTTCCAGATCAGATTTGTAGAATGATGTATCGTTATTGCCACCATCCCAAATGATCACATCGGCTTCTCTTTCCGCTTCGCGTATAATGGCTTCATAATCCACACCTGAGTATATCACTCGACCTTTTGCAATGTGGGGCTCATATTCTTCCATCTCTTCAATCGTGCACTTATGCAATTCAAGATCGGAAAGTTTGGCAAAACGTTGTACCTTTTGAGCGTTCAGGTCGCCATAAGGCATGGGATGCCTTACCGAAACTACCTTTTTGCCCATATTGGTCAAAATATCACTAACCACGCGTGAGGTCTGCGATTTCCCACAACCTGTTCTTACCGCGCAAACCGATACAACGGGTTTATATACATCGATCATGGTTTTAGTAGGCGAAGCCAGTACAAAACTTGCCCCGGCAGCATTTACCAAGGCGCCAACGTGCATCACATGATCATAGGTAACATCGGAATATGAAAATACAACTTCATCGGCATCGTATTTCTTTATAACGTCAATAAGTTCTGATTCGGGATAAATAGGAATGCCTTCTGGATAGTAGTGTCCGGCCAACTCACTTGGATAAACCCGGCCTTCGATATTCGGGATCTGAGTGGCAGTAAAAGCAACTACTTCAGCATGCGCATCGTCGCGATAAAGGGTGTTAAAATTGTGGAAATCTCTACCGGCAGCGCCGCAAATAATTATCTTACGCGTTTTCATAAGCATTCTGGATTTATGTATGTTGTAATGGGAATTAATTTACCGGAAGCGCTTAAGAAAATCATTGATAATTATCAGGTTTGTGAATGATTTTTAGATACTTACGGATTTACTCCTGAAAAAATGGCGCTTAAAGACTTTAAAAATCTAATCAAACATAATCCCTGCACAAATACTCCAGAATTTGCACCACCTGGTAGGGTTCTTTAGCCACAGCCATGGCCTGTGCATCCACTTCTTTTAGAGCATGCGTGAATTCTTCCGGATGTATGACGATATAAGGTTTACCCATAGCGGCCGCCTGTCCGGCATCAAAGGCAGCATTCCACTGCCGGTATTTTTCACCAAACATAATTACCACCAGATCGGATTTTGCTATCCCGTTTTGAATACGTATCGTATTGATCTTGGCCGCTTTGTGATCTTTCCAAAAGTTCTGCATTTCATTGCCCAGTATCTTTGCTCCTACTTCATCACTGGCGTCATGGTCCGTTACCGGGGCCATAAACTCAACGGGTAGCTTCTTTACTACACAGGCTTCAACGATATCCGACCTCCAGTTGCTATGTATTTCTCCTGATAAATATACTTTATATTGCATGGTATTCGCTTATATAACATTCAATTAAATCACTGAACGAATATCCCAAATTCCTTAGCCACTGGCAAGTATCGTTGCTGAATTTTGCCGCCTTATTTTTAAAGCAGGGATAAATGCTGATAGCGCTCCGACGAAAAGACTAAATATGGCCGTATAAAATTCCATATCGACAAATTTCCAGGTATTAAGCATCGATAGCGCCTCGACCTCGCCGGCCAGATATGCGATGGCCAAATGTGTGAAAAGCAAACCGGTAACAAAACCGCCAAGCGCCAGAATCATCCCTTCAATAACCAGTACCGCATACAATGACCTGAACCCTGCTCCTATGCTGTACATGACCGCCAGATCGTACTGCCGCTGCTGCATGGCATTGTACATGTTAAAGGCAATACTAAGAATGGCAATTACTACAATGGCTATGGCCAAGTACTGTATGGCTTTGCTACTTGTACCTAAAATATTCTGAATCCGGGCCAACTCAAAAGCCGGTGAAGCCGATTGCATATTGGTATTTGCATTCACATACCTCGGGATTTGCAAAGCTCCTCGCGGTGAACGGTACTTGATCAGCAATGATGTGATCTCCCTGTCGGAACCCGCCGGGACACGACTGCCCGGCAGTAAGTCGTATTTTACATACTCAACGGTATCCGTGAGGCTCTCATTATGTTCGTCATGGACTTTCCATATGGCCGGTATCCCACAAAATATCAATTCATCAGCCACCGTATGGGTTTTTGACAAGATACCGGAGACCTTAAAATGAAAATGTTCATGAGAATCGGCATTCTCAGGAGAAAAACCATGTGAACTATGGAATCCATCTTTCAAGGTCATACCCAGTTTTTCAGCCACTTTAGCCCCTAACACCACCTCATTTACATTTTTAAAAATGCTTCCCTGTTCTATTTTGGCCCCATACCATTCCAATGCATGCATTGTAGTACCTACTAATCTGTAACCCTGGTAACTATCTCCCAGGGCCAGCGGAAGCACATCTTCGATCTGTGGATGTTTGGCCAGACGATCTGCCTCCTGAAGGGGAATATTTCCGGTAGGGAAATCGACATGGAATATATTGCAGAGAATGAGTTGCAACGGACTACCTTTTGCCCCCACTACAAGATCAGTTCCTTGAACATTTCGGCGTGCCTGCCCCAAAACCTGTTCGCTGAATTGAAAAACCAATAGCATCAACCCTATTCCCAGGGCAAACAGCAAAATATGCAATATACTCTGTAAGGGTTTATGAAGAACGTACCGATATGATAAATAAACCAGGTTCATTTGGTTGGTATGGTCAATTGATGTGAAAAATGAGACTTTATGCGCCGGTCGTGCGTGGTGACGATCAATTGAGCGCTGTAAGAAGCACAGGTTTCCAACAACAAATCAATTACCTGTTCGCAATGCCGGTCATCTAAACTTGACGTCGGCTCATCCGCCAGAATGACCGCAGGTTTATGCACCAGAGCGCGGGCTATGGCCACACGCTGTTGCTGCCCCGTACTGAGTGCATTGATCGATTTGTTTCTTTGGTCCGACAGGTTTAGCTTTTCCAGCAATTCCGTGATGGGAATCATCCCATTGGGAATTTGACTGAACATGGTAGAAAGACGAATATTCTGGGCCACATTTAAGGCCTGAATCAAGTGCGCTCCCTGAAACACAAATCCCACATGATCTGCCCGGTACGCTTTGAGTTTTCGGCTTCTCAAAGAAGCCAATTCAATTTGATCTACCACTAAAGAACCCTTTTGTACAGGCAACAGGCCGCCCATTAGCTGAAGCAGGGTAGTCTTGCCCGAACCAGATTCCCCCATAATCAGTGCCGGATTCCGGTCATCTACTTTCCAATCCGGAAAGACGATGGAAGATTTTTCATTGTAGGAAAATGCCAGGTTATGTATAGAAATCACTAGAAAAACGATTGAATCAGAATCACAAGGAAAGAAATTAGATGCACATACAATGTTTATGATTGATTTAAAATGGCATGCAAAACAAATGAGATTGGCTAAAATTAACCCCATTCATTATCCGTCTTTTTATTGACAGAAGAAGCTTTGTTTTTATATGTGAGATAAACAATTATCACCGCGCCGGCAAAAAATGGGGCCACAGCCAGGACCAATAGCATGAGTTTCAGCATACAGTTTATTATTAAACTATCAAAAATACAACTATTTTTTTAAAAATATACCAATAATTTCTTTGATTTCTGTATTTGTATTACTAAATTCCAAACATATCGCCCAATTAATAACATTCACTCCTAAATTATTGCGCTAACGGTTGCAAAAGCGAGGTTGTTGCCCAATTACCTCGCTTTTCTTTTGCCTATTCACTATTCCACTATTTTTCCTTTCTGTTGGATTAAGAATTATGAAAAAAAATGATTAGCTTTTTCCAAATAACAATCCAGTTGGACTATGGAACATTTCGGGCATCATTTCATTGCGGTTTTTGGCGGTTCGGTTGCGGGTTCTGAAGCAGCCTTTCAACTATCCAAGCGAGGATTCAGAGTGGTGGTTTTTGATCAGAATGCCCTACCCTATGGCAAAATTGAAGACGGACTGCCCAAGTGGCATGCCAAGTTGAGGGACAAAGAGGAGCGGCTGATCGACACTAAGCTCGACCAACCGAATATAAGGTTTGTGCCCGGTGTGAGGCTTGGCCGTGATATTGACTTTGAAGATCTGGTAAAGCGCTGGGGCTTTTCTGCCGTCTTGATCGCCGTGGGCGCCTGGAAAGACCGCAAACTAACCATTCCCGAACCTGAAAAATGGCTGAATAAGGGTCTGATCTATCAGAATCCATTTATGTACTGGTTCAACCATAAACACGAACCGGGATATACAGGACCCAGGTATGAGGTGAAAGATAACGCACTGATAGTAGGTGGTGGGCTGGCATCCCTTGATGTGGTCAAAGTGATTATGTTAGAAACCGTGCAGGAAGCCCTTCTAAAAAAAGGTATTGAAGAAGAT
>DNTA01000036.1 GCA_003500135.1 Cytophagales bacterium | reverse complement strand
TTTCCATTTGTGCATCAATTACGATATTGTTAATCACATCGTAAAGAAATGAAACTCTTGATATCCATCTTTTTTGAGTCCTGGACGCACCAAAAGCGTGCCGAGAATTTCTTTTTCAATGATTGGTGTGAAGGTTATCGTATCTTCGATCCATCAATAACCCAAAAACGTATATCGAACATGACCGGGTTTTAAGTTAAAGGTCATTATGGGAACAATACTCCAATAACAATTTAGCTTTTTGATTTCTGGTCTCATTAAAATGAAGTGTATTCAAGTTGTCCTTCATCATAATACATTCATCATTGAGAAAATAAGCCAGAGAAAGGTACCAGATGGATTCCTCATAAAAAATTGAGGATTTTGAAATTGTGCTGAGATTGGATATTGCTTTTTCAGGAATTTCTAATGCGAGAAAACTAATACCTCGATAAAAACTTGAAGTATCACTATCCGGTTTTTTATCAAATATTTCAATAGCTAATTCATATCGTCCGATTGAATATGCCTGCATAGCCTTAGATAAGCTATTGTCATTATCGTTTCTCATGGCCGTTATGTCGGGAAAGGGGGTGAAGGCATTTTGAAATACTTCATATCGGTCGCTGTTATGATTCAGCAATATTCTACTTGAAAATACAGCAATGAGGGCTATTGCGGCTGCTATAGATAAAACTCGAAGTACTTGTAGGTTCCTGGTTCTCTTTCTTTTTGAAATTACGAACGCTTTTGCTTCGTCATGAAAGGATTGAGTTTTTATAGCATACAAACCTGCTTTATAGGATTCAAAGATTGAATTCAATTTTTTGTTCCCCAGCAATGTTTTTTTAAAAGCATCCCTTTCAGCGGAAGACATCTGGTTATTTAAGTATAGGTCGAATTTATTGATCTGGTGCTCTGAAATATTCATTTTATAAAGTCTTCTATGGTTAAATTCAGGTTTTTAACATGTTCCATTAGAGTTTTCATACATCGTAGCTTTTTATTTTTTATGGCTTGTTCACTTCCCAGGCCAAACTCCAATTTCAGAATTCTCAAAGGTTTTTTGTCGAAGTAAAAAGCTTTTAACAATTCTCTACATCCCACATTAAGCCCATTCAAAACCGATTTCAATTTGTCGTGGTCATATTCCACCGGGATTTGTTCATCAAGTTGAGCATGCTCATTACTATCAAAATCAATGGTATAAACCCTTTTTTCCTTTGATAGTTTTTTGTACCAGACATTTCGTCCTATGGCATACAAATATGTAGTCACCGAAGATTCATTATTGAATTTACGGCTGATAATATTTTGGTATAGTACGACCAAACTTTCATGAAAAACATCCAGGGCATCTTCATTATTGCCTCCATTTTTAGTGACCAATCCCTTAATCAATGGAAAAGATGCTTTATACAATTCATCCATGGCATGCTCTCTTTCTTGCCGTAGATTAGATTGCAATTGCGAAATAATGTCTGAACTGCTTTTCTTCAACTTTATTCGTCAATTGGTTCCCTAAATCATTAAAAGGTAATCGAAAAAAAGTTTTTATTTTCTGATTACCTCAATGTCCAAATTTGGACTAATCAATTGAAAAGATTATTAGACAGCGTAATGGTTACAATAGTACAATGAAATAAAATATTAGTCAAATGGGGGTAGTAGTGCTGTGTTATATCTTGTAGGCAAATTGTCATCCAGGTTAGGGTGGCTTAGTGTATTGATGAGGCTAGTTTTTAAGTTCTTTAACAGGTTGTCAGTAATTCTGACAGGCCTTCATATCCGCAAGTAAGTTTAGTACTTGCTGAGAGTCAAAGTCTTCCTCCGGCATCCATGAAATTTATTTATTTCATGCCTGTGAGGGAGACTTTTTATATAATAAAAAAATAGCAACCGTTATAATAAGCAGGGCAATTATGTACATCATATTTATATGATTTCTGATTTGTGCACTGAAATGCTTTTCCACCACAACGGGTGAATCATCGCCCGTCAGAACGAAGCCTCCCCAAAAGAACGGAGAGGACATAGCTTCTGGCGCAGTTTCCAAATATTTTAATTTTGCTATTCGCAAAGCTCTGTCTTTTGACATCCCTTTAGATAGGCCTTCATAAAAGTATTCCATTAAAACAGCGGTTGAAGCATCATTGATGTTCCAGTGGCTCAGTACAACACTGGGGCAACCAGCATAAGAAAAAGCCCGTGCCAGACTCATCACCCCTTCACCGGCCTCAAGTTTACCATAACCTGTTTCACAAGCGCTTAGTACTACCATATTAGCCGGTATATGCATATTATAAATCTCATAAGCATTCAAATATCCATCATCTGAGTTTGTATCGCCAACGTCTTGATGTGTAAAGACCAGTTTGGAAAGCATTGGATTCTCATGATGGGTTACAGCATGCATAGCAAGATGTATAATGCTGTTTTTAAATGGCAGCCTTTTAAAGTTTTCTTCGATGGCCCTATCCCTTTCCCAAATTTTTCCATTGAGATAGTTGCTGATATTTTTAACCTCGTTAACATTAAATGTCAAGGGTACAATTTGACCGCGATAGACTCCCAGCGGATCATTTTCGCGCGATTGGTTATCTTCATAGGTATATTCCGGTGCAAAGGCCAATAACTTGTTGGGTTCATTTGAATTATTAGCCTTTCGCTGTTTTACAAATAGGGTAGAGGAGTGAGCATATTGTACGTCGTAGTCTTTAATCAGATAGTTAAGATTGCGATAACTTGTTTCATTAGGGCGTACCTCCTGACATAGCAATTCAAAGGGCAGATAGCCCAATTCCCCATCCGGGATGATGATCAGTTTGTTGAATTTTTTATCAAACTTAGATAGAACCGGTTCAAGAAGATTCCTATATAATTGAAAGCCAGTTCTCTGCATTATTGATAACTCTTCTATTCTATTTTGACTAAAACCTTCTTTAATTCCTTTCCTATAAAATGATATGTTACCAGGCAAAGCATTCATTATATTTTTTGATAGAATTAAATGCCCCTTAGTGTTCTTTGTTATATAAAGAATTAAACCAAAGTCATCATCTAGATAATATTGTAAAACCAATTCATCAGGATGTATACTCTCTTGAAATGTTTTAACTGAAACTATATTCAATCCTAATTTTAAGGAATCAAATTTATGGGGATTACTATTAATTATTGATTTAATTTTATTACGATTTTCAATCAGATCATTGGCAATTACTCCTTTGCCAATTATATTTTTTGAATTGTAATATTTGTTAAGTGCGGTAATTTGATCATTTTTTATATCTCTGATTTCTTTTATATAACTGTTGAAATAAATATTTGAGTTGTTAATGGTTGTGTAATCTACAAAAAACCTATTTTTAAATCTTTCTAACCATAAATAGCATAAATCAATATATTCTTCCCGTGCTCCACTATTCAAGTGATATATGCAATTTTGAATTCCGAGATAATACATATTATTGAAATGAGTTACTTTGTCATTCTTCTTTAAATCATTGAACAAAATAGGAACAATGGACTTATTGACATAATGGTAGCAATTATTCAAAAAATAAAGTGACGAATCAAGATAACTGGTATTACCCGTATATTTATAATATTCATTATATGTTAATCCGTATAAATAATTGATTAAAATGTGATTATGATTATATCCGTTAACTGTGTGATATTCAGTACTGCTTTCTTCCCATATTTTTTTTGAAAGATCCACTAAGTACTGTAGTGCCATTACATAATCATGTTTCTGAACTAAATAATTTACGAAATTATCAGCACCATTAGATGGATTTGTTTTGAAATGGGTGCTAAATTTTTTCGTTAAAGTCTGTTTGTTGTTTATTTGTGAACTACTTAATCTATTAGTTAATTCGTAATACCTTGCCAACGAATTATTATCATAATATCCATATTTAAAATGATCCAAAGATACCTTATCGTAATAATAACTAGCCGAGTCATACATTCCTCGATTATAATACAGTGACGCAAGTGAGATATAGGAAACGTTGTTTTTTAAGACTTCTATACTGTTTTTTAAAGTATTAATGGAAATTGATTTTTTCAGATTTGAAATAGCAGCAAGATTTTCGTTGGTGATTTTCTGTAAATCACCTATCTGCCTTTGGCTTATATTACATAGCCAACTGCTCGGTTGCACAATTTCTGATTTGATGGCCAGGGCTTGTTCATAATAGTACTTAGCTGTATTTATGTCATGGTCCCTGTAAGCATAAGCACTTCCTAAACAATGATAAAAATTGCCTTTATTGATATGCAAATCAGGATAGTTTTTATTTAAAAACTCTTCCGCTTTGGTATAAGAATGCAGTGAGGTCTTTAATACGCCACAGTAATGATCGTAAATACCCCTAAATAACATTATACGATAATAACTATAATGATCCTCACCATACCTTCTTACTACTGCCTTTTCAAGATTTTCCAAAAGCTTTCTTCCTTTTGCGCGATCACCGTTTTTTAAATGTAGAAAGGCGATTTCAATGTTGTATTGCAGAATTTCGTGATAGTAGTATGGCTGACGTGCACTTAAAATGCTAATCGCTCTCTGATACTTTTTGATGGCTTGCTCTGTAAAGCCATGTACTTTACAAAGTTCTGCTTTATCACCCCATAAATCAGCATTTATAGGATCTATTTGACTTAAAGATTCAAAACTTAATTTTTGAGCTGCATTTAGATATTTCAGTGAAGAATCATAATCAACATTAAGCCATGCCCGTCCTTTTTTTCTGTAAAGCTCAATTTTCTCCCTTGGACTAACTGTCAATTGTTGCAATTGATCAAAATTTTCAGTTAAGTATTGGGGCTGGTCCCTAACGGTCCAATATTTAACCCAGGTATAATGAAACTGCTTCAATAATGCCTTATCATATTTTATATTGGCTAATTGTTGTTTGGCAGAGTCCAGATATTTTTCCACTAATTCATAATCATAACGCTCCAGATGTACCTCGCTTAAATTGAGGTAATTAATTACCAACATTTCAGAAGGTAGTTGACTTCTTGTACTTTTATCAATTTCAAAGCTTTGTATCGCATTTTGATAATACCGATCCGCCAGCCATGCTTTACCTTCCGCCTCTATTAAACGTTGATGTAGGATGATATCGTTGGGGCCAACTTTACTCTTAACACTTTCAAGAATTGAAAGCGCTTTTTTGAATTCCTGGTTTTTATAGCAAGCCTCAGAGGCTTTTATGCTACTACTTACATACTTTTCCCAATTCCTCTTTTTATACGCTTCATTTGCAAATCGCAGGAATAACTTCGTAGCATTGGCATAATACCTTAAATCTTCATTATGTTCCGCTTGTTTGATAAGAATGGAATCTAATGAATGGGCTAATGCGGAGGTACAAATTCCTAGAATTAACAAAGTTAGAAACAGCGCACGCATAAAATGTAACATTGACTATAGCAATTCTAAATATAATTGCTGGATATACAAATGACAAATATCTTGTTTTAAAAAAAAGAACTTTCATAATTTAGAAGCAAATTGTATAAAATCCACAAAAACTGTAAAGCTGATGAAACTTAAAATGATCCTCATGTTGGCATTGCTGATGGCCTGCCAGACAAATGAACAAAAAAAGGGATCTGTAAATGCTGATAAGCCTGACAAAACACCTTTTTACTGGGAAAACGCCAATGTCTATTTTCTTTTGACCGATAGGTTCCACAACGGTAACCCTGAAAATGATTTTTCATATGGACGAAAGAAAAACGGAGCGGTACTTCGAAGCTTTGAAGGTGGAGATATAGCAGGTATTACTGAGAAAATAGAATCCGGTTATTTTGAGAAAATGGGCATTGATGCCATTTGGTTTTCTCCTCCATTTGAACAAATCCATCATTTTACCGATGAAGGCACTGGCAATACATATGCCTATCATGGCTACTGGCCTAAGGACTGGACTACCACCGATAATAACTTCGGCACAATGGCTGAATTAAAAAACATGGTGAATAAAGCTCATGAAAAGGGGATTAGGGTAATTCTCGATGTGATCATTAACCATACCGGGCCGGTAACAGAAAATGATCCCCAATATCCAGATTCCTGGGTACGAACAGGACCTCCCTGTACTTATCAGGATTTTGAAACCACCGTCTCATGTACTTTAGTTGAAAATCTTCCAGATATACGAACGGAAAGTAATGAAGCAGTAGCGCTACCCAAACTTTTACTGGAGAAATGGGAAAAAGAAGGAAGAAAAGAAAAGGAACTTGAAGAACTCGATGCATTTTTTGATCGGACTGGATATCCCAGGGCGCCTCGATTCTATATCATTAAATGGCTGGTCGATTTTGTTCGCGAGTTGGGAATCGATGCCTTTAGAGTGGATACCGCTAAACATACGGAACCTTATGTATGGGGTGAATTGTACCGGGAAGCGGTGATTGCATTTGAAGCCTGGAAAAAAGAAAACCCGGATAAGGTAATAGACGATACTCCTTTCTTCATGGTAGGAGAGGTATATAATTATAGCATAGGGCACGGCCTTGAATTTCCAATGGGTGGTGATAGTACGGTAAACTTTTATGATGAAGGTTTTAAAAGCTTAATTAACTTCTCTTTCAAAAGCGATGCTTCAAGAAATCCGGAGGAGGTTTTCAGTTCCTACTCGAAAATGTTGCATATGGGTGAACTACAAAACTTAAGCGTGATGAATTATATTTCTTCTCATGATGATGGAGGCCCATTTGACCCTGATCGAGAAAATGCCTTGCACGGTGGAACCATGTTGCTTTTGGCGCCTGGGGCTGTACAAATATACTATGGAGATGAAACTGCTCGAAAACTCGTGGTAGAGGGAGCCAATGGCGATGCCAATTTGCGTTCCAATATGAACTGGTACGATCTCGAGAATGATACCGACCTTGGAAAATATACCACAAAGCAAGTATTTGACCATTACTGCAAACTAGGACAATTCCGTAAATACCATCCGGCAGTTGGGGCAGGTCAACATAAAATGATCAATCAAAAACCATATATTTTTGCCAGAACGTTTACAGATGACGATTATACCGATAAAGTAATTGTTGTGATGGAAGAAACACAAGAGGCCACGGATGTATCAGATTATTTTGCTGATGGACAAATCCTTACAAACTATTACACAGGTGAATCTGTTGAAGTGGGGAATGGAAAAGTGAAGTTTGAACAAACTTCACCTTTACAACTGATTGGTCTTTAATAGATAAATTATTTTAGCATTATAAGCCGGTAAATAGTATTTATCGGCTTATTTTTTAAGGGTATTTACTATAATTCCTCTATTCAAATACAGTGAAATCAATACAACGACCGAAAATAGTATACCTGTCCACAAGTCTACTATACTGGGTGATAGCTGAAAACCTAATTGATCGTTCAGTAAAAAGGTGATAAAGGAGTTTGGTAGATTCATTTGCCCTAATTGACGCTTTACCTGCCAGTGCCAATCAGTTAAAAAGCAATAACCAAGTCCATACCATATGCCTAATATCAGCCAACTTCCCAAAGTAAGGCCTACTGATATTAAATGAAGCTTCCTGGTCTTTATCCAAATCCATCCCAGCAGGTTAAATGATATAACCAATACATGCACCCACCAATATAAAATGTCAAGGGCATGTAGCCACATTTACTTTAATTATTTAAATAATTAGCTGCATTTAATTGATTTATGACTGCGCTAGCTGCATTTCTTCCGCTTACTATGGCGGCATTAAGCGAGCCATTCAATAAATAATCACCGGCCAGGTAGATTTGATCCTGAATTTTACTGGCTGAAGGTTGCATATCCATTTTTATGTCATCTACAATTGGTAGCGCATTATTTATATTGTATTGCCTGATGAATTTCAAATCACTCAGTCCAACGCCGATTATTGCTGACAATTCTTGCTTTACTCCATCAATAAGCGCTTCTTCCTTTAATCCTTGATCATCTACAACTGTAACAGAAATCAAGTGCTGATCGGCCGGTGCAAATGAGGAGTGCAAAGCGCTTAAATCACAAAAATTATTAATTAATGCACCCTTTTTTTCGATCAAAGCTATCTTCGGCTTTGTAAATGGAAATGTGCTGCTGCTGAAATAAAGGTTGTGTGTATACTGATATCCCCCAAATTGTTCTTTCATTCCGGGCAATAACTCATCAGGTTGCGTGGCAATAATCAAAGCATCATAATCATATTGTTTGCCCTGGTCAGTGACTATGTAGTTAAAGCCCAATTTGCTTATTTTGGTGTTGAATTTAATCTCGGTACGTTCAAGTTTTTTGTGCAGGTACATGGGGATTTTATGAATACCGCCCTTCGGTATTGCAGCATATCCCGTTGAAAACATTTTAAAAACGAATTCAAACATTCGACTTGAAGTTGCCAACTCTTTTTCCAGAAATATACCGGCAAAAAAAGGTTTAAAAAAACTGCTGATTATCTTATCACTGAACCCGAATTCGACAAGATAGTCCATAGTCTTTTGTGATGGATCCTTAAAAATATTTTCTATCGATTTTCTTTTTAGCTTTCTGGTGAGCCTATATACAAGGAATTTATCTTTAAAAGTACCAACCCCTGAAAACAACATGCTGAATATAGTCGAAGGGTTTCTTAATGGGTCTTCAATTGAATGAATTTCATTTTCACCATAAATGATAGCGCCGGGATCAAATCTCATTAAATCCAGACTTCTATAATCAAGGTAATGCTTTGCTTCCGGATAATCGGTCAATAGCACCTGAAACCCACGGTCTGTTACAAAACCGCGATCATGGTCCGTATTCACTCTGCCTCCAACACGATCCGAAGCTTCAAATATCACGGGACTTAAACCGCTTTGCTCCAATTCGTAAGCTGCGATCAGTCCGGCTACTCCTGCGCCAATTATAAGAATCTTTTTGTCTTCCTGCATCGTTCAGTTCACGTTTGTTAGAAAACTGATCAAATGGTCATTTGGTTTAGTTAAATAAGCTTTCAAGATATCAATTCGAAGCTTATAGACCAATAATTTGTGAAATAACCCCATTCCTAAGCATTTACATCGTCTTTTTTTTGCATTTCTGATTTTTTTATATTAATCATATGGTTGAACCAAATGACCAAAACTATGGCAAAATGCTTTGCTCTACTGGGTTGGAGTTTACCCGTAATAGAAAGTATGCAAAAACTCCAAAAACCATTTGTAGTTGTTTCTTTTCCTGATTTCGAAGCCTACGCAAAAGAACATGATATACCGTTTGTAGCTTATCAATTTGATGAGTGGAGCGATACATCAAATTCATTAGACCTGCAGGAGAAGCTTAAACCCTTCAATGCAGATGTAGCCGTTCCTCTTTTTGAAGAAACAGTAGAATGGGCAGGGGCGCTTAATTCAATATTCAGAGATGATCCAAGGGTGCTGAACCGTGCTTTTCTATTCCGAAACAAAGCAATGATGAAGCGAAAAGCCCTGATTGGTGGTTTAAGGGTTGGTCTTTTCGAGGAAGTTTACAGTAAAGGGCAACTGAGCAGCTTCATGAAACGATTGAATGAAGCAAATTTGCAGCTTCCTAATGAAGAAGATAGTTGGGTTCATATAAAACCCTTTGCTGCCGCAGGAACCGTGGGCCATAAGTTGTTGAAAAGTCAGCAGGATATTGACGAAAAAGTGGAAGATGGAGACTTTCCTTGCCTGGCCGAGAGCCACCTTTCGGGAAGAGAGTTTTCCTGTGAGGCCTATGTGCATAAGGGCAAAATACGTTTCTTAAATATTACAGAATATGTCAAATTGGGTTATTCCAATTTTGTGCCTGAGGGTAATTATTTAGCTTCAAAAAGAGACATGATACATCGCCATATGCAAAAACTTGTCGATATTTTTGGCATTGAGTATGGGATGATACACCCTGAATGGTTCTTGACCGAAAATGATGAGATGAGTTTTGGTGAAGTGGCATGTCGTATTCCGGGAGGCCATATCCTTGAATTGGTTTCTAAAGCATACAGTTTCGATGCTCTTGCCGCTTTTGTATTGTGCCACGACCCGGATATGACAGATGAAGAATTGGATGGGATTTTCCCGCCTAAGGGAGAGAAGCCGGAAATATATTTCGGCAATGTCATGATATATCCTCAAAAGCAACAGATTTCAAAGCTCGAAATACCTGAAGAACTCATTGAGGAACCATACTTCATTGACCACACACTCGTGCCGCCGCTTACCACCCAGAAAATTAGTAGTAGAGATGGTTTTGGCAACCACTTTGGTACGATCAATTTTAAGGGCGAAGACCCGGAGAGAATGACTGAACTATTGAAACACTACGAAAGTGTTGATTTTTACGTTTAATTACATTTTGAAACATTTTACATGCCAACAGAAATTGTAGGTGAAGAAGCAAAACTGAATTTTCAGTCATTGCTGGACGAGTTTTTGGCATCCACCAGCCTTACAAGGCCGCAGAAAGCAAGCAAACTATTAAGCCAGGTGGATGTCATCTGTATGAAAGAAGATGGCGTTTCATTAATATTTGATCATATTGATGCCTTAAGCGATGCCGGTATATTTTCTGATACTCCATGGCAGTATCCGGATAAACTGGTACCACTACTCGTAAAAGGCACTTTGAAAAGTGGCCACCCGAACTCTAGCTTTGAACTCATAAGTGAGCTCAGGTTATTGGCTATTGCCACAGGTAAAATAAAGACGAAAGGTTTCGAAAAAGAAGATGCCCAGGACCTTCTGGAGGAAATTTTGGTGCACAACCTGGAGTTTGTTTTTCAGGAACCTACAGAGGAAACCCGTGCTACTATGAGTGAATACGAATTACAAAAAGTGCATAACCTTTTTGTTTTTCTCATGAAGAACGCTAATCTGGAAGGATTGAAAGGCAAACTTGCAGATGAGTTGGTTCTGATTTGTGAGCAGCGACCGGTGGTGACAAGGAAAGCCCGTGAAATAATCAATATAGTTAGAACTAGTCTTGATCTGGACGAAGAGAAAGAAAGTGATCGTATGCTGAAAAGGTATATCGATGCCATATATGCACCAACCTTGTACTCAAGTAAAGCTCAGGATGTTGGGGAATATTATAAACTTTTGATCGGATTATCAGAAGAAGACCTGATTATGGAATGTCATGATATGGGTAAGACTATGCGCTCAACAGGGCTTGTTAGCGCATATCATGCTGTTCTTTTGAGGTTCCTTACGGAAGATGCAGAAGAATTCGTGCCACTGGCTTTGCAATTGAACGGAACAGGGAAGCACCAGTGGAAGCTGCACAAAAAATTTCTGAGGCGATTAATCAAAAATATTGTTCATCCTTACAATACCCAATGCATCTATGGGCTTTCCAAAATAGTAGAAAAAGGAGTGTTGTCACGCGGTGCCGTGAAGGTTGCTCTTGAAAACCTTATGCATATCCGATTACACCCTAAAGCGGAAGAGGATATACTAAAATCGTTGGTTTACCGCCACCAGGAACTAAATGCATTACAATATCTGATAGGAGCCACCATAAGATTAATCGGGCAGCCATTGGGTATTGGCCAGGGCAATAACCCTACCTGTCAATCTGCCAGGGGCATAAGCATGTGGAGCATGCATTCCCCTGCCAAACTGATCAACCTGATCATGACGGCAGCTACACAAAACAATCTCATGTTCCGCTTCCAGGGAGAGGAAATCGAATCCTTGAAATTAGGACAGGGCTTGGTTCAAAACCTCGACTACAACCTCGACGCTGTTTCAGTATTGCTCGTTCCCAAACTCGATAAGATATACAACGAAATGATGAAACGGGCAACCGGCAGGGGCGAGGACCCTCACAAGTGGGTCAATCCGGCTTTATATGGATCGTGGATCCAGATTGGTTTTGCTTCCGTGTACAATTATTTGCTAAATGCCATACACGACTATAAAGGCTTCATCAGGTTATTTTACGCGGCACATCATTTGGATTACAATGGCAACCATCAATTAGTTTACCCTAACCCGGTTGGCATTTATATTACTTCTGCAGCCGGCGACATGGTGGGTTTCCATGCCATTTCACTTTTGCGGGTGGCAAAAGATGAAAATGGAGAAATGCGTGCTTACTTTTTAAACCCCAATAATGAAGGACGGCAAAATTGGGGACAGGGCATTAAGCCTAATGTATATGGCCATGGAGAAAACCGGGGGGAATCATCCTTACCTTTTTACCAGTTCGCTTCTCGCGTGTATGCCTTTCACTTCAATAGCCTTGAAGTGAATATGCACCTGATGGAAGTGCCTGAAAAAGAAATTCAGGAGGTTTACGATCTGGCCAAATCAAGCTGGGGTAAAAACTACATATGGAACGAAATGAAAAAAGAATGGTAAGACACTCTTCGAGGATATATTTAAGTCAGTCAGCTTTAACCAATAATTTTAATTTTATAAGAAAAAAAGTAGGACGAGACGTTCGTATTACCTCTGTGGTAAAAGCGAATGCTTACGGCCATGGAATTACCGACTTCGTTCCGATGGCCGAAGCATGTGGCATTCGTCATTTTGCTACTGCCTCGGCATTTGAGGCGGAAGAAGTTCTTGAATGTTGTCGTAAAGATTCAGGCATAATGATCATGGGTATTTTATATGAGGAAGATATTGAATGGGCCATCGAAAACGACATAGAATTTTATGTTTTTAACTACGATCGATTGCCCAAAGCCCTTGGATCTGCCAAAAAGCTAAACAAAAAGGCGTTTATTCACATTGAAGTCGAAACGGGAGCCAACAGAACCGGTATGCAAAAGGAGGAATTTCCAAAGGCCATGTCATTTATGAAAAAAAACGAGGAGTATCTCCAGTTTGAAGGTCTATGTACTCACTTCGGAGGCGCCGAAAGCCTCTCAAATCAATTCAAAATCAATGCTCAGCATAAACGATTCAAAGACTTTCTAAAAGTATGCAAAGAAAAAAAGTTTTTGCCCCATTATCGCCACATTGCCTGTTCCGCCGCCGCTTTGGTTTATCCTGACACCTTGTACGACATGGTAAGAATTGGTGTAGCACAGTATGGATTTTGGCCGAGCCCCGATACTTACTTTATGCATTTACAGGAAAGCGGCGGCAATGGTAGTACAACCTTAAAACGGCTTTTTAGCTGGAAGACTGATATAATGGATATCCGTCATGTAGATGAAGGGGAGTTCATAGGCTATGGCACCGCGTACCAGGCGACAAGAAACATGAAAATTGCTGTATTGCCATTGGGGTATTCCAATGGTTACCCTCGTGCTATGTCAAATCGAGGGCATGTTTTGATTGGGGGAAAAAAGGCCCCGATAGTAGGCTTGATCAATATGAATCTTTTTATGGTTGATATCTCTCATATCAGCAATGTAAGTGTTGGCGATGAAGTGGTGTTGATTGGCCGGCAGAAAAACAACACCATAAATATCAGTTCCTTTACTAATTTCACACAATTGCTCAATAATGAAATGTTAAGTCGATTGCCGGCTGCCATACCGAGAAAAACTGTGCGGTAAATCATGGTTTATAAGGTTCAAATTGATTTAATTGCAGGAAAAAACATGAAGCGATTAATTGTATTTTTCTTTCCTGTACTAATAATGATTGGCGGTTGCAACCAGCAGGCAAAAGAAGTTAGGGATAAGTCGGGTGATGTTGGTGAATTGAAAAAAGAAGTAATAGCCATACATGATACAGCAATGGCCAAAATGAACCGGATTTTTCAACTGAAAACTCTGTTGGAAGACGAACTCGATTCTGCCAATCTTGATCCGGAGAAAGTTAATGCCATTCAGGATTTGAAAATGGCTGATGAAGCTATGATGCAATGGATGCGCAATTTTAGCAAGCATTATGGCAAGGCCCACAGTAAAGAAGCTGAAATTGACACATTGCACAATAATGAGGCGTTAATGGATGGTTTGAAAAAAGAAAAAGCCAAAATACTGGATGTGAAGAAACAAATGGAGGCAAGTATTGAAAAGGCTGAAGGAATTTTGGAGAAGTAATAAGGAAACAATCTCATGTTTTCAGGTAGGCCAAGCCGTCTTTGAGCAATATGGCTGCAAATACAAGTAGTACAAGGCCAAGAACCCTCATGACACTTACATAAACCCGGCTTTGCATAAATTTCCTGGATTTTTCAGAAATGATGGCCAATAACATCTTGCTCGATATTAAAAGCAGGTAGAATCCGATTAAAAAATAAACTGCTTGCATCAAAGCGCTTTGGTAGGCTTTAAATAAAAGGGGAGTCCCTACTAAAAGCCAAAACATGTAGGGGTGGGGGCTTAAGATGTTTGTGATCATTCCTTTTTTCAATGCAGCATTTGATCTCTCCCTACCTTCAATACTGACTCCTTTGATTTTTATGGTTTGAATTCCAAGGTAGATCAGAAAAATAGCGCCGGCAAAAGATATAACCGCCATTAAAAAGTTTGTGTTATGCATATAGCTGAGCACTACAACCGTAAAAATAATAATTGGTATATCGGTTACCGCTGGTGCAATAGCTACCAAAAAACCTGCTCTCCTGTTATTTTTTAGTGTTTCTGTAATCACGAGAACAGAAAGAGGTCCGGGGGAGGCCCCAGCTATGAGGCCAAAAAACAACCCTGACAAGAAGTGCTCCATAGCTATTTCAACTTCACCTGTTCCCCTTTCTTCAATGTAACTTCCTCTTCCCTGTGAAGAAATGAAAGTTCATCTCCTTCTATAAGTTTATAGGTGGTGGCGCTCTGTTTAATATTTACTTCCAACAGTGAGTTTCTGATCCTAAGCCGGAAGCAGATCAGCTTTGTATCATTAATGAGCCTGGGGTCAAATGAAAGCTGCCCTTCGTAATCGCGCATTCCGGCAGCGCCGTAGGTAGCGCACATCCATATTCCACCCATTGATGCCAGGTGCAACCCATGGTCCACATTTCCACCGAGGTTTCCAATGTCCATAAACAAGGCATACGAAAAATATTTCGTTGCGAGGTCGGTATACCCCAACTCAGCAGCCATTATTCCCTGTATACTCACCGATAAAGAAGAGTCGCCGGTAGTTAATGGATCATAGTAATCGAAATTTCTTTTTTTCAGGTCTTTGGTAAATGCGTTTCCCAGTAGAAACAGTGCCAAAGCCACATCAGCCTGTTTGATTACCTGGAATCGATACAATACAAGTGGGTGAAAATGTAGTAATAATGGAAACTTATCTTTAGGTAAACTCTTCAGGTCCAGCACCTCTTTTTTCAGAAAAGTATCGTCTTGTGGATTAATTCCCAGCTTTTCATTATATGGAATGTACATCTTTACGGCAGCCCTGTGCCACTCCTCAATCTCTTCATCCTGAAGATTGATTTTATGGGCAAGTACCTTGTATTGCTTAGGATTGTCAAACCTGATTTCAGTAACTATTTTGGAGGCATACCTCAAATTTTCCCGCGCCATTAGGTTCGTATAGGTGTTATTATTCACCATGGTATTGTACTCGTCAGGTCCTGTAACACCATGAATCTGAAAGTTGCCTTCCTGATCATAAAAGCCCAGGTCGGCCCACAGCCGGGCAGTTTCTACTAAAATTTCGGCCCCATATTCATATAAGAAAGCCTGGTCCTTTGTAATGTCGCAGTATTTTTTAACCGCAAATGCAATATCAGCATTGATATGGTATTGCGCTGTTCCTGCCAGAAAAAAGGCGGAAGCCTCTTCACCATTAATTGTTCTCCAGGGAAATAGCGCTCCCTTCTGATTCAGCTCTTCCGCGCGCTTCCTGGCAATATCGAGCATTTTATAGCGATAGATCAAAAGGTTTTTAGCTACGCGTGGCAGGTTGTAAATGAGAAAGGGTAGCATATATATTTCAATATCCCAGAAAGAATGCCCTTCATAACCCGATCCCGTTAGTCCTTTGGCGCCAATTCCTGAATTTTGCACACGTGCAGATGCCTGCAACAGATGATATACGTGCAATCGCATGATCTGATTCACGTGTGGCTCTTTATGGACTATTTGAACATCACCGTTTTTCCAATATTCATCCAGGTATTCCCGCTGTACCTTCTTTAAATGATCAAAACCATTACTCATAGCCCTGTCAAGTGATCGATCCGCTCTATCTGCCAGATCTTCAATTTCAGGTCGTGGCGATGAAGTATGATAGGTTATGAATTTAACCAGCGTGACAGGTTGGTTTTCTTTGGCCTCAATAGTATAAGAAACCCTGCCATGGTCTTCATCATGATGTCGGCTAATGGTTAGGTGATCGCGCGTAATTAGTTTATGATCAACACCACAAACAATTTTCATTCCGCTGTTTTCGATTTCATAACCCAGCAAAATCCGCTGTTGTTCTGCTCTGTTGAGCCTTGGGTTGAATACCCGGTGATGAAGCTTTGGGGATTTTCTGGGATCCCCACTCGAGGTTTCCTGTGATTCCTCAGCACAAGTAAGTTCTGAAATCATGGCCAAATGTGCATCGCTATTGAGGACTGTAACAGAATACTTAATAGCTGCTACGTGTCTTTCCGGAAAAGAAACTATTCTTTCCGATTGGATACGGATCTGTTTTCCGGAAGCGGTATCCCATACAAGGTCACGAGTGAGCAAACCGTTTTTCATATCAAGGGCCCGCTCGAAGTTGAGCAAATAGGCGTGTGCCAATGAAAATGGTTCATCATCGACGAAGAGTCTTATCTGACTGGCGTCGGGGACAGTTAGCATAGTCTGCCCGGTTCTTGCCAAACCATAGGCATCTTCAGCATAGGGAATAGGCCAGGTTTCATGAAAGCCGTGAATGTAAGTGCCTTTTTGCAGTACCGGATCCCCTTCTTCAAAACATCCTCTTATGCCAAAATAGCCATTGGAAACTGCAAAAATCGCTTCATCTCTACCCAGAAGATCGTCAGAGATTTGCTTCTGAACGAAACGCCAGGGCTCAATAGGGTAATTGGCTCTGGGAGGTAGCTTAATTTCCTTTTCAATCATTTAAGTTCTGGTTTGGGCATTAATATACGAATCATATATAAAAAATGACGCCTATAACAAAACAGAATGAAATCAATAGCGTTGATTAAGTCCTACCGTAGAAGTTGATTTTTCTGAAATTATAATTCAAAAGTAAATCTTAATGATGTTTCTGCTCCCAGGTGATATAATAGAAGGGCATGCCAAAACCAATAAGAACCGGTAAAAGAAATAATAAACTTAACACTTCCATGGCTTATGCATTTTACGTGTTGTTGTACGGAAAGTCAACAGGAAAATGTTAATTATTGAAATTAGCAAACGATCCTTCGACTAATTGTTAAAAACCTTAGATAAATACCTGAAATATATAAATGAATATGCGATATGTGCAATCCCACATATATTTCAA
>DNTA01000326.1 GCA_003500135.1 Cytophagales bacterium | reverse complement strand
AAAAAGAACAGAAGCATAAATATAATATCAGGCAATGCAGCCGTTGGGATATCCTGGCTTGTATCCGATTTTTTCTTAAACTTTGACATATTTACCCTCCTACTTTTGTTGGTTCAGCAATAGAGATGTTCATTGGCATCCCTTCACGCGCGCGTTCATACTTGGCTTTTTCTTCCGGTTTTTTACGGTCGAGTTTTCTAAACTCGTCAGCTGACAAACCTACCCTTGCTCCGTAAATTTCGTAGTAAGCTCCCTGCAGTTCATCCAGTATGGCAATATACATTTCATAACTGGTACCGCGGTCGGCTTTGAAAGATACAATAGCGTCTTTAGGATTGTCCGATGATTCAGGTACTCGTTCGACCATGGCTTTTAATTCACCCGGGAGTGAATTGTACAACTCAATAGCTTCCGGGGATTTAGGGTTGCCGAAGTTCAAAATGAATTTCTTGGCCCTTTCCCTGATTTCTGTTACATCTGTAACCGGTTCATTTTCCACCAGTACCCTGTCTTGAGAATTGACCAATACCTTGAACAAATTTCGTTCAGGTATTTTTATATCAATTATTTCAGTATCATCGGGTTTTGGTGGAAGGAGAAGGGTCAAGCCCTTATCCGTAGCCAAAGTAGTTGCCACCAGGAAGAAGATAAGCAGTAAGAATGCTATATCTGCCATCCCGGCAGAATTAATTTCCGGTGTCGTTCTTTTAGCCATTATCTAGAAAATACTTTTTTAAACTCGGTAAAGAACACTCCCAAAAGAGTGATCACGATCAATAAATACATCATGGTCAATGTAGCTCCAACGAATTGTGATAATTCAGGACCTACGTTGAATCGTGCGTAAACCTCCGTGACCTCATCACCGGATATTGCAAATGCAACTCCAAAAACCACCGCCAGGGCAATTACTCCTATTGCTCCACGCACAAGCGATTGAGGATTACTAAATGCGCTTATCAATGGTAGAATGATTGCCAAAACCAGTGCTATACCTACCAATCCATAAGATACATATATTAAAATATCTATAAAATCCATAAAATCTTATTCAACAGTTTGAAATTACTTAGTCAAATTGTGCTTCACCAGCAAGTCGATGAAAGAAATAGAAGCATCTTCCATTTGGTTCACCAGTGAATCGATTTTAGAAACCAGATAGTTGTAGAAAAATTGTAGGATTACTGCAACGATCAAACCTGCAACTGTTGTCAAAAGGGCCACTTTAATGTTACCCGCAATCGCAGATGCCTGAATATCACCCATTGCTTCAATGGTATCGAAGGCGCCAATCATACCGATTACCGTACCCATAAATCCTAACATAGGTGCAACAGAGATGAAAAGTGAAATCCAGATCAGACCTTTTTCCAAACGGCCCATTTCTACAGAACCGTAAGAAATAATAGACTTCTCTACCATTTCCACACCTTCCGACATTCTCATAAGACCTTGAGTAAAGATAGAAGCTACTGGGCCTCTTGTACTTTTACATACTTCTTTGGCTCCTTCCACACCGTCTTTGGTGAGGGCTTCGTCAACCTGTGCCAACAGCTTTTTAGTGTTGGTGGTCGCCAGGTTCAGCGTGATGATCCTTTCAATTGCAACAGCCATACCGAGGATTAGACAAGCCAATACGATTGACATAAATTGCCATCCACCTTCAATAAACTTTTCTTTTACTGCCTGGTGAAAGGTCACTTCCTCATCCGGGGTGCGCTCTTCAATTACTTCTTCAGTAATGGCTTCGGCAGGACCTTCTACATCTGCGGCAGCGGTATCTGCTTCCGCAGCGGTTGTGTCTGCTGCCATTTCAGTACCTTCTTCTGCCGTTTGCGCAAAGCTGTTGGTTGAAAAACCCAGGGATACGATCCCTGAAATCATCAATAGAACAAATAACTTTTTCATAATTCAGTTTTTTGACTTCTATAATGGTTAAATAGTATTTAAATGAAACTTGATTTGATTACACATTTATACGCTTCTGCGGAGAGGGCGGGATTCGAACCCGCGGTACCCTTTTGGGGCACACTCACTTTCCAGGCGAGCACCTTCGACCACTCGGTCACCTCTCCTCGAATCTTGTTTATACACAATGTCAAGGCCACAAATAAATCAATAAAATTCGCTTTATCCAAATTTTATCATGTTTTTTGGCGGCTTACAAAACGGCCATTTCGCCAGTCAGCGGAACCGCCAGTTTTCGCTTTACCTGTTCTATATCCAGCTCATTTCCAAGCAAAAACATTAACTTGGCTATGGCCGCCTCACGGGTTATATCATTTCCACTGATCACACCTGCATCGTCAAGATATTTACTGGTCTCATATCGGCCATGCATCACCATGCCTCCGATTAATTGAGATACGTTATATATAATCACCCCCTTGTCGACAGCCTGTTTCAAAGCGTCTAAAAACCATGGCTCCGTTGGCGCATTGCCCGACCCGTATGATTCCAGCACGACCCCTTTCAACCCGGGCTTATCAAGCAAATAGCGCGTAATTGATTCGTCCATGGAAGGGAATATTTTCAGGATAAATACAGAGGTGTCAAATTTATCCTTATAAATAAGGTTATCTCCTGGAATAAAGGGCATAATAGCAGGTTCATTGTATGCTATTCTTATCCCTGCCTTAGCCAGTATCGGATAGTTTTCACATCCAAAAGCAGCAAACTGGGCCGAACGCTTTTTAAAGGTCCGGTTTCCGCGCATAAGCTGATAGTCAAAATAGATACTCACTTCGGGCACCATTGGCCTGCCGTTCTTTTGTGCCGCAGCTATTTCCAGCGCCGTTACCAGGTTGGCACGGGCATCGGTACGTATAGCGCTGATGGGCAACTGAGCGCCGGTGAATACTACGGGCTTATTGAGGCCCTGCAACATAAAACTTAATGCAGAAGCTGTAAAGGCCATGGTATCTGTGCCATGCAGAACCACAAAACCATCGTACTGATGATAATTCTCAATAATAATGTAACCAAGACTTTGCCAGTCTGTTACATTGATATTGGATGAATCGATCGGTACCGGAAAGGAAATAACGGTCAATTTAAGATCTAATGACCTCAAGGACGGTACATGCTTAAGTATCTGGTTGAACTTTAATGCTACCAGGGCTCCGGACTCATCGTGAACCATTCCCAAAGTACCACCTGTATAAATAATAAGGATATTGGCTTTTGGCGAGCCTTTGAAAGAGGTACTCAGGTTTACTATGCGATAATTCTTATCCATTTAAGTTAAAAAGCTTTTGGGCATTTAGGGTGGTTATTTGCGCCACATCCTCAATGGTATGTTGTTTCAATTCTGCTATTTTCTTTGCTACCTCTATTACATAGGCGGGTTCATTTCTTTTTCCCCTGTATGGTTTGGGTGCAAGATAAGGGCTATCGGTCTCCAAGATAATACGTTCCATCGGGATTTTATGCATGATTTCTGCCAGGCCACCGTTATTGAAGGTCACTACACCTCCAATTCCTAAATAAAACCCCAAATCAATTATTCGCTGTGCATGATTTTCATCTCCTGTAAAACAATGAAATACACCGGTTAAATTTTCATCGGCCAATCGCTCCACCAATTCGATGGTTTGGTCAATAGACTCCCGGCAATGAATTATGATCGGCAGCCTGTACTTTTTTGCCCAATTCACTTGCTGGTTAAATGCCTCGACCTGATAATCGTATTTCGTTTTGTCCCAATAAAGGTCGGTACCAATTTCACCTATCGCCGTAAACTTTCTTTTATCCAGCCAGGCTTTAACGGTTTGCAACTCCTTTTCAAAATCTTTATCAACCGAACAGGGGTGCAGACCCATGGTGGGCAGGCAAAGCTTCGGATATTGCGTTTCCAGCTTCAACATACCTTCAATGGATCCGTGGTCAATATTCGGCATTATTATTTGTGATATGCCAACATCCCTTGCCCTTGAGATGATATTGTCACGGTCGTCATCAAATTTTGTGGAATATATATGTGCGTGTGTTTCTATTAATTGCATAAGCCAGGATTTACAATGGAGCAAAGGTAAAACCCTCATTGGAAAAATGTTGAAGATATGCCGGTAAAATCGTTTTCAAATTTTTTTCGGCTTTATAATTATCATGAAAAACCACGATGGATCCATTTTTAGAATACTGAATGCATTTATTAATGGCATTCCTGGTATTAAGTCGTTTTTCAAAATCGTAGGCCAGCACTGACCACATAATTATTTCGTACTTTTTAGCAACCGGCCCGATCTGTCCGGGTTTGATTTGACCATATGGCGGTCGAAACAGATTGAGCGGTTGATCAGAAGCATTTTCCCTAATCATTTTTTCGCAAAGTTCAATGTCGTCCAGATATGCCCGATGGCCCATTTTCCAACCTTTTACATGATGAAAAGTATGGTTGCCTATTCTATGACCTCCACGATCAACTTTTGTCAAAATCTCAGGGTATTTACGGATATTATCCCCTACACAAAAAAAAGTGGCCCTGGCATTATATTGCCCCAGCAGGTCAATTACGTATTCGGTCAAATCAGGAACGGGCCCATCGTCAAAAGTAAGGTATATCTTCTTCCCTGCAGTAGGTTCCCTTTTCCAGGTGAGGCCTGGAAAGATCTTCTCGAGGATTATGGGTGTTTTGTGAAAAGCAATGCTCATATTAGGCTTTTACCTGGCAACAATAGAGAGTGATATCATCATTCAGTGGTTGATCATCTTTAAAGGTTTGCATGGCTGAAATCATGGCAGCCTGTATTTGTCGTGGCGCTGAATTTTTATTTTGTTCCAATACTTCCAAAATCCGGCCCTCACCAAATTCCACTTCGTCGTCATTTTTCATTTCAGATAGTCCATCGGTGTAGGCAAATATGCCAAAATCGCTGATATCTTCGTAAATGCCCACTTCAATTTCAGGCAAATGGTCGAAGGCCCCCAATATGGTGCTGCCTTTTGTCAACTCCTCCATGCTTCCATCACTTTTAATAAGGTAAGGCGGGTTATGTCCCGAATTTACATACTTCATCCGCTTTCTTTTGCGATCATAAATCGCCACAAATACGGTAATGAAATGCTCTCCCTTCGAATTGCTAACAATTTGATGGTTGAGCTGGGTGATTACATCCTGTAATAGATTGGTTTGGCGTGTAAGTATTCGAAGTGATGCCTGAAAATTTGACATCAACATAGCCGCCGGTATGCCTTTTCCTGATACATCGGCCACGCAAAACAAGTGCTGATCGTCGCGCAAAGCGATATAGTCGTAATAGTCACCCCCGATGGAATGTTGTGGTTCGTAATAGGCACAAATTTTTAGGTGGTCATTGTAGGGTAGTGTTTTGGGAAACAAAAACCGCTGAAGCTGGCCGGCAATTGAAAGCTCTCTACGCAACATTTCCTGTTCCAATTGTCTTCTGGCCAGTTTTTTATTCTCTATGGCCACAATAATAATATTACTCAGCGCCTGTACAAAATTGGTATTAATGGCCACTTCACTCCTGTCGGCTTTGCCATTGATAAAAACCATGGCAAGTTTATTTGATTTGTGTGCCACCGGAATCACCACTTCAAACTCCGAGAAAGGAGAATCGTCATCAACCTTGAGGTTGGTGATCTTTTCATATTGGGTCATTTCCTCACCCAGTGGAATACCAGTAAAGCTATTTCTGGTACCAAAATTCACTTTGCAACCCCACTTTTCATCAAAAACATAAAGAGCAAGTTTAGCAATATTGAGATTGGCACGAAGTGTGAAATTATAAATTTTATATAAAGAAGCTTCCGGCATATTGTTATTGATTGCCTGCGTAATTTCCAGCAGGGCATTCAGCTCCAGCTCCTTTAAATCCAGTAATTCTTTATAGGTTTTCTTTTTGGTCATAGATCAAGTTGATGTTTTTGGGTCGAAGGCATCTCTAAGCCCGCTACCCAACAGGTTGAATGACAGCACTAATAAACTTATAGCCGCAGCAGGAAAAATGATCAGGTGAAAGCTATTCTGACTGCCAATGGATTGAAAACCTTCATAAATCATTACTCCCCACGAAGGGGTTGGTGGCTGTACACCGAGCCCCAAAAAACTCAAACCGGCTTCTAATAATATTGCTGATGCAAAAATGGTCGTTGCGATTACGATCAACGGCCCAAATATATTAGGTATGATGTGTCGAAACAAAATTCTTAAGTCACCGATTCCAAACGCCCTGGCCGCTTCCACAAAAAGCATTTCTTTTACCGACATAACCTGTCCGCGAACCACACGGGCAACATCGACCCACATGGTAAGCCCTACAGCCACAAACGCAACCCAAATACCCCGACTTCCGAAAGCCATGCTGATGGCAATTACCAACATAATACCCGGAATGGACCATACAACCGACATCAGCCACATGATAACTGTATCGAGCAGGCCTCCGAAATAACCTGCTAAAGCTCCTAGGAAAAGCCCTACAATTACTGCAATTAATACCGCCAATAGTCCGATAGACAATGAGATTCGCGCACCAAAGATAAGGCGACTCCAAAGGTCACGACCTGCTTTATCGGTACCAAGGATATAATGTCGTTCTTCTATATTGTTCTTTTCAAAATCAGACTTAAGTTCTTCCAGGCTTTTTTGCTTTTGAACACCATCAACATCAATATACTTTACCAACCCATTTTCGACATAATAATTTTTATGGTACTGATCAAAAAATGGAGTGTTACCCACGTTTAGAGGCAAAGCCATAGGTATCCACTCCGCCGAATCAATTTGATCACTCCTTCCAATAGGGCGGTAATTAATTTTTTCGCCTTTTATTTCATATTCAGAAATAGGCTGTAAAATATATGGGCTCTCCTGTCCTTTAAGCATCTTATGCATCCACGTCCTTTCTTTATGGTGTGTGTTTTTACGCATCTTAAGCATGGTGATATCAAATCCCGGTGGTTGTTTTTGTATTTGAACCGCCCCATCGTTGGCATTAGGAGTGCCATCCGGCATAATCAGATATCCCAGAAGTCCTATTACTGCCATGACAATAATGTATATCAGTCCGGCAATCGCTATTCTATTTCGCCAGAGTTTTCTCCATATATGTTGGTATGATGAGGACACGTACATGTATTGACAGACCTGTTATTCGCCGCCGGTATGTTTCAATAACCCGGCTTTGGTAGCAAGATAGCGATAATTTGAATAATTGTCTGCCAGCTTAGGCTGCTCCACCACCTCTTCGGATCCGGCGCTGTCAAAGCATTTTACCCAACCCTTTTTTACAAGCTCTTTTAGTGTATCAATCAGTTGTTGATCCTTCCAACCAAGGGTTTCTTTGAGCTCTTTGTAAGATTGAACAAAATATAATTCGTCAAGTATATCAAATTCGTTATCAGTCATTTTGATTGATCTTTAACATTCTTCCTTTCCAATGATACCTTTTTCTTACGGTGGCAAAAATACCAAAAAAAACGGCATAAAATGGATAAAATAGATAAGAAGCCAAAAATAGCAGTGTGTTGAATCTTTGTGATAAATCCATGCTCAACTCACGGATTAGTATCCATTCTGATAACAGACGAAGACTCATTGCCGTCATCCATAATTCAGCGTTGCCAACTCCATATAATAGAAATATGAGCGTGATAATCTGAAGTGCATTTAAAATAAAAATACCAACAGCCGACATTGTATTTCCCAGGCTTGTAAAGGCCTTCCACTTCGAAGCCCAACGCAGCCGTTGATTATAAAATCCAAGCAGATGCTGAATCGGTTTTGTACGGACAATAGCTTCCGGATTTTTAATAAAGTATATGCCTTTCGGAAACTCATTTTTAAAGTGATGAAGAAGAAAAATATCATCACCTGAAGGATAATGTTCCTGGTCCACGAAGCCCCCGATTTTAACAAATGCCTCTTTGCGAAATGAAAGATTGGCTCCATTACTCAAAAATGGTTTATTAAAAGCAAACATGGCTCCTGTTAATCCCATAAGGCAGGCCATTTCCATTTCCTGAAATGCAGTAAGAAAACCTTTCTTTTCGGTAAATGCCACAGGCCCTGATACCATTTGCACTTCTTTCTTGAGATAAACTGATAAGTGTTGCCTGAGCCATGAGGACTGGTGGCTGCAATCAGCATCGGTTATTACGATTATATCTCCTTTAGCACTTTCAATCGCTCTTGAAAGGGCATGCTTTTTACCCGATCCAAAAGAATCCGAACATCTGATCAATTGCAAATTGGCGTGTATATGGGTTAATTCCTGCACTAATTCAGTTGTATTATCTTCAGAATGATCATCAGCAATAATGATCTCATATTTTTGGGTATCAAGATCCTGGTTCGCCAGACTTTCTATCAATTGCACAATGTTTTCTGCCTCATTCCGTGCGGCTACCACAACAGAAATAAAAGGTGCTTTCCTTGATATCAGATCGGTTTCCACCGCCTGATCATGTGTAAGACCTGACCATCCAATAAGAATGATGAGCAGGGCTATGGCGTAAACAAAAGCCAGGATGACAAAGGCTATGAAAAGTAGTTGGGTAAATTCCATAGTTTACAATTTATAACGTGAAGTTACACTTATTTTATACTTTTGGTGAAAAGATAATGGATGGCGAACCTTCAACAATCAACAGTTCAGAAAGAAAGAATATTACTTGGGATGGACCCGGGCACCACGGTAATGGGTTATGGGGTTATCAAACTAAAGGGCAATTCCTATCAGTTGCTACAATACGGAGTAATCCATCTGACAAAATACTCCACCCATGAGCTGAAGTTGAAAAAGATCTTTGAACGTGTTCGCCAGATTATCGATGAATTCATGCCCGATGAAGTAGCGATTGAAGCCCCATTTTACGGAAAAAATGTACAATCGATGCTGAAATTAGGACGAGCGCAGGGAGTGGCTATGGCAGCTGTTCTGTCTCGTAATATACCCATAACCGAATATGCCCCTAAAAAGGTGAAGCAATCGGTTACCGGAAACGGAAATGCCTCTAAAGAGCAGGTAGCAGCTATGATTAATCAACTTTTGCAATTTGATCTGAAACCAGAGTATTTCGACGCTACTGACGCCCTGGCTGTTGCACTTTGTCACCACTTTTCCGGTGGTGCACAAAAAAAAGGAAATAAGAACTGGAAGGCCTTTGTCAATGCTAATCCAAATCGGATCAAAGGCAAGTAATCTTACTCCTCTCCTGTAATTTGTTCATATTCCTTTGCTATTTTTTTGGCTGTCGACTCCAGTTCGTTTTTTGATGGGTTGAGCTTGGGTCTCGAAAAATTGATATCATCCATACTGTTTAATGGTACGAGATGGATATGGGTATGCGGCACTTCCAGACCAACTACAGCCGTGCCAATACGAATGCAGGGAATAGCTTTTTTCTGGGCAACGGCCACTCTTTTGGCAAAAAGCTGAAGTTTTGTGTAGGCCTGATCTTCAAGATCGAATAGATAATCAACCTCCGCTTTGGGCACCACCAGCAGATGGCCTTCTACCAGTGGGTTGATATCTAAAAAAGCAATGTGCTGATCATCCTCTGCCACAATGTGGGCCGGAATGTCCCGGTTAATAATTTTTGTGAATATAGAGCTCATAGTTTGACGATTTAAATCGAAATTTCCAAAATCTCAAATTCCATTTTACCTGCCGGTACGTCTATTTTCGCTTTCTCCCCAACTTTTTTACCCAACAGACCTTTGCCTATCGGCGATTTCACAGAGATCTTACCCGATTTAAGATCTGCTTCTTCCTCCGCGACCAGTGTATATACCATAGTAGCGTTGTTCTTATTGTTTTTGATCTTAACCGTTGACAAAACGGATACTTTAGATGTATCTATTTTTGATTCATCCAACACCCGGGCATTGCCCACAACCTCTTCGAGCTTTGAGATTTTCAATTCCAACAATCCCTGCGCATCTTTGGCGGCATCATATTCCGCGTTTTCGCTTAAATCACCTTTATCACGTGCTTCTGCAATCTGCTTGGCAATATCTGTTCTTCCTTTAGTTTTCAGTTCATTCAGCTCTTTTTTGAGCTTATCGAGCCCTTCTTTTGTGTAATATGATACTTTTGACATATTTTTGAAGTTTATATAAATAAAATGACGGCTATCCTAAAGAAGCCGCCTCCTTCATTTTTTATACTTATCGTGTTAAAAAAAAGATTCCTACTGACACCAATTTGCGTGCGTCAATAGGAATGGGATGACAAAGTTAACTATTTTTTATTAAGCTACAATGAGGCATTATCAATTATAGTCGTTTTTTAGCACATTTGGCCTTTGATTACAAAATGTAGGTTTTAGTAGTTATTTAAACCATAAATATGCTTAAGAATCTTTATTTTAGAAGAATTGAAAATACCAAATAATATTTTTTAAACTGCTTTCGATGATGTCATTGAGGTATTTTTTTAACTTTTTTACCATAATAACCTTTTTAGGATCACTCTCCAATAAGGCGACGGCTAATCAATACACTGATAGTTTAGAAGTGCGACTTATTCTGGTTGACGACCAAAAAAAAGTAGAAATACTCAATTTACTTTCTGAATATTACCTCCGAAATAACCCTCAAGTGGCTTTGATAAAAGCTAATCAGGCACTGGAGCTTTCGAGGGAGATCACTTTTGTTCAGGGTACAACAAGAAGTTTACGCAATAAGGGGATAGCCCACAAAAACCTTTTGTCAGATTATGATAAAGCGCTTGAGTATTGCTTTGAAGCATTAAACCTTGAAGAAAAACTCAACTTTCCTAAAAACCAAATACATACATTAATGGCAATTGCCGATATCTATCGGGAAGTGGGGAATAATTACAAATCGATGGAGTATCTTGAGCAAGCTCAATCTATTGTAGAAAAACACGACTTCCCTTATGATATGGGGCTGATTCAACTGGGCATAGGCCGCAATTATATACTTCTCAACGATGCAGAAGAAGCTCTAGAACGATATAAAAGCGCATTGCGAATCAGTAAAATGTCGGAACTACCGAATATAGAAGCTCAGGCACATAAATCATTGGGAGAGTATTATTCTATTTTTGATAATTCAGCCCTGTCAATGGAACATTTCGGCGAAGCGCTGGAACTGTTTACCAGGCTCAACGATGACTTTGAAATTGCTGAGACTATGGCACTAATTGGTAAAGTGAACCAAAATAAAAAACAGATCAGAAAAGCGTACCAATACTATTCCAAAGCCCTGACAATCAGCAAAAATATCGACGATAAAGTGGGGGTGACCGCACGATTATTAGATATCGCTTCCTGTTATCTCGAAGAATCGGACTATCAAAAGACGTTTCAGTATTTACAACCCGCCCTTAATAATGCCGAGGAGTTAAATGAGAAACACTTGTTAAAATCCTGCTACGACCTGTATTATTATACATATCTGGGTCAGGATAATTATAAAAAAGCGGCAGAATATCGCAATATGTACGCTGCCATCAGTGAATTGATCTTCAGCGAAGAAAGTGATAGAAAAGTCGCGGAGATACAGTCGAAGTACGAACTCGACAAGAAAAACCTGGAAATAGAAACACTTCAACAACAAGCTTCTATACAAAAACTTGAATTAGAGAAACGTCGTAACTTGATCTATGGCTTTATCATTCTTTTAATGGTCATACTGGCCTTCGGTGCTTTTATAATGCACAGCAATCACGAGCGCAAAAAAGTTAATCTCAAGCTGGAACAGTTAAATCTGAAACTGGCAGATCAAAATATGGAACTATCAGAACTCAATACGACCAAAGATAAATTCTTTTCAATTATCGGACACGACCTGAAAGGACCATTGAATTCCCTGAGTGCATTTTCTAACCTTCTAATGAACCACATCTCAAATCTCAGCAAGGAAGAAATACAACTGCTGGCCAAAGATCTTGACAAATCTTTGAAAAACCTTCGCGGATTGTTAGAGAATTTATTGACCTGGGCAAGATCTCAGACCGGTAAACTGGAGATAAATCCACAGAAATTTCAAGTTAAAGAGGTAATTGAGGAAAATCTGGAATTGCTGCAAAATACCGCCCAAAACAAAAATATCACACTTCAACATCAAATAAATGGTATTTCTGAGGTATACGCGGACAAAAATTCAGTGAGCACGGTCATTCGCAATCTTTCTTCCAATGCTTTGAAATTTACAAATAGCGGTGGAAGAGTGC
>DNTA01000144.1 GCA_003500135.1 Cytophagales bacterium | reverse complement strand
AAAATATAAACAATAACAGTATCCATGAAAACAATAAAAAATAAGTGAAATGCCAAAAGTAAGGTAATTGCACTTTTTTTGATATTATGTCTGATAATATCCTCGGCATTTCAACGGGTTTCGGGTGAAGACTTGTTTATTTTCAAAAGTTTTTGGCCTAATAAAAAAAATCAAAATCACTAAAATTCGAAATGGCATACACTTTCCCTATTATTTCAAAATACATCTGGAAGCAACTCATAGCAATAACAATTCCATGACATTTTAATAGGGGTCCAGGAATTTAAAGTCATTGTAATTATGAAATCATTGCAATTATGATAAACTGGATTATATTGCAAAAGTAAAGAATGCAATTTTAAGTTTTGGCTTATCCTCTATACTTAGGATCAAACTTTACTGTTATGCCAGGATAAGGCCTTAGCCCCCAACTGAGCTATCTTAATAATGGGTTCGCCCACTTTGAAATAAATGCTATCAATCCAATTGAGCGATGAACCAAACACAATCCAGAAGAAGATTTTTGAGAACTACCGGAGCCTTGGCCTTTAGCAGCCTGCTAGCCCATCCGGTTTTATCCGACATATTGAAAGTAAAAGGGAAATTAAAAATTGCCCTCGTGGGCGCCGGCATTCGAGGCATTACATTTTGGGGTAAAAAACTCCGCGAGACTTACCCAGAACTGATCGAATTTGTAGGTTTGAGTGACATTAACGAAGGCAGGCTTGAATACGGAAGGAACTATATCGGAACAGATTGCCCGGTCTATTTGGATTTTGATGAAATGATGGCAAAAAGCAATCCCGACCTCCTGATCGTCACCACTGTCGATAGCGCCCATCACGAATTCATTATCAAAGGCCTGAATCAAAATGTAATGGTGCTTTCGGAAAAGCCTATGACAACGGATGAAGAAAAATGCCAGCAAATTCTTGATGCCGAACGAAAGAGCAATAAAGAGTTAATCATTGGCTTTAACTATCGATACAATCCCCATTACACTGAAATCAAATCTCTATTATCCAATGAGCGTGTAGGAAAGATCACCTCTGTCGATTTTCACTGGTACCTCAATGTCTATCACGGCGCTTCCTATTTTCGACGATGGCATGCCTATCGCCAATACGGCGGCAGCTTGCTGGTTCACAAGGCTACCCACCATTTTGACCTCCTTAACTGGTGGCTCAATTCTGATCCGGTAGAGGTTAAGGCCTACGGAGCCTTGGAGCACTACGGGAAGAATAATACTTTTAGGGGGGGTAACTGTAGAAGCTGCCAGGTAAAAGATCAGTGCAAGTTTTATTGGGATATGACCAGAAGTGATTTTCTAATGGATCTTTACGCCAAAAACGAATCATATGACGGTTACATTAGAGATAGCTGTGTATGGCGGAAAGATATTGACATTTTCGATAAAATGTCTGTTCAGGTTAAATATGCCAATGACGTAATTGTTAATTATTCACTTACCACCTATTCTCCCTATGAAGGCATGCGCATCGCTTTTAACGGTTTTGACGGTCGTATTGATGCCTGGGATGGCATTCCGTGGAGAAAAGAGGAAAAAATGAATCAACAAAAGCTACATGAGTTGGAAATGTCGCAAAGTGAAGAAATGAAAGATTTTGAAGAAATCATGGTGATGGACAATTTCAAAGGCTATGAGCAAATACGGGTAGAAAAAGAACGTAGTGGTCATGGCGGTGGGGATAAAAGGCTTCAGGACAGGATATTTATAGATCCCAATTCCCCTGATCCTCTTCAACATGCAGCAGGTTCTCGCGACGGCGCCATGTCGATATTGATAGGTATAGCAGCGCGTAAAAGTATTGACGAAAACAGAACGGTACGGATTGAGGAATTGATAGACCTAAAACCACAAGCAATAAGACCGTAAGCGCAAAATACATTTAGAAAATATTACCATGCCAGAGGCAAGTTAATTGAATGGTAAAAATGGCATCTAAAATGCTAGACGAAATATTATCCTATTTCAAATACCATTGCTAAATAAATTTGGGGCAGATTGAATGGGATTGATCAATGACTATTTAAAATTTAAAATATTTTGTTTTCTTCCAACAAAGTCATTGAAGCTACACCTGGAATCAGGCATTTTTACCCCAGCAATTGGTACATAAAACAGCCTCGTAATTATTATTTTTTTCGATTTGGCCAAAGCTTTTATTTGATTATCAACTACTCCTGGGTAGGTGAGATTTATAGAATATGCCAGATTTTCACAATTATCTTCATGGATTTCGTATTGTCCCTTTTCGTTCGGGATCAGATTAATATAAATATGCCACACGAGTTGTATTATGCGATTTCTGCTTCAAGTATATTACTTAATTTTTTTTTTGAAAAATTCAATGTTAAGTTTCGCCAATTGGTTAAAAACTTAACATTAATCGTTCGTGAAGTAAATTGCAATGAGGCTCCTGTTTAGAAGAACTAAAAAGCTATTCGTGCCATTCCTATATTAAGATGACGGAATATGAAAATCACAAAAAAATAATCGACTGGTTGCTTGGGGGTGATGTATCCATACAATACCAAACCTATCGCGACCTACTGGATGAGAACCGGCCCGAACTACAGGGCAGAATACTTACTGAAGGATGGGGAGCTGATTTTTTAAATCCAAGAAACAAGGACATGCACTGGGGAAAAGGCTTTTATCAACCCAAATGGACCTTCACCCAATACACTCTACTTGACTTAAGGAACCTCTGTCTTCCTCAAAATTGCCAACCGGTACGCGAAACCATTGCAAAGCTCCTCAAAGAAGAAAAAGGCCGGGATGGCGGACTCAATCCCAGCGGTACCATTAATCCCAAATTCAGCTGTAGAGCAGAATTTGCCCAATGG
>DNTA01000280.1 GCA_003500135.1 Cytophagales bacterium | reverse complement strand
GCATAGGAGCAGGTAAATCCATCGTTTGCCGGGTTTTTCAAAAATTAAATGTACCTGTCTATTTTGCGGATGACAGGGCCAGGTGGTTGATGAATTACGATAAAAAGCTCGTTGGGGAAATAAAAGGGACATTCGGTCAGAAGGCCTATTTGAACAATAGCGAACTGAACAGAAGATATCTTGCTGACCACGTGTTTTCAAATGTTTCGGAGTTAACAAAGCTCAATGCACTCGTCCACCCCGCAGTAGCCAGGGATTTCGAATTCTGGTGTCAGGGGCAACAGGGCCAACCCTATGTTTTAAAAGAAGCAGCGCTTTTAGTTGAAAGCGGAAGTTATAAAAACCTTGCCGCGCTTATTGTGGTAACAGCCCCGAAACAGTTAAGGCTTCATCGTGTATTAATGCGCGATGAAGAGCGTTCCGAACAACAAGTGTTGGATATAATGGAAAAACAGGCATCGGAGAATAAAAAGAAAAAGTTGGCTGACTATCTTTTGAATAATGATGAAAAATCGCTACTTATTCCTCAAATTTTAAAAATTCATCAATCTTTGAAGGACTGATCTGCTTTTTTCCGGCGTTTTTTGCGAAGGCAATCGCTAATTTATTAATTTCACCATATGGAGTCTGAATTTGATACGCATTTTTCCGAAGAAGAAAGAACGCGCATATTTGAAGAAGAAATGCTGCCCCATCTTGATTCCGTGTACAACTTTGCTTTTCGGGTGACCTATGATGAAGAAATCGCCAAAGATCTTGTACAGGAGTCATATTATCGAGCCTATAAATTTTTGGACTCTTTCCAGCGCGGAACCAATGCCAAAGCCTGGTTGTTTCGAATACTGAAAAACAACTTCATCAATGATTTCAGAAAACGCAACCGGGAACCTTCAATGGTTGATTATCAGGAAGTCGAATCATATTATAATTCTGATAAAGCAAAGTCGCCGGTATCGGGCAAACTAAAGCAAGAGCCATTTAGACATGCTATTGGCGACGAAGTTACGAATGCAATTAACAGCCTCGATATTGACTTCAGAATGGTCATTATACTTTGCGATCTCGAAGGGTTTACCTATGAAGAAATGGCCAAAATATTGGATATTCCAATTGGTACAGTACGCTCCCGCCTGCATAGGGCGAGAAATATACTTAAAGGGAAGCTGATGCAATATGCCAAATCGCTCGGGTACAAAAAGAAGAAAAAAGATGAATAAGTGTAAACTGATGTACCACTTTGACCCGGCCAACGAACTGGGTGATAAAAGCCGAAGGGAGTTGATCCAAAGAATTATAGATGGCCAGGCAACTGATGAGGAACAAAAGTGGTTCGATGACAGTGTAACGGATTGCTCCAATTGCGAGTGTAGAAGCTATTGTATACAGGTTAGCGCCCTAAAAGATATTATTAGAGAAAATGTTGAGAAGAAAAAGGCGCCGGCAGACTTGCTCGATACTATAAAGAAGAAAATAAAATCATAATGTCGACCGAATCCGGTAAAGCAGTTATTTTTTCAGCGCCATCTGGATCAGGCAAAACCACTGTGGTGCATTACCTGCTTGAGCAAATAGATACTTTGGGGTTTTCAATTTCAGCCACAACAAGACCTCCCCGGCTTTCACATGAAACGCATAGCAAGGACTATTATTTTTTTTCGGCAGAAGAATTCAAAGAAAGGATCGATAACCACGAGTTTATCGAATGGGAAGAGGTGTATAAAGGCGCCTACTACGGCACCTTAAAATCAGAGATAGACCGATTGTGGAGCAAGGGAAAACACGTGATTTTTGATGTTGATGTTATTGGAGGCTTAAACCTGAAAAAATATTTTGGAGACCGGGCAAAATCATTTTTTATTAAAGTACCTGACATAGCCATTCTCGAAGAAAGGCTGAGGCACAGAAGTACCGAAAACGAGGAGCAATTAAAAAGGCGATTAGAAAAAGTGGAAAAGGAAATGGCCTTCGAGCATCAATTCGATGAGGTGATTGTTAATGAAAACCTTGAAGAAACTCTTTATGAGGCCAAACAAAGGGTATTGTCTTTTTTAAATAGTTAAATTGTGCGGGTAGGTCTCTATTTCGGTTCATTTAATCCTATACACATCGGTCATCTGATCATAGCTCAATCTATGATTGATGGCGCCGATATTGAGGAAGTTTGGTTTATCGTGTCGCCACAAAATCCTTTTAAAAGCAGCAAACAACTTTTACACGAATTTGACCGCTACGAAATGGTCTATTTGGCCATAAAAGACAATGATAGGTTTAAAGTAAGCGACATCGAGTTTCAAATGCCCAAACCGAGCTATACAATCGACACATTAACCTATCTTACGGAAAAGCATCCTATTAATGACTTCGTTTTGATTATAGGCTCTGATAATCTGACCAGTTTCCATAAATGGAAAAATCACAAAGCAATTTTAAAACATTATGGGCTGCTGGTTTATCCCCGGCCCGGAACCACAGACAGTGAAATTTCAGGTCATCCGAATGTTAAACAGGTTGAAGCGCCTTTATTGGATATCTCTGCCACGTTTATAAGAAAAAAAATCCGGCAGCGGAAATCTGTTAGGTACCTGGTGCCGGATGCCGTTCTGACCTGCATTGAAGATAGAAAATTCTATCAATAACCATCGCAACTATACTTTCATAATCTCTTCTTCTTTCTTTTGAAGGAGTTCCTCAATTTGGGCTACATATTTATCTGTAAGCTCCTGCACAGTTTGTTCTGCTTTTTTCACCTCATCTTCAGAAACGTGCTGTTTAAGCAGCTTTTTAATGTGGTCATTTGCGTCCTTTCGAGCATTTCTCACACTTATTCGGCCATTCTCAGCCTCATGCTTACTTTGTTTTACCAGCTCTTTTCGACGCTCCTCAGTAAGGGGTGGGATATTCAGGCGAATAACTTCTCCATCATTTTGAGGGTTCAGCCCAAGGTCGCTGTTGATAATGGCCTTTTCGATTTCACCAAGCATATTTTTTTCCCAGGGTTTTACCATTAGCGTACGCGCATCTGGAGTGGTTACCGATGCGACCTGATTAATGGGTGTCTGGCTGCCATAATAGTCAACATAAATGTCATCGAGCATATTGGGCATAGCCCTGCCGGCGCGTATATGTGCCAAAGTGTGCTTTACATGTTCAATGGCCTTTTCCATGTTCTCTTTGGCATCTTCAATATAAAATTCTATATCTTCCATGGTTTCAGTTATTTAATGAACTAGGGTTCCAATTTCTTTACCCTGAATTACGTCAAACAGATTTCCAGGCTTATTCATGTCGAATACTACAATAGGTAAATTATTCTCCTGGCATAGTGTAAATGCCGTCATATCCATGACGTTCAGGCCTTTTTCATATACATCCTGAAAAGTGATATCGGAAAACTTTTTGGCATCCGGGTCTTTCTCCGGGTCAGAGGTATACACGCCGTCAACCCTTGTGCCTTTTAATACCACATCGGCTACTATTTCAACAGCACGCAAGCTGGCTGCAGTATCGGTAGTAAAATAGGGATTGCCCGTTCCTGCACCAAAAATAATGGTCCTGCCTTTTTCAAGATGTCTTATGGCCCTGCGGCGAATAAATTGCTCGCAAACCTGGTCAATTTTAATTCCACTCATCAAACGCGTATAAATATCATTTTTTTCCAGCGCACTTTGCAGGGCCATGGCATTGATTACAGTTGCCAGCATTCCCATATAATCGCCTTGTACGCGATCGATTCCTGATTGCTCGGCCTGTACTCCCCTGAAAATATTTCCCCCACCAATTACGATGGCCAGCTCAACACCCAAATCAATTACTTTTTTGATTTCCGTGCTGTATTGTTCCAGTCGTATGGAATCAATGCCAAATTGCTTTTCGCCCATTAAGGCTTCTCCACTTAATTTCAGGAGTACGCGTTTGTATTTCATTCCTGTAGGTTTTTAGTTGAGCAAATATAATTACTCATGTTAACTTTATATAATTCAGCCTTAAAATTCTACCATTGGATGATTTTTTTCCACATTATCACCTGCTTTTACCAGCACTTTTTTGACTTTGCCGTCTCCAGGTGATTTAATTATATTTTCCATTTTCATGGCATTCAGCACTAGAAGTGTTTGTCCTTTTTTTACTTCATCACCGACTTTGATATCCACTTTTACAATTTGTCCGGGCATGGGGGCGTTCACATTGTTAAGGGCAACTGCATGTGCGCTACTGAAGCCCATTTTTTCAAGCAGCAGATCAGTTTTATCTTTGCCCTTAACTTCATATAGTCTTCCGTTTACCTTCAATCTGACTGTTTTTGTGGGTGTGTCGATTTTAATTATTTGAATGAAATACGATTTCTCAGACTGGATTAAATGATAGGTGTAAGCACCGAGTTTTTGAACTTCAAAAGGTTGTTCTTTATTATTTACGCAAAGTGAATGCTCATTTACATCCACATCTAGTTTCAATTCGTCGTTAATTGTAAGTTGCTTCATTTGATTGGCTAAGGATTGTTAATAATTACGTAACTTTCAGCGCCATTAATTTAATAGATATGTTCAAATATCCGAATGTTTCGATATGGATAGTTTTGGCTGCGTTTGCGGCATGTGCCCCGAAACCGTATACTTCAAGCACGACAATTGTCAACCCCGATACTACTTCCGAGCAGTTGGTAGACCTTGGAGAGGTTATTATTGAAGAAGACATGTTACTTGTTGAAACAGAAGGTACCCATGTAAATAAAGATTACCGGGCTTCGGCAACTAAATTATTTGATCTGCAGCATACACGGTTAGAATTGTCTTTTGATTGGGAAAAGCAGCATGTACAGGGAAAGGCCAGAATTACTTTATCCCCACATTTTTTTCCGCAAAACAGGCTTGAACTTGACGCTAAAAATTTTGACATCCATCGTGTGGCTTTACTGGTCGGAAAGGAAAAAATGCCACTAAGTTTTGAGTACGATGGTCTGAAGTTAAATATTGCACTGGACAAAAAATATAACCGGAGAGAGAGTCTGACTGTATCTATCGACTATACGGCTAAGCCTGCGGAAAGGATAAGCAAATACAGTGAAGCGATCAATTCTAATCAGGGTCTGTTTTTTGTTGATCCGCTTGACGAAGACCCTACAAAACCATCACAAATATGGACTCAGGGAGAAACTGAGAATAATTCGGCCTGGTTTCCTACTATCGATGCTCCCAATCAGCGATGTACCCAGGAAATGTTTATTACTGTAGACGAAAAATTTAAAACACTCTCTAATGGTCAACTGGTATTTTCCAAATCGAATAAAGATGGAACCCGAACCGATTACTGGAAAATGGAAAAGGCACATGCGCCTTATTTGTTCATGTTGGCCGTGGGTGACTTTGCCGTAGTAGAAGATGAACGATCAGATGTTCCAATGGGCTACTGGGTTGACCATGAATACAAGGCATATGCCAAAGATATTTTCGGGCATACACCTGAAATGATGAATTATTTTCAAGACCTTTTGCAGTACCCCTATCCCTGGCCCAAATACGATCAGATAATTGTTCAGGACTACATAACTGGTGCAATGGAAAATACTACCGCATCCGTTTATATGGGCGAACTTCAAATGAACAGCCGTGAGTTGATAGATGTTAAGTGGGATTATATTATTGCCCACGAACTTTTTCATCAGTGGTTTGGCAATTTGGTTACTTGCGAAAGCTGGTCTAACCTCACACTCAACGAGGCTTTTGCCAATTACAGTGAATATTTATGGATGGACTATAAATATGGAAAAGACGAGGCGGAATATCACAGAATGTCTGAATATCATGATTATATGGGTGAGGCTTCTGAAAAGAAAGTGGACCTTATCAGGTATTATTATGAAAACAGGGACGATATGTTTGACAGTCATTCCTATGCCAAAGGAGGCCTCATACTTCACATGCTTCGAAGGCATATTGGAGATGACGCTTTTTTTACAGGATTGAACTATTACTTAAAAAAACACGAATTCGATGCCGTGGAGGTACATCATCTAAGGCTGGCTTTTGAAAAAGTGACCGGGCAAGACCTGAATTGGTTTTTCAATCAATGGTTTTTAGAGGCAGGCCATCCGCAATTGGAAGTTCAGAATTATTATGACGATTCCTCTAAACAAGTCGTGGTCAATATTTATCAAAAGCACGACACAGATAGTTTTCCAGTTTATCAGTTTCCGGTAGACATAAAGCTTTGGAATGGAAATAGTAGTATTACAAAATCATTTTACGTTGATGAATTGCAGGAGCAATTAACTATTCCGATGAATAAAAAACCCAACCTGGTTTTATTTGATCCGGATAAAACATTGTTGATCGAACTGGATGAAGAAAAAGATCAACAGGAATGGTACTTCCAGTTGACACATGCTAAAAATATCTGGCAAAAATATCTCGGTTTTCAGCGCCTCATCGAAGCCAATGATAGTTCATATTTCAGAAAGACCATTGATTATTCATTGGGCCACTCATTTTGGCAGCTAAAAGAAGAAGCCCTTGATCGGCTTTATTTTGCGATGGATAATTCCGATGATTCATTATTTATCCAGCCCTACCTGTCAAAAGTAGAAAACCTGGCACAAAATGATGATAATAATAGGGTCCGCGCCTCGGCACTGGATATAATGAGCCAGGTGGCCTTTAAGGATTACGAAAGCTTGTTTGAAACTAATTTATCAGACAGTTCATATTTTGTCGTGGGCGCCAGTCTTTTTGCCTTGATGAACAATCCGGACTATATTGAAAAGGATAGTTTAGCCGGTGTTTTTCGTGGTGAACAGAATATAAACATAATGGCTACTGTTGCGGCCCACTACATATTTGATAATGATACCAGCCAATACGATTGGTTTAAACAAAAACTACAGGGACAGGGAAGCGAGACAAGATATTATATGGCGCATTATTTTGGCCAGTATCTTTTGTTATTCGACGATCTTACACGGCGACAAGGAGTGCAGTTTTTGGCCGATCTCGCTCAAAAGGAACAAAAATCATTTGTGCGCCTTGCCTTGTATCAGGCCATAGAATTCAATCAGGACCTCGAGGGTGTGGAGGATATTTTGGCTCGCCTAAAAGAAAAAGAATCGGATGAACACCTAAAACGTTTTTTTGACAACTGAAATAACGAGGCTAGATTTTTTTACAGATTTTATTCCAATTGTTTGAATAATCAAAAAAAGCATATAATTTTGCATTCCCTTTTCAGGGAGGGAGCGTCTGAAGCATGCGGTTTTAAGTCGCAAATTGACATTTTGGGGAGATACCAAAGCGGCCAACTGGGACGGACTGTAAATCCGTTGTCTTATGACTTCGCAGGTTCGAATCCTGCTCTCCCCACCAATTTATCAGTCATGGGGTAAGAATTCCCTTGAGTTCATATTTTTGGCTGAAAAGGGTTATTTTGATACTTTCATGTATTACGCGGGCGTAGCTCAGTTGGTAGAGCGACAGCCTTCCAAGCTGTAGGTCGCGGGTTCGAGCCTCGTCGCCCGCTCGAGAGATTAAAAAAACATGTGTGAAGTGTGTCATTTCATGCGGTTTTTTTTTATGTAGGCCGATGTAGCTCAGGGGTAGAGCGCTTCCTTGGTAAGGAAGAGGTCACGGGTTCAATTCCCGTCATTGGCTCTAATTCAATCTCCTTTAAGTCTGTACAATTATTAACTAAACCGTTAACTTTCTAAAGATGGCTAAAGAAACTTTTGATCGTTCCAAACCACACGTTAATATCGGAACAATTGGTCACGTAGACCACGGCAAGACTACTTTGACTGCAGCCATTACAAAAGTGCTGCACGAGAAAGGATTATCAGAAGCAAGAGAATTTGATTCGATTGACAACGCTCCTGAAGAAAAAGAAAGGGGTATCACAATCAACTCTGCCCACGTAGAGTACGAAACTGAAAACCGCCACTATGCGCACGTTGACTGTCCTGGACACGCGGACTATGTGAAAAACATGGTTACGGGTGCTGCGCAGATGGATGGCGCTATTTTGGTAGTTGCTGCTACTGATGGCCCAATGCCACAAACCAGGGAGCACATCCTTTTGGCCCGTCAGGTTGGGGTGCCTGCAATTGTAGCGTTCCTTAACAAAGTGGACCTGGTAGACGACGAAGAACTACTCGAACTTGTAGAAATGGAAGTAAGGGAATTACTGAGCTTCTACGAATTCCCAGGGGATGACATTCCTGTAATCCAGGGTTCTGCTTTGGGTGGCTTGAATGGCGAAGATAAATGGGTGGAGAAAATTATGGAACTCATGAACGCCGTGGATGAGTACATCCCGCTTCCTGAGCGACTGGTTGACAAAGACTTCCTTATGCCAGTTGAAGACGTATTCTCGATCACTGGTCGTGGTACTGTTGCCACTGGTAGAATTGAAAGAGGTGTGATCAACTCTGGCGACCCTGTTGATATTCTTGGTATGGGTGCCGAGAACCTTAAATCAACTGTAACTGGTGTCGAGATGTTCCGTAAGATCCTCGACCGCGGTGAAGCAGGTGACAACGTAGGATTGTTGCTTCGTGGTATCGAAAAAGCGGACATCAAGAGAGGTATGGTAATCTGTAAGCCAGGCTCTGTAACCCCTCACGCTAAATTCAAAGCCGAGGTTTATGTATTGTCAAAAGAAGAAGGTGGTCGTCACACTCCTTTCTTCAACAAGTACCGTCCTCAATTCTACATGAGAACGACAGACGTTACTGGTGAAATTATGCTCCCAGACGGCGTAGAAATGGTAATGCCTGGCGATAACGTTACCATCGAAGTTAACCTGATCAGCAAAGTAGCTATGGAAAAAGGCCTTCGCTTCGCGATTCGTGAAGGAGGACGTACCGTGGGCGCCGGTCAGGTAACCGAAATCCTTGACTAAGGATAGATAAATATAGCAATAGATAGCAATGCGTTTTCGATATTAATCGGAAACGCATTTGTTTCTATTTAAATTTTTGCCTATTTTTGCAGGCCAATTTACGGGTGTAGCTCAATTGGTAGAGTAGCGGTCTCCAAAACCGTTGGCTGTGGGTTCGAGTCCTACCACCCGTGCTAAATTAAAAACACCATTAACGTGAAACTGAAAAATTTCATTGTAGAGTCTTTTGACGAGTTGAGGTATAAGGTCAGCTGGCCCAAGTTAAATGAGTTGCAAAACAGCTCCATACTTGTGCTGGTTGCTTCCCTGATCTTTGCCTTGGTAATATATGTAATGGATCTCGGTTTCGAGAATGTCATGCGCTGGTTCTACGAAGAATTCTAAAAATCACAATCATCACGCACCATGGGCGAACTTAAATGGTATGTCATCAGGGTTATCAGTGGGCAGGAAAAGAAAGTAAAATCTTACCTGGAAAACGAGATATCCCGTCAAGGGTTGGAAGATTACATTCCACAAGTCCTCATTCCTTCTGAAAAAATCTACGAGATGAGAAACGGAAAGAAAAGGATTCGTGAACGCAACTTCTTTCCCGGTTATGTATTGGTGTCTGCCGATCTTTCGCACGGTGAAGCAATGCACGTTGTTACAAGTATACCCGGGGTAATTGGGTTTTTGGGTAACAATAGTTCAGGGGCTTCAAAGGTGCCGGTTCCTCTCCGTCAATCTGAAATCAACAGGATACTCGGTAAGGTTGATGAAAGTGAAGAATTCGAAGAAAAAGCCTATACGACCTATATCGTTGGTGAAACGGTGAAGGTAATGGATGGTCCGTTTAGCGGATTTACGGGCACTGTAGAAGAAGTGTTTGATGAGAAGAAGAAGATCAACGTAATGGTGAAGATCTTCGGCAGGAATACTCCTGTTGAATTGAATTTCATGCAAGTAGAAAAACAAGATTAGCAAGATGGCTAAAGAGATCATTGGTTATCTGAAATTACAAATCAGAGGCGGGGCAGCAAACCCATCACCTCCGGTGGGGCCGGCATTGGGTAGTAAAGGACTCAATATTATGGAGTTCTGTAAGCAATTCAATGCCAGAACACAGGAGAAACAAGGGCAGCTTTTACCTGTTTTGGTGACTATCTATTCAGATAAGTCATTCGATTTTGTAGTAAAAACACCTCCGGCAGCAGTACTGTTGTTGGAAGCTGCAAAATTGAAAAAAGGTTCTGCGGAGCCAAACAGAAGCAAAGTAGGAAAAGTCACATGGGATCAGGTGAAGCAAATTGCTGAAACCAAACTACCCGATCTAAATGCCTTCGAAGTAGAATCAGCCATGAGAATGGTGGCAGGTACTGCAAGAAGTATGGGTATAACGGTTCAAGGCCAAGCTCCCTGGGACAATTAAAAATTTGAATGATGGGCAAGCTCACTAAGAATCAAAAAGCAATAAAGGAAAAGTTCGACTTCACTAAGGAATATTCCATAGAAGATGCTGCAAAAGTGTTGAAAGATATTTCTTTCACCAAATTTGACTCATCTGTGGACTTAGATATCCGACTAGGTGTAGACCCTAGAAAAGCCGACCAAATGGTGAGAGGCGTTGTGGCATTGCCTCATGGAACAGGTAAAGATGTACGTGTTCTTGTTTTGTGTAGTCCTGACAAAGAGCAGGAAGCCAAAGACGCCGGCGCAGATTATGTTGGACTGGACGACTACATTAAGAAAATTGAAGGAGGTTGGACAGACGTTGATGTGATCATCACGATGCCAACAGTAATGGCCAAAGTTGGTAAACTTGGTAGGGTACTGGGGCCCAGAGGCCTAATGCCTAACCCAAAATCAGGTACCGTAACCCTTGAAGTTGGTAAAGCTGTTAAAGAAGTAAAACAGGGTAAAATCGACTTCAAAGTAGATAAGTTCGGTATCATTCATACTAGCATTGGCAAGGTATCTTTCGATACTAACAAGATCGTGGACAACGTAACTGAAATGTTACAAACCATAGCAAAACTTAAGCCTGCATCGGCTAAAGGTACGTACTTCAGAAGTATTCACCTATCTAGTACGATGAGTCCGGGCATTACAATTGACAAAAATACTGTAGCTGGGTTGTAATTATGAATAGGGAAGAAAAATCGGCCATAATTGACGAACTAATAGAGAAGTTCAAATCTATTGATTACTTCTATATTACTGATGCTTCTGGAATGTCAGTAGCACAAGTGAACAAGTTTCGTGAATTATGCTTTAAAAAAGGAGTTGAGTACAAGGTTGTTAAGAATACGCTAATTAAAAAAGCGCTTGACAAACTGGATACTGATTATACTCCGTTTGACGAATCAGTCTTGAAAGGGTTTTCAGGTATTATTTTCTCGCCAGAGGCTGGAAATGCACCTGCAAAACTTTTAAAAGAATACAGAAAGAATACAGGAGGTGAAAAGCCGTTGTTTAAGGGCGCTTCCATCGATACCGATCTCTTCATCGGCGAAAATCAGCTGAACGCACTCAGTGAGCTCAAATCGAAAAATGAGCTTATCGCTGATATTATCTTCCTGTTACAATCACCTGCCAACAATGTGGTTTCAGCGCTTACAAGTGGCAAATCAAAACTGGCGGGCATTGTAAAAACGCTTTCTGAAAGAGAACAATAAATTAAGAATTAATCGTAAAACTCATTAAGTAAATTTAAAAATGGCAGATCTTAAAGCTTTCGCAGAACAGTTAGTAAACTTAACTGTTAAAGAAGTAAACGAATTAGCTGATATCCTGAAAGAAGAATATGGGATTGAGCCTGCTGCTGCGGCTGCTCCGGTAATGGTTGCTGGTGGTGCCGGTGGTGAAGATGGTGGAGCAGAAGAACAATCATCATTCGATGTTGTGTTGAAATCTGCAGGCGCTGCGAAACTTGCAGTTGTCAAAGCTGTAAAAGAATTAACTGGTCTTGGGCTGAAAGAAGCTAAAGAATTAGTTGATGGCGCTCCTAAAGCAATTAAAGAAGGTGTAGATAAAGACGAAGCAGAAGGTCTTAAGAAACAACTTGAAGAAGCTGGAGCAGAAGTAGAGCTTAAATAAAATTGACCATTTCAATATGAAATTGGTTATAGGACGGGCCTGACCATACAGTCAGGTCTTTTCCTGTTTGTATATACTCCTATTTGGCATAGTGAAAATACTATGTCAGGTCATATTTTAAGGTCACTAAACAAATAACGCCTTGGCTACAACTAAGTCATCAGAGAGAAAAAATTTTTCCTCTATCAAAACGGTAATCGATTACCCGGACTTCCTCGACGTTCAACTCAAATCCTTTAAAGACTTTTTTCAGCTGGAAACACCCGCTGAAAAAAGAACACAGGAAGGCCTGTTTAAAGTTTTCAGCGAGAACTTCCCCATTACCGACTCTAGGGAAAACTTTGTCCTGGAATTTATTGATTATTTGGTAGACCCTCCCAAATACACGGTAGATGAGTGTATCGACAGAGGTCTGACCTATTCAGTGCCTTTAAAGGCCAAACTCCGACTATCTTGTAACGATGAGGACAATGAAGATTTCGAAACCATCGAACAAGAAGTGTTTTTGGGAAATATTCCCTACATGACGGCAAAAGGGTCTTTTATAATAAATGGTGCGGAACGAGTTATTGTATCACAGTTACATAGGTCGCCTGGTGTATTCTTTGCCCAAAGTAAGCACACCAATGGTACCACGCTCTACTCCGCAAGAATTATTCCTTTCAAAGGATCCTGGATCGAGTTCGCTACTGACGTTAACAATGTCATGTATGCTTACATCGACCGAAAAAAGAAATTCCCGGTAACTACCCTATTAAGGGCCATCGGTTGGGGATCTGATAAAGATATCCTCGATCTCTTCGGCCTATCCGAAGAAATTGATGCTTCAAAAAAAAACCTGAAAAAAATAGTAGGTAGAAAGCTGGCAGCAAGAGTTCTAAGAACATGGACTGAGGACTTTGTTGATGAAGATACCGGCGAAGTGGTGTCAATCGACCGAAATGAGGTGTTGTTAGAGCGTGACCATGTTCTTGAAGAAGATGATATAGAGACCATTCTTGATTCTGGTACTAGATCAATTATCCTTCACAAGGAAGATATCAATATAGCCGACTACCAGATCATCTACAATACCCTGCAAAAAGATAATTCGAATTCTGAGAAAGAAGCGGTAGAACAAATATATCGTCAACTTAGAAACTCAGAGGCTCCTGATGAACAAACAGCTCGAGATATTATCCAGAGTTTGTTTTTCAGTGATAAGAGATATGACCTCGGCGAAGTAGGGCGCTACAGGATAAACAAAAAACTTGGGCTTGATATTGATTCTGAGGTCAAGGTACTGACCAAGGATGATATCATTCTTATTGTAAAATATCTGATCGGCCTGATCAACTCAAAAGCTGTTGTGGATGATATTGACCACCTTTCCAATCGCCGTGTGAGAACGGTTGGAGAGCAGCTTTACAGCCAATTTGGTGTGGGCCTTGCTCGTATGGCAAGAACGATCAAAGAAAGAATGAACGTCAGGGACAATGAAGACTTTAAACCTGTTGACCTGATCAATGCAAGAACGCTGTCGTCAGTAATCAATTCTTTCTTCGGTACCAATCAGCTGTCTCAGTTCATGGACCAGACAAACCCGCTTGCCGAAATTACCCACAAGCGAAGAATGTCGGCATTAGGTCCGGGAGGGCTGTCGAGAGAAAGGGCCGGTTTCGAAGTACGTGACGTTCACTACACTCACTACGGTCGTTTATGTACCATTGAAACACCTGAAGGCCCGAACATTGGTTTGATTTCCTCACTTTGCGTTCACGCCAAAGTGAACAATATGGGATTCATTGAAACCCCATACCGTGAATCTAAAGAAGGACAAGTTGATATGTCAGGCAATGTTAAATACCTGACTGCTGAAGAAGAGGATACACATTACATTGCTCAGGCAAATGCACCACTATCCGATGGCGGTGAATTCCTGAACGATAAAGTAAAATCGAGATATGAAGGTGACTTCCCGCTTATGGAAGCGGATAAAGTTACCTACATGGATATTGCCCCTAACCAAATTGTATCTGTGGCAGCATCTCTTATTCCTTTCCTGGAACACGATGATGCAAACCGTGCACTCATGGGGTCAAACATGCAACGCCAGGCAGTGCCATTGTTGAGGGCCGACGCTCCAATTGTGGGAACTGGACTTGAGAAAAGGGTAGCTTTGGATAGTAGGGCATTGATCTCTGCTGAAGGCCCAGGGGTAGTTGAATATGTCGATGCCACTAAAATTATAATAAAATACGATCTTACTGATGAAGAAGAGCTAATTAATTTTGACGAAGAACTCAGGACATATAAGCTTACAAAATTCAGAAGGACCAACCAGGATACATGTATAAACCTTACGCCAATCGTAAAGAAAGGCGACCTTGTAGTAAAAGATCAAATCCTTTGCGAAGGCTACGCTACTGAAAGTGGAGAACTTGCATTGGGTCGAAACCTGAAAGTGGCCTTCATGCCATGGCAAGGTTACAACTTCGAAGATGCGATCGTAATATCAGAAAAGGTAGTTCGCCAGGATATTTTCACCTCATTGCACATTGAAGAGTTTGAGCTGGAAGTACGCGATACCAAGCGAGGTGAAGAAGAACTTACTTCTGAAATCCCTAATGTCAGTGAGGAAGCCGTCAAGCATCTTGACGAAAACGGCATCATTCGTGTAGGCGCCGAAATCAGGGAAGGCGATATACTGGTAGGTAAAATTACCCCTAAAGGCGAAACTGATCCAACTCCTGAAGAAAAATTACTCAGGGCCATTTTTGGCGATAAAGCAGGCGACGTGAAAGATGCTTCCATGAAGGCGCCTCCATCTCTGGAAGGTGTGGTGATCGATACCAAACTTTTCTCACGGCCGAAAAAGGATAAGGAACTTCGTGCAAAATCCAAAAAAGAGGTTGAAGCATTAAAAGCCCAATATTCAAAAGACTTACTGAAGCTAAGAGACCAGATTATTGCCAAACTTGCCAAACTTCTGGAAGGCAAAACTTCAAAAGGGGTAAAGCATAAATTTGGCGACGAAATAATAAGTAAAGGAGTTAAGTTTTCTGCCAATGTAATTGCCAACAATTTATTTCCCGATAAAAATATCTACAGGGATGAAAGCAATTACAACGTACCGGAGGAAGTAAACCTCATTTCTGATCTGTTGCTGGATGGGTGGACGGATGACGAGCATATTAATGATCTGATTTTCAAGCTTGTAAAAAGCTACAGCAAGAAGCGAAATGATATTGCCGGTAAGTTTAAACGAGAAAGGTTTACCCTGGAAGTAGGTGATGAACTGCCTGCAGGTATTGTGAAACTGGCCAAGGTTTATGTTGCTAAAAAACGTAAGCTTAAAGTTGGTGATAAAATGGCGGGCCGACACGGAAATAAAGGTGTGGTAGCCAAAATCGTTCGTGAAGAAGATATGCCCTTCCTGGAAGACGGTACACCGGTAGACATTGTATTGAACCCATTAGGTGTACCATCGAGGATGAATATCGGCCAGATTTACGAGACCGTACTCGGTTGGGCAGGTGAAAAGCTGGGTAGAAAATACGCTACACCAATATTTGACGGCGCCTCAATAGAAGAAGTAGAAGTTGAGCTAAAAGAAGCTAACCTGCCGGATTTTGGTAGGGCCTACTTATTCGATGGACTAACAGGTGATAGATTCGATCAACCGGTAACAGTAGGTATAATATACATGCTGAAATTGGGTCACCTTGTTGATGACAAGATGCACGCCCGGTCTATCGGACCATACTCACTTATCACACAACAGCCATTGGGTGGTAAGGCACAGTTTGGTGGACAACGCTTTGGTGAAATGGAGGTATGGGCGCTTGAGGCCTTCGGTGCGTCCAACGTGCTCCAGGAAATGCTCACAGTTAAATCTGACGACGTTATAGGCCGTGCAAAAGCATACGAAGCCATTGTAAAAGGTGAAAATATGCATAAGCCAAATATCCCTGAATCATTCAACGTATTGATTCATGAGTTGAGAGGTTTGGCGCTTGAAATTACATTAGATTAAGAACGACCATTTAGTCAATAGACCTAATTTATTATGGCATTCAGAAAAAACAAGAAGATTAAAAGCGACTTTTCGTCGGTAACAATTAGTCTTGCCTCCCCGGAGTCGATACTTGAAAGCTCTCATGGTGAGGTAACCCAGCCTGAAACCATCAACTACAGGACATATAAACCTGAGATGGGAGGCCTGTTCTGCGAAAGAATATTCGGGCCTGTAAAGGACTGGGAATGTCATTGCGGTAAATATAAACGAATTCGCTACAAAGGGATCATATGTGACCGGTGTGGTGTTGAAGTTACAGAAAAGAAAGTTCGCCGCGAAAGAATGGGACACATCGAACTGGTAGTTCCGGTAGCCCATATCTGGTATTTCCGATCACTTCCTAATAAAATTGGATATTTGCTCGGTTTACCTACCAAAAAACTGGATCAGATCATTTATTATGAGCGTTATGTGGTAATTCAGCCCGGTATAAAAGCTGAAGACGGAATAAGCCATATGGACTTCCTCACTGAAGACGAGTATCTGGATATACTCGATAAATTGCCAAGGGAGAACCAACAGCTTGATGACGACAATCCGGATAAGTTCATCGCTAAAATGGGTGCAGAAGCGCTCGAAATGCTGCTTTCAAGAATAGAACTCGATGACCTTTCTTACAGTCTTCGACACCAGGCAGCTACCGACACTTCTCAACAAAGAAAGGCCGAAGCGCTTAAGCGATTAAAAGTAGTTGAGGCGTTTAGGGATGCTCGTACCAGAATCGAAAACCGACCTGAGTGGATGGTCATCAGAATGGTTCCGGTAATACCTCCTGAATTGCGCCCACTTGTACCTTTGGATGGCGGCCGCTTTGCAACATCAGATTTAAATGACCTCTACAGAAGGGTAATTATCAGAAACAATCGCCTGAAAAGGCTTATTGATATCAAAGCGCCTGAGGTGATTCTCCGAAACGAAAAAAGGATGCTTCAGGAGGCCGTAGACTCATTATTCGATAACTCCAGAAAAGTAAATGCAGTTAGATCGGACGGAAACCGCGCGTTGAAATCACTTAGTGATATGCTAAAAGGTAAGCAGGGTCGGTTCCGTCAAAACCTGTTGGGTAAAAGGGTTGACTACTCTGGTCGTTCAGTAATTGTAGTTGGTCCTGAATTGAAAATGCATGAATGCGGCTTGCCAAAAAATATGGCAGCGGAATTATTCAAGCCATTCATCATCAGGAAGCTTATAGAGCGGGGCATAGTAAAAACAGTAAAATCGGCAAAGAAAATTGTTGATCGAAAAGACCCTGTGGTTTGGGATATTCTGGAAAACGTGTTAAAAGGTCATCCGGTTATGCTTAACCGAGCGCCGACACTTCACCGTCTAGGTATCCAGGCTTTCCAACCAAAATTGATAGAGGGTAAAGCCATACAACTCCACCCGCTAACCTGTACGGCATTTAACGCCGACTTTGATGGTGACCAAATGGCGGTTCACGTACCATTAGGCCAGGAGGCTGTTTTGGAAGCCTCCATGTTGATGTTATCTTCACACAACATTCTGAATCCGGCCAATGGCGCTCCTATTGCCGTACCTTCCCAAGACATGGTACTTGGGTTGTATTATGTAACCAAAGGCAGAAAAAGTACAGATGATCATCCTGTTAAAGGAGAAGGCATGACCTTTTATTCTGCAGAGGAAGTGATCATTGCCATCAATGAAGGAGTTCTTTCCAAGCATGCCCACATCAAAGTGCGGACTAAAGTACGCAATGAAAATGGTGAACTGGAAACGAAAGTAATCGAAACAGTTGCCGGGCGGGTTATATTCAATCAATTTGTTCCTGAAAGCGTCGGTTTCGTAAATGAATTACTTACAAAGAAGAAGTTGCAGAAAATCATTTCACTGGTGCATAGCATCGCCGGAATGGCACGCACTGCACATTTCCTTGATGATATAAAAGAACTTGGATTCCAGTCAGCCTATAAAGGAGGCCTTTCAATGGGTCTGGGAGATATTTTGGTTCCTGAGAATAAAGAAGAACTTGTTCACGGTGCCGTAGAAGAAGTAGATGCGGTTTGGAATAACTACTACATGGGACTCATAACAGATAATGAGCGATACAATCAGGTGATTGATATCTGGACCCGGGTTAATTCGCAGATAACCAGTAGTTTGATGAAGCAGCTTGAAGAGCAGCATCAGGGATTCAACTCGATCTATATGATGATGCACTCGGGTGCGAGAGGGTCAAGAGAGCAAATTCGTCAGCTTGGAGGTATGCGAGGGCTGATGGCCAAGCCTCAGAAAAACCTTATGGGTTCTGTTGGTGAAATCATTGAAAACCCAATTCTTTCAAATTTCAAAGAAGGGTTGGATGTGATCGAGTACTTTATTTCTACTCACGGCGCCCGAAAAGGTTTGGCAGATACGGCGCTTAAAACTGCTGACGCCGGTTATCTGACACGTCGTTTGGTTGATGTTGCACAGGATGTAGTGGTAAATGAAGAAGATTGTGGTACACTAAGGGGTATCACGGTTACAGCTCTTAAGGATAATGAAGATATAGTCGAGCCGCTTTCTGAGCGAATTTTAGGACGCGTAACGGTTCATGACGTATACGATCCGGTAACTGATGAATTAATTATTCCGGCAAACACCGAGATTACTGAGGAAGTTGCCCGCCAGATCGACGAAACGAGCATAGAAGAAGTAGAAATACGTTCTGTATTGACATGCGAAGCAAAGCAAGGCGTATGTTCGCGATGCTACGGAACTAACCTTGCAACCAATAAAATGGTACAAAGAGGTGAGTCTGTAGGTGTAATTGCCGCGCAGTCAATAGGTGAACCGGGCACTCAGTTGACATTGAGAACATTTCACGTGGGTGGTACAGCCTCAAATATAGCAGTTGATGCCAACATTAAAGCTAAGTTCGAAGGTGTTGTAGAATTTGAAGACTTAAGATCGATTGCTACTACCGACGAAGGGGGTAAGAAAGACAACATTGCAATGGGGCGCTCAGGTGAAATCAAGATTATTGAGCCTAAGAGTAAAAAAGTTTTGATCAGTAATCATGTACCTTATGGCGCTTTCCTTAAAGTGAAAGAAGGAGATAAGGTAGAAAAAGGTCAGGAGTTGTGTAACTGGGACCCTTACAATGCTGTAATTCTTTCTGAGTATGACGGAAAAATTGAATATTCCGCTATTGAAGAAGGTATTACGTTCAAGGAAATTTCTGATGAACAAACCGGTCACCGTGAAAAAGTAATTGTCGATACCAAAGACAAAACGAAGAATCCGGCGCTGGTTGTAACAGATAAGAACGGAGAGGAGGTCAAATCATATAACATTCCGGTCGGATCGCATATTGCAGTGGACAATGGAGCAATTATCAAAGCAGGTAAAGTACTTGCCAAGATTCCTAGAACAATAGGTAAGTCACGTGATATAACTGGAGGTCTACCTAGAGTAACTGAGCTTTTTGAAGCAAGAAACCCATCAAATCCTGCAGTAGTAAGTGAAATAGATGGAGTAGTGACATATGGTGGTATCAAGAGAGGTAATCGTGAGATATTCATTGAATCCAAAGATGGTGTAAAAAAACGTTACCTCGTGCCTTTGTCTAAACATATTCTTGTACAGGATAATGACTTTGTAAGAGCAGGAATGCCTCTTTCAGATGGAGCTATTACACCTGCGGATATTCTTGCGATCAAAGGGCCAACTGCAGTGCAGGAGTATCTGGTCAATGAGATCCAGGAAGTATATCGATTGCAAGGTGTGAAAATCAATGATAAGCACATCGAAACCATTGTTCGACAAATGATGCAGAAGGTAGAGATCATGGACCCGGGAGATACCAACTTCCTTCCTGGTCAGATCGTCGACAAATTGGTATTTTTCGAAGAAAATGATCGGATTCTGGATATGAAAGTAGTGGAAGACAAAATGGATTCAGAAAACTTAAAAGAAGGCCAGATCATTAGTACCCGAAGACTGCGTGACGAAAATTCCAATTTGAGAAGAAGGGATTTGAAACAGGTTAAAGTGCGTGACGCACAGGCAGCGGTTTCGAAACCCACCTTACAAGGTATCACACAGGCTTCGCTCGGAACAGAGAGCTGGGTATCAGCAGCTTCTTTCCAGGAAACCACAAAAGTACTGAGCGAGGCTTCTATCCGTGGAAAACGAGACCAGCTTATCGGTTTGAAAGAAAATGTGATTGTTGGCCACCTAATTCCTGCCGGTACCGGTATGCGCGACTATCAGCAAATTGTGGTTGGATCTAAAGAGGAATACGACACTTTGGTTGAATCAAAAAAGGAGTTTTCTAACATAAAAGAATAGATTTCAATGGATGACGAACAAAAAAAGCCTAAAGGTCAAAATCAGATCAATATAGAATTATCTGAAGAAGTAGCGGAAGGAGTATATGCCAACCTGGCAATGATCGCTCATTCTAACGCAGAGTTTGTAGTGGATTTTATTCGTCTGATGCCCGGGGTACCAAAGGCAAAAGTAAAGAGTAGAATTGTAATTACACCTGAACATGCCAAAAGGCTTTTATATGCATTGAAAGACAATATCCAAAAATATGAGGATACTTTCGGGCCCATCAAGAAGACTGATGAGGGCCCGAAATTCCCAATAAATTTTGGAGGCACAGTAGGAGAGGCCTGATATTGGGCAAAATAAATTATTATTTTTTTGCTTAATGAAGGGATTTCCCTACCTTTGCAGTCCGAAATTTTGCAGAGACTATAATCGGAATAAAGCGATAAAGAAATGCCTACTATTCAACAGTTAGTAAAAAAAGGTAGAAAAAATCTAACAAGTAAATCGAAATCTCCTGCACTGGATTCTTGTCCGCAGAGGAGAGGGGTATGTACCCGTGTGTACACCACCACACCAAAAAAGCCAAACTCAGCAATGAGAAAAGTGGCCAGGGTACGTCTTACCAACGGAAAAGAAGTAAACGCCTACATCATGGGAGAAGGGCACAACCTGCAGGAACACTCCATTGTGCTGATCAGAGGGGGCAGGGTGAAAGACCTTCCCGGTGTAAGGTACCATATCATTCGAGGTGCATTGGATACAGCCGGTGTGAACGGACGGCTACAGGGAAGATCAAAATATGGAGCTAAAAAGCCAAAAGATAAAAAATAATTACCATGCGAAAGGCGAAACCAAAGAAGAGATATATTCTACCTGATCCAAAGTTCAAAGATACTTTGGTAACCAAGTTTGTTAATCATCTAATGGTAGATGGGAAGAAAAACCTGTCTTTCAACATTTTTTACAATGCACTGAAGATCGTTGAAGACAAATCCGGGGAAAATGGCCTGGAGGCGTGGAAAAAAGCGCTTAACAACATCATGCCGATGGTAGAAGTAAAAAGCCGTCGCGTAGGGGGCGCTACTTTTCAGGTGCCTATGGAAGTTCGTCCAGATCGTAAAATAGCGCTGGGTATGCGTTGGATGATTGACTTCTCGAGAAAAAGAGGTGAAAAAACAATGGAGCAACGCCTTGCGGGTGAAATTCTTGCAGCAGCAAAAGGTGAAGGAGCTGCGGTGAAGAAAAAAGATGATACGCACCGCATGGCTGAAGCGAATAAAGCATTCTCCCATTTCAGGTTTTAATTAAGTAATGGCGACAAAAATTAAAGACTTAAATTATTTGCGGAATGTCGGTATCATGGCTCACATCGATGCCGGTAAAACCACGACTACTGAAAGAATTCTTTATTACACAGGACTAAGCCATAAAATTGGTGAGGTACACGAAGGAGCTGCTACCATGGACTGGATGGAGCAGGAGCAGGAAAGAGGAATTACAATTACCTCTGCCGCTACTACCACCTTCTGGAAGTACCCTACCAACCAGGGCCAGCCACTTGAAAATACAGAGGACTTCAGGATTAATATAATCGATACTCCTGGCCACGTTGACTTTACCGTTGAAGTAGAACGTTCGCTTCGTGTTCTTGATGGTGCTGTAGCTCTTTTCTGCGCAGTATCAGGAGTTGAGCCCCAGTCAGAAACAGTTTGGCGTCAGGCTGACAGGTACCGCGTACCACGAATCTGTTTTGTGAATAAAATGGACCGTGCCGGTGCTGACTTTTTCAATGTTGTCGCTGAAATTAAAGATAAATTAAAAGCAAATCCCGTCCCTCTTCAGGTACCCATTGGTTCCGAAGATAATTTCAAAGGTGTGGTTGATCTTATTACCAACCAGGCAATCGTATGGAACGAGGAAGATAAGGGAATGACTTATGAAATTGTTCCCATTCCGGATGATTTGGTTGATACGGTAGAAGAGTGGCGCCAGAAACTGGTAGAAAGCGTTGCTGAATACGATGACAAACTACTGGAGAAGTTTTTTGAGGATCCGGATAGTATCACAAAAGATGAAATGATGGAGGCCATCCGCAAGGCAGTGATAGATATGTCGTTTTCGCCGGTTCTTTGCGGTTCCGCCTTTAAAAATAAAGGAGTACAGGCACTTCTTGACGCAGTTTGTGCTTATTTGCCCTCTCCAAACGATCTGCCTCCGGTATCTGGATTAAATCCGGACAGCGAGGAGGAAGAATCTAGATTGCCAAACGATGATCAGCCTTTTGCAGCATTGGCATTTAAAATTGCTACTGATCCGTTCGTAGGCCGACTTGCATTTATGAGGGTATACTCAGGTACACTTGATGCCGGTTCGTATGTACACAACATGCGTACAGGTAAAAAAGAGAGGATTTCGCGCTTGATGCAAATGCACTCGAATAAACAGAATCCTATTAGCACAGTGCACGCCGGTGACATCGCAGCTGCCGTGGGATTTAAAGATATCAAAACCGGCGATAGCCTTGTAAACGAGAATAAGAAAATCATCCTGGAAGAGATGACTTTCCCAGAGCCGGTTATTGGCTACGCCATAGAGCCTAAAAAACAGGCAGATGTCGATAAATTAGGTGTGGCTATATCGAAATTAGTTGAAGAAGATCCTACATTGCAGGTTGAAACTAATGAAGAAACTGGTCAGACAGTGCTCCGTGGAATGGGTGAACTTCACCTGGAAATCATCATTGACCGTCTGAAAAGGGAATTCAAGGTTGAGATCAACCAGGGCGCTCCACAAGTGGCCTACAAAGAGGCGCTTACCGGTACCGTTGAGCATAAAGAGGTTTACAAAAAGCAAACAGGTGGTAAAGGTAAATTTGCCGATATCGTGTTTGAAATAGGACCACGAGATGACGATGATGATAAGGAGAGAAAAGATGGTCTTCAATTTGTAAATAACATTGTAGGTGGTGTGATTCCTAGAGAATTTATACCGGCAATCGAAAAAGGTTTTAAATCAGCAATGAGCAACGGGCCATTGGCCGGTTATCCTATCGACAATATGAGGGTTCGTTTGTACCACGGTTCCTTCCATGATGTGGATTCGGATTCTTTGTCGTTTGAAATGGCTGCAAGATTAGGGTTTAAAGACGCCGCCAAGAAATGCGGGCCTCAGATATTGGAACCAATCATGGCCGTAGAGGTGGTAACGCCAGATGAATACACAGGGCCTGTTACAGGAGACCTTAACAGAAGACGTGGAATTATGAAAGGAATGGATACCAAAGGAGGGGCACAGATCCTGAAATCCGATGTCCCATTATCCGAACTTTTCGGTTACGTAACCGACCTTCGAACAATTTCTTCAGGTCGTGCACAAGCAACTTTGACATTTTCACATTATGCTCCTGTACCGAACAACCTGGCTGAGGAGATCATTAAAAAAGCAAAAGGCGAGTAAAAAATTGTAAGAATATGACTCAGAATATAAGAATAAAATTAAAATCATACGATCACAACTTGGTGGACAAGTCATCAGAAAAGATCGTAAAAGCTGTTAAAACCACAGGAGCTGTAGTAAGTGGTCCAATCCCTTTACCAACTAAGAAGGAATACTTTACGGTTTTGCGTTCACCACATGTGAATAAAAAATCTCGTGAACAGTTTCAGTTGTTCACCTATAAGCGAATGGTTGATATTTACTCCAACAGTGCGAAAACAGTTGATGCACTTATGAAGCTTGAGCTTCCAAGTGGAGTAGATGTAGAAATTAAAGTTTGACATAGGATTATTGAATATAGTAAGGAACCAGTGTACGTTGGTTCCTTTTTTTGTGTCATTGGGAGTAAAAGTTTAAGGAACGTTTGTTAAGCGCCAAATTTTTACTACCTTTGCACTCCTATTTTTAGAGGGCTATTATAGTATGCTCCGAAAAATTATAACGGAATGTCTGGAATTATAGGTAAAAAAATCGGAATGACTAGTGTCTACAGTGCCGATGGACGAAATGTCGCATGCACAGTGATAGAAGCTGGTCCTTGTGTTGTCACACAAGTAAGAAATGATGACGTAGATGGGTACAATGCCATTCAGTTAGCATATGGTGAGCGTAAGCCGAAAAATACGCCGAAGGCATTGTTGGGCCACTTTAAAAAGGCGAATACCACGCCAAAACGCAAAGTGGTCGAATTCAGGCACTTCAGGGCTGATGTGGGACATGAGGTGTCACTGGGCCAGGAGGTAATCCTGAAAGATGTATTTGCAGAAGGAGACTTTGTAGATGTGGTAGGCGCTTCTAAAGGTAAAGGTTTTCAAGGTGTTGTTAAACGACACAACTTTAGTGGTGTGGGAGAGCAAACCCATGGCCAGCACAACAGGCTAAGGGCGCCGGGCGCTATTGGAGCCTGTTCATTCCCATCCAGGGTATTCAAGGGCCTTAAAATGGCTGGTCGCACCGGAGGAAAACGTGTGAAAATCACCAACCTTCAAGTGGTCAAGATCCTTCCTGAGAAAAACGTAGTTTTGGTAAGTGGTTCAGTACCGGGAGCCAAAAATTCATTTGTAATCCTAGAGAAATAAGAAAATGGATATTGCAGTATTGAATATAAAAGGTGAAGATACAGGTAGGAAGGTAAGCCTTACAGATGATATTTTTGGTATCGAGCCAAATGATCATGCAATCTACCTGGATGTAAAGCAATATTTGGCCAAGCAACGACAAGGTACACACAAAACCAAGGAACGTGCTGAAATAACCGGATCTACTAAAAAGATCAAACGTCAAAAAGGTACGGGTACTGCTCGTGCAGGTAGTATCAAATCACCAATATTTCGTGGTGGTGGCCGGGCATTCGGGCCAAGGCCACGTAACTACAGCTTTAAGCTAAATAAAAAGGTGAAACAACTGGCACGTAAATCAGCCCTTTCCTACAAGGCCAAGGCTAAGGAGGTATTTGTTTTAGAAAACTTCGATATGGAGGCGCCCAAAACAAAGGAATATCAAAATGTTCTACAAAGCCTGAAGCTTATCGATAAGAAGACACTCGTGGTGTTGGATACACCTAACAAAAATGTGTACTTGTCGAGCAGAAACCTGAAAAATAGCAAAGTAAGTACCGTAGATGAGATGAATACTTACGCTATTTTAAATGCCGACTCTGTGATTTTTGCAGAAGGCTCTGTTGAAAAGATTCAAAACATTTTGAAATAGAGAACCATGAGTGTATTAGTAAGACCATTGGTTACTGAAAAAGTATCAGGGCTCAACGAAAAAGGAAAATATGGCTTTGTGGTAGAAAGATCTGCCAACAAAGTTGAGATTAAGAAAGCCGTTGAGAAAATGTACGGTGTAACGGTAGAGCAGGTGAATACTATAAACTACCAGGGAAAAATGAAATCCCGATACACCAAATCAAGAGTGATTACCGGTAAAACCCCGGCATATAAAAAAGCTATTGTTACGGTAGCGGAAGGGGAAGTAATCGATTTTTACAGCAACATTTAATGAAGATTAAAGATGGCGATTAAAAAAATTAGACCGGTTACCCCAGGACAAAGATTTAGACTCGCACCTGTGTTTGCAGATATAACCAAAGGCACTCCTGAAAAGTCCCTTACGGTTTCTAACAAAAAAACAGGTGGTAGGAATAATAGTGGTAAAATGACCATGCGCTACATGGGTGGAGGTCACAAACGTAAACTTCGTATTATTGACTTCAAGCGCCCCAAGCACAACATTCCGGCCACTGTAAAAGCAATTGAGTACGATCCGAATCGTACAGCACGCATTGCCCTGCTTTATTATAAAGATGGCGCCAAATCATATATTTTGGCTCCTGAAGGTTTACAGGTAGGTCAGGTGATCATGTCAGGTGATGATATTGCACCCGAAGTTGGAAACGCATTACCATTGTCCAAAATACCACTGGGTACCATTCTACACAATATTGAACTTAGGCCTGGTGCAGGTGCAGCTATTGCACGAAGCGCAGGGTCATATGCCCAGTTACTTGCTCGTGAAGGAAAATATGTAACCTTAAAAATGCCTTCAGGAGAAATGAGACTTGTACTTGCAGCATGTTATGCCACGGTAGGTTCTGTTTCCAATGCAGATCATATGAACGTCACACTCAGCAAGGCTGGTCGAAACAGGTGGTTAGGAAAAAGACCTCGCACCAGAGGGGTTGCCATGAACCCGGTTGATCACCCAATGGGTGGTGGAGAAGGTAGGGCGTCAGGCGGTCACCCACGATCGCGTACCGGTAAGCTGGCCAAGGGTAAAAAGACCCGTCATCCTAAGAAGTATTCCAACAGACTTATAATTGGTAAGAAATAATGGCAAGATCACTTAAAAAAGGACCATATATAGATTTCCGTCTAGAAAAGAAAGTAGACGCAATGAATGATTCCGGAAAGAAGTCTGTTATTAAAACCTGGTCAAGAAGGTCAATGATTTCCCCGGATTTTGTGGGACACACTTTTGCCGTCCACAATGGCAACAAGTTCATCCCTGTTTATGTCACTGAAAACATGGTAGGTCATAAATTTGGTGAATTTGCCCCCACCAGAAACTTCAGAGGCCATATCTCTAAAAAAGACAAAGGTAAAAGGTAAAAGAAATGGAAGCAGTTGCAAAATTGAACAATGTGCCTACTTCCCCTAGGAAGATGAGAATGGTAGCTGATTTAATTAGGGGTCAAAAGGTAAACAAAGCGCTAAGCATATTAAAGTACGAACCCAAAGAGGGTGCAGCAAGGCTCGAAAAGCTACTCCTTTCGGCTATTTCAAACTGGCAGAATGCCAATGAGGATGCCAATCTGGAAGAGGCAAATCTCTTTATCAAAGAGATCAAAGTAGATGGAGCAAGGGCGCTCAAAAGATTACGTCCTGCACCTCAGGGTAGAGCACATAGGATCAGAAAAAGATCTAATCATGTAACATTGGTTATTGACAGCGCAAACGCTCCGGTAGCTGAGGCAACAGAATCTAATGAAACTAAAGACACTGAATAGAACATGGGACAAAAAGTAAATCCAACAGGTCTTCGTTTGGGAATCATCAGAGGATGGGATTCCAACTGGTATGGTGGAAACGACTTCTCTGATAAATTGATAGAGGACCAGAAGATTCGGGAATATATTCGCGCTCGTATTCCAAAAGGTGGTATTTCAAAAATCATCATCGAGCGAACCCTTAAAAGAATCACCCTGACTATTCATACTGCACGTCCGGGAGTAGTGATCGGAAAAGGCGGGTCTGAAGTAGATAAAATCAAAGAAGAGTTAAAAAAACTCACGGGAAAAGATGTTCAGATCAACATTTTCGAAATTAAAAGGCCTGAAATAGATGCCAAGCTCGTAGGTGAGTCAATTGCACAACAGTTACAGGCTAGGATATCTTACCGACGTGCCATGAAACAAGCCATTTCATCGGCCATGCGTGTTGGCGCACAGGGTATCAAGATCAAAGTATCCGGTCGTTTGGGAGGCGCTGAAATGGCACGTGTTGAGCAGTATAAAGAAGGTAGAATTCCTTTGCACACGCTTCGTGCTGATATCGATTATGCTATTTCTGAAGCCAAAACAGTATACGGGATCATTGGCATAAAAGTATGGATATTCAAAGGCGAGGTTTATGGGAAAAGAGACCTCTCTCCAAACGTAGGTGCACCCGGACAAAGCGGTGGCGGTCGAAAAAGAGGAGACATGCCAAAGCGTAAAAGAAGATAGTCACGACAGGTAAAATTTTAGAGCAATGTTACAGCCTAAAAGAACAAAGTTTAGAAGAAAACAAAAAGGTAGAATAAAGGGGATTGCCCAGAGAGGGCACACCATTGCGTTTGGTTCTTTTGCATTAAAAGCACTAGAGCCAGGCTGGATAACCTCTCGCCAACTGGAGGCTGCTCGTGTAGCCGTCACAAGAGAAATGAAAAGGGAAGGCCAGGTCTGGATACGTGTATTCCCCGATAAACCAATTACCAAAAAGCCTGCAGAGGTCCGTATGGGTAAAGGTAAAGGAGCTCCTGAGTATTGGGTGGCCGTGGTAAAGCCAGGTACAATCATATTTGAATCTGGTGGAATCAATAAAAATGTGGCGCAGGAGTCATTGCGATTGGCCGCTCAAAAGCTCCCGATCAGAACTCAATTTGTGGTAAGAAGAGACTACGTAGAATAATATGAAAAATAGCGAATTAACATCTTTGACAATGGAAGAGCTTCATAACCGCTTGTTGTCGGAGAGAGAACAACTGCAAAAACTGAAGTTTGCACATGCTATTTCTCCTATTGAGAATCCTATGAAGATCAAGGAGACGAGAAAAACAATAGCCAGGATCCTTTCTGTGATCAATAATAAGGAGCAGTCAAAAGGTTAAGAAATGGAAAAGAGAAATCTTAGAAAAGAAAGAATAGGTAAGGTGATCAGCAATAAAATGGACAAGTCCATAGTTATTGCTGTTGAACGAAAAGTAAAACACCCTATCTATGGAAAATTCGTACGGCTCACCAAAAAACTCGTTGCCCATGACGAGGCCAACGACTGCGGTGTTGGCGATACCGTACGTGTCATGGAAACTCGTCCTTTGAGTAAAAGGAAACGTTGGAGATTAGTACAAGTATTAGAAAGAGCCAAATAAGATGATACAACAAGAATCACGCCTCTCAGTCGCCGATAACAGCGGAGCAAAAGAGGTTCTTTGTATAAAAGTGTTAGGTGGTACCGGTAAGCGGTATGCTTCTATTGGTGATAAAATCGTTGTCACTGTAAAATCGGCATTGTCATCTAGCGCAATGAAAAAGGGTACTGTATCAAAAGCTGTTGTGGTCAGAACCAAAAAAGAAGTAAGGCGCAAAGACGGTTCTTACATTCGATTCGAAGATAATGCCGCTGTTTTGCTAGGGGCTAACGATGAGCCCAGGGGTACTCGTATATTCGGGCCAGTAGCCAGAGAATTGCGCGAAAAGCAATTCATGAAAATTGTTTCACTAGCGCCTGAAGTACTTTAAACATTGAGAATTATGAAAAGTCGCCCAAGTAAACTCCACATAAAAAAAGATGATACGGTAGTGATCATCGCTGGAGAAGATATCGGGAAAAAAGGCAAAGTGCTGGAGGTATTTCCGGCAAAAAAACGTGCCATAGTGGAAGGGGCAAATATGGTGACCAAGCATATCAAAACATCTGCTTCCAATCCTAACGGTGGAATTGAGCAGGCAGAAGCTCCTATCCATATTAGCAATCTTAAGTTAGTTGACCCTGCATCAGGAGAGCCTACCAGGGTAGGCAGAAAAGCTGATGACAAAGGGAAGCTACAAAGGTATTCAAAGAAAACCGGTGAAATAATAAAAAATGGCTAATCCAAGATTAAAATTGAAATATCACGAAGAGATTGTTCCTCAACTAAAGGAAAAATTTCAGTACAAGACCGTGATGGAAGTGCCCCGAATTATGAAAATCACCATAAACAAGGGGATAGGCGCCGCAGTAGCAGACAAAAAATTAGTGGATCAGGGTGTTGAAGAACTCACAACAATCACCGGTCAGAAAGCAGTGCCTACCATAGCCAAAAATTCTATCTCAAACTTTAAGTTAAGAGAGGGAATGCCTATTGGAGCCAAGGTAACTCTGCGCGGTGAAAGGATGTATGAGTTTCTGGACAGGTTAATGAATATCGCCCTGCCACGTGTACGTGACTTCCGCGGTATAAACGATAAAGGTTTCGATGGCCGAGGCAACTATACCCTTGGTGTCAAAGAGCAAATTATATTCCCTGAGATAAGTATTGAAAAAGTAAATAAGATCTCAGGTATGAATATCACATTTGTAACCAATGCCAAAACCGATGAAGAAAGTTACGAGCTTTTGAAAGCTTTTGGTTTACCATTTGCAAACAAATAAATGATATTATAATGGCAAGACAATCCATAATAGCCAGAGAAAGAAAAAGAGCCCGATTAGTTGCCAAATACGCCGAAAAGAGAGCTAAGCTCAAAGCAGAAGGAGACTATGTTGGCCTGGACAAATTACCAAGAAATTCCTCACCTGTTCGTAAACACAACCGATGCAAAATGACAGGACGGCCTAAAGGTTATATGAGGAAATTTGGCGTTTCAAGGGTAACATTTCGCGAAATGGCTTCCGAAGGAAAAATACCTGGCGTGACTAAAGCAAGCTGGTAACGAAAGTTTTTATAATTCAATTTAATATACTATCTTTGCAGGCCATTTGGCAAAGAGATAAATATTGGGAACATGGATCCGATAGCTGATTATTTAACAAGGGTAAGAAATGCGATAAAAGCCAATCACAGAATCGTTGACATTCCGGCTTCAAATCTCAAAAAAGAGATCACGAAGCTGTTGCACGATCAGGGCTTTATCCAAAACTATAAATTCGACGATGAGGCAGGGCCCCAGGGTACTATCAAAATAGCTTTGAAGTACAATCCTGAAACCAAACTTTCTGCCATATCCCACCTTTCTCGGGAGAGTAAGCCCGGTCTGAGAAAGTATACCAAATCCACAGATGCTCCCAGAGTGATGAACGGATTAGGTATTGCCATATTGTCTACTTCAAAAGGATTGATGACAGACAAGCAGGCACGAACAGAAAATGTAGGTGGTGAAGTACTTTGTTACGTTTATTAACAATATTAAAAAATGTCAAGGATAGGTAAAAAACCGATCAATCTTCCTGAAGGTGTTACCATTAGCATAGCAAAAGACAACCTTGTGTCCATAAAAGGTCCTAAAGGGGAATTGTCGCAGCAGATTGACCCGGATATCAAAGTATCAGAAAAAGATGGGGAGGTAACCCTTGAGCGACCTACCGAGCAAAAAAGGCATAAAGCCATGCATGGATTGTACCGTGCTCTTCTGGCCAATATGGTTACTGGTGTAAGTGAGGGATATAAAATTGAACTCGAACTGGTAGGGGTTGGTTATAAAGCAACCATTCAGGGCAACGTGCTCGAAATGTCACTCGGACACTCACATAACATCTTTTTTGCCGTGCCGGAAGAAATTTCTGTCAAAGCGGAAACGGTTAAAGGTAAAAATCCTACCGTTACCCTGGAAGGAAGCGATAAACAACTGATTGGGCATATAGCTGCTAAGATCAGGGCCATGCGTAAAGTTGAACCTTACAAAGGTAAAGGTGTGCGCTTCGTTGGTGAGAATATTAGAAGAAAAGCTGGTAAAACTGCTGCTAAATAATAGAAATCATGGCTACAGCTAAACATTTAAGAAGGAATAGAATCAAGAAAGGCATTCGAAACAAAATTAGTGGCACAGCGGAAAGACCACGGTTGGCGGTCTATAAAAGCAATACTGCCATTTATGCTCAGGTCATCAACGATCTGGCCGGTCATACACTGGCATCTGCCTCTTCTTTAGAAATAAAAAAAGGAAAAAACATAGATATCAATACTTCGAAAGAGGTTGGAAAAAAATTAGCTGAAAAGGCAAAGGCCAACGGTATTGATCATGTGGTTTTCGACAGAAGTGGCTACTTATATCACGGTAGGGTAAAAGCTTTGGCTGAAGGCGCCAGAGAAGGAGGTCTCAAATTGTAGAAGCTATGTCTCAAAAAAATATAAAATCAATCAAAGCTAGCGAAATCGAACTGAAAGAAAAGGTAGTGGCCATCAAAAGAGTAGCCAAAGTGGTGAAAGGTGGTCGCCGTTTCAGCTTCTCAGCCATTGTTGTGGTGGGAAATGGAAATGGCATCGTAGGTTACGGCTTAGGTAAAGCCAACGAAGTAACCGACGCCATTACTAAAGGTATTGATGACGCTAAGAAAAACTTGGTAAAAGTTCCGGTAAGAAAGGGAACACTACCACACGAAGTAATAGGTAAATACGGTGGAGGCCTCGTATTGATGAAGCCGGCATCCCCCGGTACCGGGGTAATTGCCGGTGGCGCCATGAGGGCTGTATTGGAAAGTGCAGGAGTAAAAGATGTACTTGCCAAATCAAAAGGTTCATCAAACCCACACAACGTGGTTAAGGCTACTTTCGACGGCCTTTCAAAGCTCAGAGATGCATTTACTGTTGCTCAGAGCAGGGGAGTTTCACTGAACAAAGTATTTAACGGATAATTCAGATGGCCAAAATCAAGATCACTCAAGTTAGGAGTACCATCAAAAGACCAAAAGACCAAAAATTGACTATCAAGGCATTGGGTCTCGGTCGGATAAGCAAAACGGTTGAGGTAGAAAAAACACCTCAAATCGAAGGAATGGTGAGGAAAGTAAGTCACTTAGTATCTGTAAGCGAATAGAACAATGGAATTAAATAATTTAACACCAGCGCCTGGTTCAACAAAAAGCCGCAGAAGAATTGGCCGAGGACAAGGATCCGGTCGGGGAGGTACTTCGACTAGAGGTCATAAAGGCGCTAAGTCTAGAAGTGGATACAGCAAGAAATTAGGTTTCGAAGGTGGACAAATGCCACTGCAACGTCGTGTACCGAAATTTGGATTCAGAAACTTTAACAGAGTTGAATACAAGGCGGTAAACCTGGACGATTTGCAAAAGCTTGCCGATAAAACCAAAGGAAATGCGATCGATATTCAATTATTGATCGATAATGGAGTTATTGGCAAACATGACCTTGTGAAAATATTGGGTCGTGGCGAATTAAAGGCAAAACTGGACGTAACAGCCCACGCATTTTCGTCATCTGCCAGCGAAGCCATTGAAAAGAACGGAGGTAAGGTCATCAAGCTGTAAGATTTATGAAGAAGTTTATCACCACCATACAACACATTTTTGCCATTGAGGAGTTAAGGAATCGAATAATTAACACACTCGGTTTTTTATTGATCTTCCGTTTGGGGTCTTTTGTAGTACTTCCAGGTATTGATCCTAGTCTATTACCAGATGAGGCTTCAGGTGTATTTGGCTTATTGGATACCTTTTTAGGTGGTGCTTTTAGTAGAGTTGCGATTTTTGGCCTGGGTATTATGCCCTATATTTCGGCCTCAATTGTAATACAACTTCTTACAGTAGCTACTCCATATTTTCAAAAACTACAAAAAGAAGGTGAGTCCGGTCGTAAAAAAATAAATCAGATCACCAGGGTGTTGACCATCCTGATCTGTCTGGCACAATCTTTTGGTTATCTTGCAGGTACCATCGATGATGCAGCAATCATAATCGATAGAACCTTATTTACAGGCCTGTCCATGATCATTCTGACATCAGGAACTATCTTCTGTATGTGGCTGGGTGAAAAAATTACAGACAAAGGAATTGGAAACGGTATATCAATGCTGATTATGATCGGTATTATTTCCAGGTTCCCGGTTGCAATCATTGCCGAGTGGTTAAGTAGAGGAGGGATTCAAGGAGCGCTTTTATTTATTATTGAACTTCTCGCATTGTTTGTAATCGTGATGGGAGTTGTAGCGTTGACACAAGCGATCAGAAGAGTTCCCGTTCAATACGCCAAGCAGGTTGTCGGAAATAAGGTATATGGTGGCCAGCGGCAGTACATCCCTTTAAAGCTTAACGCTTCAGGGGTAATGCCGATCATTTTTGCTCAGGCATTAATGTTCCTACCCGGGCTTTTGGTACAATACTTCGGGGATAAAAGTGATTTTATACAAAACGTGGGCACACAATTCCTCGACTATGGTTCTTTCGTATATAGCGCAACCCTGGCTGTATTAATTATCGTTTTTACCTTTTTCTACACTGCTATTACGGTAAATCCACAACAAATAGCTGATGATCTGAAGAGGAACGGAGGGTTCATTCCGGGTATTAAACCAGGTAAAATGACCCAGGAATTTATAGACAACATTTTGACTAAAATCACACTTCCAGGTTCAATTTTCCTGGCTATAGTGGCCATATTTCCTGGATTAGCCATGAAGCTGGGTGTTGAAAGTAATTTCGCGCAGTTTTATGGAGGAACTTCGCTTTTGATCATGGTAGGAGTGATATTAGATACTTTACAACAAATTGAAAGTTACCTGTTGATGAGACACTATGAAGGGTTGATGAAATCAGGTAAGATCAAAGGTAGATCGCAGGTTGCAGTAGCATAATTGAAGAAAGCAAAACATAAAATTATATATGGCTAAACAGTCTTCAATAGAACAGGATGGTACAATAGTAGAAGCTTTGTCAAATGCAATGTTTCGAGTGGAATTAGCCAATGGACATATGGTCATTGCCCATATTTCTGGCAAAATGAGAATGAACTACATCAAAATTCTACCCGGCGACAAAGTGAAACTTGAAATGTCACCTTACGATCTTACTAAAGGAAGAATTGTGTATCGTTATAAATAAAAATACGATGAAAGTAAAAGCATCAATTAAGAAGCGTAGTAGTGAATGCAAAATCATTAGAAGAAAAGGCAAGCTCTACGTAATTAACAAGAAGAATCCAAGATTTAAACAAAGACAAGGTTAATTATGGCAAGATTCTCCGGAGTTGATATTCCTGATAACAAAAGGGGCGAGGTTGCACTGACTTACATATTCGGTATAGGCCGAAGCTCAGCCCAGAAGATATTGACTGAAGCAGGCATCGATTGGAGCAAGAAGGTTAAAGACTGGACAGACGAAGAGTCAAATAGGATCCGATCAATTATTGCCAACAACTTCAAAGTAGAAGGTTTATTAAAGTCAGAAGTTCAGCTCAGCATTAAACGCTTGCTGGATATTGGATGTTATAGGGGCCTGCGACACAGAAGGGGCTTGCCTGTGCGAGGACAAAAGACTAAAAATAACTCTCGAACAAGAAAAGGTAAGAGAAAAACAGTTGCGAACAAGAAAAAGGCTGTTAAGTAATAACTGATATGGCACAAAAAAGAAAAGATAAAGCTAAAAAAAGAGTTGTTAATGTTGAGCCGGTTGGGCAGGCACATATAAAAGCTACGTTCAACAACATCATCATTAGCATGACGAACTCTGTAGGCCAGGTAATATCCTGGGCATCTGCAGGAAAGATGGGTTTCAAGGGATCTAAAAAGAACACTCCTTATGCAGCCCAGACAGCAGCGCAAAATTGTGCGCAAACTGCTTATGATCTTGGATTAAGAAAAGTTGATGTATTCGTAAAAGGCCCTGGTGCCGGTCGGGAATCTGCCATCAGAACGATACAAAACGTGGGAATTGAAGTTACCTCTATTCAGGATGTAACCCCACTGCCACACAATGGTTGCCGACCACCTAAACGAAGAAGGGTTTAATCTGAAAACAAAGAATTAACATGGCAAGGTACAGAGGTCCTAAAGCAAAGATAGCTAGACGATTTAACGATCCTATATTTGGCCCCAGCAAGGCCGTGCAAAAAAAGGCGTATCCTCCAGGACAACACGGAAGAGGAAGAAGAAGAAAGCAGTCTGAATACGCCGTTCAGTTAATGGAAAAGCAAAAAGCTAAATACACGTATGGAATGTTGGAAAAGCAATTCCGTAATGTATTTAAAAAAGCTTCCCGAAAATCAGGCATTACAGGTGAAATCCTTCTCCAAATGTTGGAGTCAAGGCTCGATAATGTAGTGTTTCGACTTGGTATTGCTCCTACTCGCCGTGCTGCACGCCAATTGGTATTGCACAAACATATTCTTGTAAACGGCGAAATTGTAAATATTGCCTCTTTTTCTGTGAAGGAAGGAGATATCATCTCAGTGCGTGAGCGTAGCAAATCGCTTGAGGTAATTGTAGACAGCCTAGCATCAAAGGCTAAAAAATATGCTTGGTTGGAGTGGGACGAAAAAGAAATGGCTGGCAAGTTCGTAACACAGCCGCAAAGAGAGGAAATACCTGAAAACATTCAGGAGCAACTCATCGTCGAACTCTATTCTAAGTAATAAATTTCTTACAAAGATTTTTGACATGTCAATATTAGCATTTCAAATGCCCGAAAAAGTGGTTATGGAAAAGGCGGATGACTTTCACGGCCTGTTTACCTTTAAACCACTTGAAAAAGGTTATGGTGTCACAATAGGCAACGCCTTGAGAAGAATTTTACTTTCTTCCCTGGAAGGTTATGCCGTCACCGGAATAAAAATCCCCAATGTACTACACGAGTTTTCGACTATCGAAGGCGCAGTGGAAGATGTATCTGAATTGGTACTAAACCTTAAAATGGTAAGGTTGAAGAAAATAGCCGATGTGGTAGACAATAAAATTACCATTCCGGTGAAGAACCAAAAGCAATTCACAGCAGGTGATATTGCGAAGCATACATCTTCATTTGAGATATTGAATCCAGAGCACGTTATCTGCAATATGGATGAATCAGCCGATTTCGAAATCGAGTTGACCATAGATAAGGGCAGAGGGTACCTTCCCGCAGAGGAAAACAAACCTTCTGAGCAGGTGTTTGGGTTCATTCCGATTGATGCCATTTTCACGCCTATCAAAAACGTGAATTATAAAATTGAGAATACAAGGGTAGAACAAAAAACGGACTACGAGCAACTCGTGCTCGACATTGAAACCGACGGTTCTATCCACCCTGAAAACGCACTAAAAGGGGCCGCCAACATTTTGATCCAACACTTTATGTTGTTCTCGGACCAGAATATGGTTCTGGAAACTGCCGACCAGGGTGAACCGGACACAGTGGATGAAGAAATGCTGCACATGCGCAAACTGCTTAAAACTCCGCTCAACGATCTGGATTTATCGGTAAGGGCATATAACTGCTTGAAAGCTGCTGATGTGAAAACACTGGGTGATCTTGCCAAACTTGAAATTTCTGATATGATGAAATTCAGAAACTTCGGCAAAAAATCACTGGCAGAATTAGAACAGCTGATAGCGGAGAAAGGCCTTACTTTCGGTATGGATTTGTCGAAATATAAACTGGAAGAAGAATAATTAAAGATGAGACACGGCAAAAGATTCAATCATCTGGGAAGGACCGCACCGCATAGAAAAGCTATGCTGTCCAATATGGCCACTTCTTTGATTTTGCATAAAAGAATAAGTACCACGGTAGCGAAAGCTAAGGCGCTGAGAAAATATGTGGAGCCTTTGATTACCAAATCAAAAACGGATACCACGCATTCACGAAGAGTTGTATTTTCATACCTACAGGACAAGGATTCTGTTCGCGAGCTTTTCGAAGAAGTTTCCGATAAGGTAAACGCAAGACCTGGTGGTTATACCCGCATCATTAAGACAGGAAACAGGCTCGGTGATAATGCTGAAATGTGCATAATCGAGCTGGTTGACTACAACGAACTGATGCTTGAGGAAAGCAAACCGGAGAAGAAGAAAACAAGAAGAAGCCGTCGTGGTGGGGGTTCAACATCTAAAAAAGACGATGCCACTCCAAAAACCGAAGCAAAGGCTGATGTTGCGGAGACCAAAGAAGAAGAGGCTGCAGTAGAAGAACCGAAGCAAGAAGAGAAAGAAGAAACCAAGGCGAAGGAGGAGAAAAAAGAAACCCCTGAAGCCAAGGCTCCTGAAAAGGAAGAAAATACTGAAGCTTCTGACGAAGAAAAGAAAGAAAAATAATAGATGATATATATTATCGAAATAGGGATTAGACAATTTGTTTAATCCCTATTTTTTTATGCCCAATCCAAAGAAATGTCTTTGGAAATATTAGCGATTATATTTTATTTTGGATAACATTTAGTAATCAGGAATTTATGACATACACTTCAAATAATAAGGCCGTTTTAATGCTGGAAGACGGTCTGATTTTTGAAGGAAAATCAATAGGGTTTTCCGGAACGGCAGGTGGCGAGATTTGTTTCAATACCGGGATGACTGGCTACCAGGAAATTTACACTGACCCCTCTTATTTTGGTCAGGTAATAGTTAATACAACATCTCATATTGGAAACTACGGCTGCCGCGATGAAGAGCAGGAATCATCAAGACCACAGATATCCGGAATAGTTGTTAATAATTTCTCGCCAATATTCAGTCGAAGGACGGCAGATAGCTCCTTGCAGGAATACCTCGAAAAAAATCGAATTGTTGGTATTTCGCACATCGATACACGTAAGCTGGTAACCCATATCAGAAGCAAGGGTGCCATGAATGTTATCATATCTTCAGATACGGAAGATATGGAGGCATTAAAAAAGAAACTTGAAGATCTGCCTGATATGGATGGCCTGGAGTTATCTTCAATTGTCAGCGCGAAAGAACCTTACGCTTTTGGAGAAGAATCGGCTAAATACCGGGTTGCCGTATTAGATCTGGGGACAAAAAGAAATATCTTAAAGAACCTTTCATCAAGGGATTGCTACTGTAAGGTTTTTCCGGCGAAAACCCCTTTTGAAGAGTTGATGAAATGGAATCCTGATGGATTCTTTCTTTCCAATGGCCCTGGTGATCCTGCTGCTATGGATTATGCCATTGAAACTGCAAAATCAATGATTGACAGTGGTAAACCGGTTTTCGGTATATGCCTCGGCCATCAGATAATTGCGCTTGCATCAGGTGTTAGTACTTTTAAAATGCACCACGGGCACAGGGGCATTAACCATCCTATTAAAAACCTTGAGACAGGGTTGTGTGAGGTAACCTCGCAAAACCATGGTTTCTGCGTATCAAAAGAGGATATTGAAGGCAATGATAATGTGATCATAACACACATGAACCTTAACGACAATACAGTAGCCGGAATAAAGATTAAAGATAAAAAAGTATTTTCAGTTCAGTATCACCCCGAATCGTCGCCAGGACCGCACGATTCAAGATACTTATTTGATAATTTCATACAATTAATGTCTAATTAAAAAACCAGAACGATGAGTTTAATTGAAAGCATTCACGCCCGACAAATCCTCGATTCGAGAGGTAACCCTACTATTGAAGTAGATGTATATACTGAAAATGGCATAGTTGGCAGAGCGGCAGTTCCTTCAGGAGCTTCCACCGGTGTAAACGAAGCTGTTGAGTTGAGAGATGATGATAAGGGTAAATTTCTCGGCAAAGGTGTACTTAAAGCCGTTGAGAATGTGAATGATATTATTGCCGAAGAGATCATCGGTCTTTCGGTTTTCGATCAAAGGTTGATCGACAAAATCATGATCGATCTTGACGGTACCGAAAACAAAGGGAAATTAGGAGCTAACGCTATTCTTGGCGTATCTATGGCTATAGCTAAGGCTGCTGCTGAAGAGCTAGGTATGCCTTTGTATCGATATTTAGGTGGTACCAATGCGTACAAACTTCCTGTGCCAATGATGAATATCATCAACGGCGGATCACACTCAGATGCCCCGATAGCCTTCCAGGAATTTATGATTCGACCTATTGGCGCCGAAAACTTTAGTGAGGCTATGAGGATGGGCGCTGAAGTATTCCACCACCTGAAGAAAATCATTAAAGAAAAAGGTCTTAGTACTGCTGTAGGGGATGAAGGTGGATTCGCACCTAATTTCTCAGGCGGTACCGAAGAAGCTCTTGAAAGCGTTTTAAAAGCGGTTGAATCGGCAGGTTACAAGCCTGGAGATGATGTGACTATCGCTCTTGACTGCGCTGCTTCAGAATTTTATGAAGATGGCAAATACAACTATGCTAAATTTGAAGGAGAATCAGGTAAAGTAAGAAACCGTGCTGAACAGGTAGCTTATCTGGAAGAACTTATTTCGAAATACCCTATCGATTCAATAGAAGATGGTTGTGATGAAAATGACTGGGAAGGCTGGGCCATGTTGACTGAGAAAATAGGCGACAAATGCCAGCTTGTTGGTGATGATCTGTTCGTGACCAATGTTAAGTTCCTGCAAAGAGGTATTGATGAAAAGTGCGGTAACTCAATTCTGATCAAAGTAAATCAGATTGGAACACTTTCTGAAACTTTTGATGCGATCGAATTGGCGCATAAAGCCGGATTTACTGCAGTCGTTTCACACAGGTCTGGTGAAACTGAAGATGCAACTATTGCTGATATTGCAGTGGCTACCAATGCCGGTCAAATCAAAACAGGATCTTTATCTCGTTCTGACAGAATGGCCAAATACAACCAATTGTTGAGAATTGAAGAAGAGCTTGACGAGACTGCGTTTTATCCGGGCTCTAAAAGCTAAAACTTAAGTTTTTTTGTTTCTTTGAAATAAAGCCCCGCAAGGGGCTTTCTATTTTTAAAGCGATTTGGTATTTTTAAACAAACATTTTTTA
>DNTA01000084.1 GCA_003500135.1 Cytophagales bacterium | reverse complement strand
ATTGCATTTTGGGCTTTCATGATAAATCCAAATGCATTAACCAGGTATAAAGGTGTAAAAACCATCTTCACCCGGGTTTGAAAGAAAAGAAAAACTGGATGTGGATTTGATCTACACCCAAATATCATCATCGGCATGAACGCCAGCATTTTTAATGCGTGTAGTGGTATTCCAATCCTCCATTTTATGTGTGTTATTTTCTGAAAAAGCCCTGGCCGTATATACCATACGTGCTTTTTGGATTGTTAATTATCTTATTTCATTAACCTGTATAATTGGGTTTTTGTACTGAAATCGAAAATGAAAAAGCCGCTTTAACTGTAATGTATTGCACGCCTAAATACTGGTTAAAGTGTAAATTTTTGATTAAATTATTGTAGTCAATTGATCCATCAATCAACCAAAATTGATCAAAATGAAAACACATGTTTCACTTTCGCATGACTTAAGGAAAAGAGTGATCAATACGGCTTTATTGATAACAGCAATCCTCTTATTAATACTCTTTTCCGGTTGCCCACCGGCAGATGAAGAAGACACCTGGCGAATTGAACAAGATGGAATCTTGAGTAGCTGGATTCTTGAAAGCGCTGAATTTCGTGAAATGGTAGACCTGGACGGTCCGGGGAACATGCTCCCAACCACTGATGCAAAATCGGTATTATTCGATATATTCAATGTATATGGCAACTGTTCTTCAATAGAAGAGATAGCCTTTAGGTTTACAGATGATCCACCTTTTCAAGAAGATATTGGTATTATATATGGTGATGTTGTGTTTTATGCCGAAGTGGAATGTCCTGAAGGGATGGGTATTTCCAGTTGGGTGTTTGATTATTCTTTTAATGATCGTTTTAATGATGATAATGAATCAGATCTATTGATCATCAAGAAAGCGATCAATGATCCATTGGGGCTTTTCGATTGGGATGGTGTTATAAGTCTTTTAATATCACATTCAGAGATAATTAATGGCAAATACACTATTTCAGGTCATTCAAAACCCGGATATAATCTTACTTCCTCATTGCCTGAGCCCAAGCCAGATCTGACGTTTGATTTTGTCTTTGAAAGAGTAGATCCGCATTTGGACTAATCAAATGAGTTGTGAAGTAAATAGACGGTTGATGGCTGATAGGGTGGGATAAAAGTTATAATAAATAAATAGCAACGCGTGCAATTCTCACACAATATTTGCTATTCGTGAAGCCGATTTAATATGAAGGTGTGGATTTGATCTATACCCAAATATCGACATTGATATGAACACCAGCATTTTTAATGTGGGTCAAATTAAATTGATGTTGTTTTCAATTGATATCAAATCCAGTACGGGGAAGAAGGTAATCGGAAATGGATTTCAAATAAGCGTATTGACTGTCTAAATAAGAATAGAGGAACTCCAAATTCAGCAAGGATATTAAACCTGAATCATGCATTAGCATTCAATTCAAAGTCCAAACTGATTCAATATCAAGCATTTATGAACATTTTGATACTCACCGTGGTGGTTAACCACGCCTCCGTTCCAAAATAACCCTAAACACTTGATCATATTGCATTTTGGGCGTTCACGACGAATCCTAAGGCATGGGCCAGGTTAAAAAAAATAACCCCCACCAGCCAACGGCCAGTGGAGGTGTAGATATGGAAGATTGAGGACTAACTTTCCGTTACCACATTGCCACTGGTAGTCGTTGGATCTACGGTGGCTAATGTATTGATATAGCGGTAATCTGCTTCGGCATTTGAATCATTAAAAGTCACCTCTACATAACCGCGGTTTTTGGCATCAGCATATGAAAGATCGTCGATCAGCAACTGGTTGGATTGTTCAAATCCTGCAATCACCGTCGGATCGTCGCCGAAAATACCTTCAAAGCCCGGTGACGACACTGATGCAGTTGCAAATTCGGCGCCTACTTTGTTTTTGTTGTTGTCTGAAAGTTGGGCATACCAGGCATTGTGGGTATCTCCTGCCAGCGATATTAGTTTTTTACCGGCGGCTGCCGCAAATACCACCTCACGCTCAACCGGGTACCCATCCCAGGCATCAAGGTTATACGGCAATACGGTTTCCACACGTGCCTGCTCTTCTGCAGTAACAGTAGGGTCACCCTGCAATATCCTCGATTTGATGGTCACCAATTCGGTTACGAGCGTATTGTATTGGGCTAATAGTTCGGGAGTGGCTGATCCTGTAGCCGCTATTTGAGCCGTAACTTCCAGCAATTCGGCAGGGATGTAGTATTTGCCCATAAGCGCCTGGTTGCCCAGAACCTGCCATTGTGCACTGCTGCCTGCCAGCTGACTGGTGAGCCAGTTAAGTTGTTCCGAACCCAGGATTGTCCGGTTGGCGTCCTGCCAGTCCGCCAGGAAGCTGTTCTGATCGAATCCATTCAGAGTGAAATAGTCGGCGTAATCGAGTTGCTTATTTCGACCAATAATACGCGTGTCGAGCATCATTAAATTCACGATGCCGGCCATATCAAAGCTTCGGTATATTTTAGTATTGTCACTCACACGGGCCGGTAAGTACTCGTGCCATACCTGTATGGCATTCATTTTTCGTGTTTCGTAGTCGCCTTCGCTTGGGTCGTGATTTTCAGCGCCGTCTGTATACGCATCATTGGTGATTTCATGGTCGTCCCAAACGCATATGAACGGCTTCAACTGGTGGGCTTTTTGAAGTTGTTCGTCACCTCTATATTGTCGATAGCGTGCCCGGTACTCATCAATTTCAATAATCTCGCCGGCAGGCACATGTTCGCGGCCTAAAGACGCGGTCAAATCGTTGGTGCCATAGCCGCCGGCTTCATACTCGTAAATGTAGTCGCCAAGGTGAACTACCACGTCCACATCCGATTCAGCAACGGCGCCATAGACATTGAACAGGCCAGCCTGGAAGTTGGCGCATGACATGATGGCCAGTTTTACTTCGTTAGCTTCACCAGTTGCGGGCAGCGTTTTTGTTTCCCCGGTAATGGAAACGGCTTGTGTACGTTCGTTTCGGAATCGGTAATAATATTTGGTATTAGAGTTCAGATTGCTCACATCGACATTGATCGTGTTGTCGCTGTTAGCATCTACCTCTACGGTTTCACTGGCCACAATATCATTGAAGTTGGCATCTGTAGCAACGTCGAGTATGATTTTCGGATTGCCCGATTCATTGTCGGCCGGAGTATAGCGCGACCAAAGGATGACCTGGCTCTGCGTAGGGTCAAAGCTGGCTACGCCTTCCATAAAACCAAAATCACCTTCAGGTGTAAATTCTTCACTATCATCGTTGCAACCGGCCAGTGTGGTCGGCAGCAACGAAGCGCCGGCGGCTGCCACTACTGAATTGCGCAAAAATTTTCTTCTGGATAGTCCCTGCAAAATCTTCTTTCTGTCCATGTGTGTGTTGTTTAGTTTAGCATTTCCGATTTTAAATATAGGTCCCACATGGGAACCAGATGTTACCGATGCTTTATGGATAGATTAAAAATCTAATCGTAGTTTGAATTTAAAGTATCCGAACGATAAAATATCTGTGCTCCGGGCCGAATATGGTCCATCTGCAACTTCTGTAAAGGATATGTTAAAGCGACCCGTATAAAGTAAACTATTCATAACCAAATCATAATCTGAAAAAGTTAACTATTTGTAAAAAATATTGGAGAATTGTGCTTATAAGTTTACAATAAGTAAAAAATTTTGCGAATTAATTCTCCACATATCAAAGTGCTCATTTATGGGATCGTGGCGTCATTTGGCGCCTACTTTTGCATGTATGCTTACAGGAAGCCGTTTACAGTAGCGACTTATGATGAATTATTTTATTTTGGTGTGGACTACAAAATCATTCTTATTATTGCACAGGTCTTGGGGTATATGCTGTCCAAATTTTTGGGGATTCGCATCATAGCGGCCATGAAAAACAGAAACAGGTTAGCTTACCTATTGGGTATGATCTTTAGCGCTGAACTGTTCCTTTTATTGTTTGCCCTTACACCTGCTCCCTACAACACGGTATTTATGTTCTTAAATGGACTGCCTTTAGGCTTGGTCTGGGGAGTGGTTTTTTCCTATCTCGAAGGACGACGATTCACTGAATTGTTAGGTGTGTTCCTGTGTTCAAGTTTTATAGTGTCAAGCGGAGCGGTAAAATCTGTAGGATTGCTGGTGATGACCCAACTGGGAGTAAATCAGTTCTGGATGCCATTTATTACCGGGCTGGTGTTTATCTTACCTTTCCTGCTTTTTGCATGGATGCTGGAAAAAATGCCGCCACCTTCGGCTTCAGATATTTCATTGAAGACGGAGAGAACACCTATGAATGCCGCAGCACGAAAAAAAGTACTTTCGGAATTTTTGTTTCCCTTAATCATTATCGTAGGATTTTATACTTTTCTTACGGCCATGCGTGATTTCCGTGACAATTTCTCCCGGGAGATTTGGGATGCTGTTGGATTTGAAGGCAATGCAGCCATTTACACTTATGCTGAGGTGCCAGTGGCAATTTTTGTATTGCTGTTAATTGGTTTATTCGTCCTTATCAAAGACAATTTCAAAGCGTTTATGTCCTACCACATTTTACTGCTACTGGGCGCTGTCGCTGTCGGGCTTGGTACTCAACTATTTCAAATGCATCTCATCTCGCCCGTAGCCTGGATGATCCTGGTCGGTTTTGGGTTGTATGTATGTTATGTGCCCTTCAATGGCTTGTTTTTCGACCGTATGATCGCAACATTCAGGTCTGGTGGCAATGCCGGATTTCTAATATACATTGCCGATGCTTTCGGTTACCTGGGTAGTATGGCTATATTGTTGTACAAAAATTTTGGTCAAAGTGAAATGTCATGGTTACGTTTTTTTATGAACAGTACTTATGTCATGTCGGTATTTGGCATTGCAGTAACGCTATTTTCCTATTTTTATTTCCGTAAAAAGTACAGGGCAAAATATTATATATCAACACAAAAAAGTGAGTTGGCTTATGAATAATCATTTCGATTGTTTGGTGATTGGAGGCGGTGTTTTGGGTACTTTTCATGCCTATCATGCGATGAAGCGTGGCCTAAAAGTGGCTTTGATTGAGAAAGGCCGCCGGCCCCAGGGGGCAACGGTACGCAACTTTGGTCAGGTAGTTCCTTCAGGCATGGATCGGAAATGGCAACAATACGGTCGTGAAAGCTTACGAATTTATAATGAATTGCAATCCCAAATTGATCTCACCATTCGCAATGAAGGCACAATCTATTTTGCATCTGACGAGGAAGAAGAAACCCTTTTGGTGGAACTTTCCGAAATCAACAAACAGGAGAACTATGCTTCCAGGATTTTGTCCCGTCAGGAATGCCTGAAACAATACCCCGGTTTGAAGTCAGATTATGTTCGGGCTGGTTTGTATTTTCCCGAAGAGCTTATTATTGAGCCCGAAGTGATGATTAACAGGTTACAGGATTATCTGGCAGAAAAGGGTGTCGACATTTATTTTGGTACCCTGGCACTTAGCTGTGATGTGAATGGCGGAAAAGTTGAGGTAGCATGTGCCGGTAATAAAAATTTTACAGCTAATAAAGTGATCATTTGTAATGGAAGTGATCTGGATACGCTCTTTCCCGAAATTTTTGCGCAAAGCGACCTTGAAGTGGTTAAGTTACAGATGATGCAAACCGTACCGCAGCGAAATTTCAATATCAAAGGAGCGGTACTCTCCGGATTATCAGTGAGGAGGTACGAATCTTTCAGAGAGTGCCCGTCATATCGATTGATAAATGAAAAAGAAGATGTGGACAGCCAGGTAAAGAAATGGGGGGTGCATATTTTGTTTAAACAGGCACTGGATGGTTCTGTGATCATTGGCGATTCGCATCACTATGCAACGCCAACAAAACAGGATGAACTGGGGTTTGATCTTGATATGGATATTGACGAATTTATCATGAAGGAGGCCAGACGTATTTACGAACTGCCCGACGATCGCATTAAATATCGATGGTACGGTGTATATGTACAGTGTAGCCAAAAAGATATATTTCAAAAAACTATAGATCAACACATACATATTGTAACCGGAATAGGAGGTAAAGGTATGACGGGTAGCGCCGGTTTTTCAAAAGCACATATCGACCACATATTGAATCAATAAAAATGACTAACATCCAATTAGCGGTATTTGATATAGCCGGTACAACCATAAATGAAGGCAATGTAGTGTACAAAACATTACAAAAAGCGATCAAACAGCGTGGTTTTGAGGCGCCACTCGACTATGTATTGGAGCAGGGCGCGGGAAAGGAAAAATACCAGGCCATAAAGGATATCTTGCAAAACCAGGTAAAAGGAAGGGGAGAAGAGAAAGAAATGATCGCCGGTAAAATATTTAAGGAATTCCGGCAGATGCTTGAAGAGGCCTATCAAAAACTAAATATAAAACCATTTGACGGTGTTCATGAACTTATAAAGCATTTGAGGAAAGCAGGGGTGAAAATAGCATTGAATACCGGTTATGATAAGCAAACAGCCAACCTTTTACTCAATAAAATGAAGTGGCGACAAGGAAAGGAATATGACGTGTTGATTACAGCAGATGATGTTAGCTCCGGAAGACCCGGACCGGATATGATCCTTGAAGCTATGAAAGCCACTCATGTGGATAATCCTGAATTTGTATTAAAAGCTGGTGATTCCATAATCGACATTCAAGAAGGTAAAAATGCTAAGTGTGGGATCACTGTCGGGGTTACTACAGGAGCGCACACCTACAGTCAGCTTGAAAGTGCACAACCGACTTACATTGTCAATACACTGAAAGACCTTATTCAAATCCTTGAGGTTTAGAAGTATTTACACATAAAAATACAGGACCAGCATTCTGGAGGTTGTGGAACCTCTGTTCACAGGAACATGTGGTATTCTGCCATCAAAAAAGATAGAATCACCTTCATGCAACAATACTTCATCATCACCAATAATATAATGACACTCGCCGGTAAGTACATATTTAAATTCATAAGCGTCGGTAGTCACCTTGTTGCGTTTTGAACCGGGCTGTACCTCCAGCAAAACAGAGTCGAAGCCCAATGATGACAATTGTTTGCCGAAAATGTGCTTGTACACAAATCCTATTGCTTCGTCTTCCTTTTCTATGATCTCATTATCCTCTTTTCGGGAAACGATAAATCCGGAGCCATTGGCATGTGGCATTTCCCTGAAGAAATCGCTGACTTCAATATCCAGCGATTCAATTATTTTAAGTAATACCGGCAGTGAGGGAATTGTACGGCCATTTTCTATTCTGGAAATCAGTCCACTGCTTACATCGGCGCCATTCGCAGTTTCGCTGATGGTTTTACCTTTTTCTTTGCGTATTGTCTTGATGTGCTTTCCGATACCGAGTAGATAATCTTCCATAAGTTAAAAAGTTGAACACAATATAAATCATTTTATGCTTTCCATGTCTTTTTTATGTGTCAAAATACAGGTAAAAACGTACACTGTAGCCTTAAATTACAGCATATATACAACAAAATTTAATTTCGGCAATATTTAATATTTGTAAACTTTTTAAAATTAACCATTTCTTAATAGGGGCAACATAAAAATATCATTCATTTAACCCATATAGGTGAATATATTCAATTTAGTTCTTCAAATTTGTGATAGTCCTAACCCACAAAAAGTTTACAAATATGAAAAAACCTAAACTACTTGCCCTTATAGTTTTTCTATGGGGCACCGCTTCTTACGCGCAAACCACCTTTTCAGGTAAAGTGGTGGATGAAAACAGCGCTTCACTTCCCGGCGCCACTGTGATGATTGAGGGAAGTACTTCCGGGGTTGTAACGGATTACGATGGGAATTTTGCTATCGAACTAACGAACGGAGATGAAACACTGGTGGTATCATTTCTGGGATATGAAACCAAAAACGTTAATGTAGCCGGAAGAAGTTATGCAGAAATTACACTTCAACCTGCCTCGCAGGAACTCGATGAGATTGTTGTTACGGCATTGAATATTGCCAGGGATGAAAAATCCCTTGGTTACTCAGTGCAGCAGGTAGAAGGCGAAGATGTAGCGCAGTCCACTTCAACCAATATGGTTAGCACTCTGTCGGGAAGGGCCGCAGGAGTGCAGGTGGTAACCAATGGTACCGGCCCGGGCCAATCCTCCTCCGTTGTTATCCGGGGCTACTCTTCAATGGCCGGAAATAACCAACCGCTTTTTGTGGTTGACGGGATACCTATTAATAATAATACTGACACGCGAACCAATACCCTGGGAGGCGCCAGTAACATGAACATCGATTATGGAAATGGAGCAGCGGAGATCAATCCGGATGATGTAGAATCCATTTCGGTGCTTAAAGGAGCGAATGCCACTGCATTATATGGTTCCCGAGCAGCTAATGGCGCCATAATTATCACAACAAAATCTGGTAAAGGCAAAGCTGGTTTTGGTGTTTCGGTAGGTACCAAAGTAACTTTTGAGAATATGCTTAAAGGACCGGAATATCAACGTGTTTATGGCCAGGGTAAAAACTTTGACTTTCAGTTCGTCGACGGATATGGTAATGGAACATTCGACGGAGTGGATGAATCATGGGGTCCCAGAATGGACGGTACACTTCGTGCCCAACATGATTCACCGACCACTAATGGTCTGCGAGGCGGTGATGTACACGGCCTGGATTTTATCTTAGGCCCTTCAGGTGTAGACCTGGAAAGAAGAGGTAACATTATTGAAACACCATTTATAGATCCGGGTGATCCGGTTGAGAACTTCATGGAAACCGGTCGAACCATAATGAGTAATATTTCATTCTATGGAGCGAATGATAATGGAAACTTCCGTGTGAGTTTTACTAACCTGAATAATGAAGGAATCCTGCCCAATACCGACTTAAGAAGAAATACGGTTTCTCTATCCGGGGATTATCAGATCTCTGACAAGTTAAAAGTTTCATCAAATATCAACTACATCAATTCGGAATCTGATAACCGGCATGTTAACGGCTATGGTACGGAATCGGTAATGTACCTGTTTATCTGGTGGGGCCAGCAGGTAGATGTAAGAGGATTACGTGACTATTGGCAAAGAGGCCTTGAAGGTTTCCAACAGTTTAACTACAACTATAATTATCACGATAACCCGTACTTTACGATGTATGAAAATACCAACGGACTTTCGAAAGACCGTGTGATTGGAAATATATCCGCTACCTATAATTTTACCGACGACCTGAGCCTGATGCTACGTGCCGGTCGTGACTTCTTTTCAGAGTATCGTTTCATTAAAAGAGCATACTCAACACAGCGTTTCCCCAACGGTCAGTATCGTGAAGACAAGGTGAATTTTGCAGAAACCAATATTGATTTTCTGTTAAATTACACAAAGCAAATAAACGGGATATGGTCGGTCAACCTCAACTTTGGAGGAAACCGGATGGTACAAAAAAACCATTTCAATGCTTTAATGGCGAATAAATTACTGATACCAGGTGTTTATTCGTTTAACAATGCCGATGGTCCACTGGTACAAACGATAGACAGACCAGAGAAGCAGATCAATTCATTATATGGATTTGCCCAGTTGGGTTGGCAGAATATGATCTATCTCGATTTAACAGCCCGAAACGACTGGTCATCCACTTTGCCGTCGCAAAACAACAGCTACTTCTATCCTTCGGCTTCGCTTAGCTTTGTGGTATCCGATTTGATAGGTCTGAGCGATAACGGCCCCGTTTCATTTGCCAAGTTGCGAACCAGCTGGGCACAAGTAGGTAACGACACCGATCCGTTTCGGCTCCAGCAGTTTTATCAACTTGGAAATCCTGTAGGGTCCAACCCCACGGCCAATCCATCATATGTATTGCCCAATGTTGATTTGAAGCCCGAAATACAAACCTCCTTCGAAATAGGCGCCGATGTTCGGTTTTTAAGCAACAGAATAGGTCTTGATGTAACATATTATAACACCATTTCAGAAAACCAAATCCTGGGCATTGACCTTCCGGTTACCTCCGGATGGGCCTCCAGGGTGATCAATGCCGGTGAGATTAGAAACTATGGTATTGAAATGATGTTAAGCGCTACACCACTTGATCTTTCCAATGGACTTCGATGGAACACCAATTTCAATTTCACACTAAATCGAAATGAAATACTTGAGTTGATGGATGGCCTGGATCGTTATGTCTATGGAGGCAATGGTATAACCCTTGTAGCTGAAAAAGGTGGTTCAATTGGTGATATGTGGGGAACCGGCCTCAGAAGGGTTGACGATCCCAACAGCGAGTACTTTGGAGAGGTGATCTTTAATGAAGGCCTGGTGCAACAAGATAATACTTTGCGCAAACTGGGTAATTTCAATCCCGATTTCATGCTGGGATGGAACAACACCATTTCCTACCGGAACCTCTCGCTTAACTTCCTATTCGACTGGCGTCAGGGTGGTGAGCTGTTATCGAGAACAAGGCTGATCGCTGCTACTTCGGGAAATGTTGTGGAAACACTCTGGGGTAGAGCGCCGGAATTTGGCGGTGCACATCCTGGTATTAGTGATTCCGGTCTGAGCTATACCGATTCTAACGGGGATACCAGAACCGATGGAGTTATTGGTGACGGTGTAAAACAGCTTGCTGATGGTTCTTATGCGGAAAATGATGTAATCGTTCCTGCCAATGCCTATCACAACAACCGTTATCGCAGACAAAATGAATCGGAAGGTATATATGATGCCACTTTTATAAAGCTTCGTGAAGCTAAACTTACCTATTCATTCCCCAGCAAATTGATGAAGGACTGGAACATGAAGTCGATATCGGTCTCTCTTATTGGAACCAATCTCTGGTTGTGGACCAAAGAGTTTAACCATGGTGATCCCGAGTTACTTTCTTTTGGAGGGGGTTCATATGTACCGGGTGTGGAAAATGCCACCGTACCTACTACAAGAAGCCTTGGTTTTGCGGTTAACATCGAATTTTAAACCTAGTATTTAACTCTTTGACGATAAAAAAATGAAAAAGATGTTAAGCATACTCTCCCTGACACTCATATTTATGGTGTCATGCGATGATTTTAATGTGAGTAATGACAATCCGGATGTAGCTTTGAATATTAATAATAACCCGGAGATCTTGCTTACCCAACTGCAGCGAAATGCCATCCGTGGTGCGGTAGGCTATGCCTGGAGTGAAGGAAACCTGATGGGGCAATATGGCGCAAGGATCGTATTTACCTCTTTTGATCTATTTGACTGGGGCGATCAGTCAGGTGTATGGAACAATTTCTACCTACGCCTTAGGGATGCCAAAGAATTGGAAAGAATAGCTTCTGAGCAATCTATTGCAAGTTATGAGGGTGTTTCGAAGGTAATGCAGGTCTGGCTATTCCATATCCTCACCGATATGTGGGGCGATGTACCTTACGCTGAAGTTGCCAAAGCTGACGAAGGTAATTATACACCTATTTATGACGAGCAGCAAAATATTTATGCCGGAATGATCGCCGACCTTAAAGAAGCGAGTAACATTTTAGCGAACGCTGAAACGGCATTGAAAGGTGACCTGATTTTTGATGGAGACATTTCCCTTTGGCAAAAATTTGCCAACTCATTACGCCTGAGGCTAGCCATGCGATTGAGTGAAGCAGATGAAAATCTGGCAAGCAGTACGATCAATGAGATTTTTGATAATCCGTCACAGTACCCTGTAATGACATCAAATGCCGACAATGCCACCTTGCAGTTTTTGCCATCCATTCCCGATGCACACCCGATTACAGAAGAATCGGTCTACCGTGTAGGTTCATTTAATGAGTATCGAATATCAGAACACTTTGTTGGGATCTTACAAAGCTTCGACGATCCAAGATTGGAATTCTTTGCCGACCCGACGGCGAATTCGGTTGAAAATGGCACTCCGGAGATCCAGGGTATGCAAAATGGAATTGTGGATGGTCCGGCGTATGAATACAAAGGGGGTGATGCCTTTTTGTCGAAATTTAATATCAATTATTTCTATCTACAGCCCAACAGCAACGACGCCCGGTTGATGATATATTCGGAAGTAGCTTTCATTTTTGCCGAAGCCGCACAAAGAGGATGGATCAGCTCCGATCCCGAAGCACATTATGAAGATGGAATCCAGGCCAACTTTGACTATTGGGGGGTGGATATGCCAGCGGATTATTTATCCAGAAATGGTGTTGCCTATGATGATGATTTGGAAACGATCATTACACAGAAATATATCGCTTTATTCTATACCGATTATCAGGGTTTTATAGAGTTTAAAAGAACGGGCTTTCCAAGTACCATCGAACCGGGCCCCGATGCTTTTTATAGCGCCTATCCGAGTCGTTTTGAATACCCAAGCGAAGAACAGGCGCTGAATGCGGATAATTATAATACTGCAGTAAGCAGAATGGGAGGAGATGAAATTACTACCAAAGTATGGTGGGAGCAATAAGCAACCAGTCGCAATGAAAACCTTTCATTTAATCCTAATCATGACCATAGGGGGTTTTTCCCTATGGTCTTGTGCTTCAAAACAGGTCGATAAAAGACCACGTTTTCAACACGTGGTAGTTATTGGTTTTGACGGTTTAAGTCCCGATGGGTTGCAAAACTCCAGCACGCCTAATTTTGACCGGTTAATAAAAGAAGGAAGCCATACATTTCATGCAAGGGCGGTGTTGCCCACGAGTTCCAGTTCCAACTGGTCGTCTATGATAATGGGCGCAGGGCCAGAGCAACATGGCATCACCTCAAATGCATGGGAGCGCAATAACCTGATCTTGCCGCCGGTTACACAAGATGAGGATTTTCTGTTTCCTACTATTTTCAACCTGATCGATCGTCAATATCCTGAGGCGGAAATAGGAGCGATCTATCATTGGGGTGGGTTTGGTAGGTTATTTGAAAAAAAGGCAGTGGATTATGATATCAATCCGAAGAACGAGGATGAAACGGCAAAAACAGCCGGGAAGTATATTCTTGAAAAACAACCACTTTTCACTTTTATCCATTTTGATCATGTAGATCATACCGGACATGAGTATGGTCATGGTACAGAAGACTATTATCAATCGGTAGAAAAGGCAGACACCCTATTGGGAGAGGTAATGGAAAGCATTTCCCAGGCCGGTATTTTAGATAAAACATTGGTCATTATCAGCTCAGACCATGGAGGTTTAGGATATGGACATGGCGGTGAGACGCTCGACGAAATTGAGATCCCGTTTATTGTTTGCGGAAAAGGCATTAAAAAAGGATATGAGATCATATCACCGGTTTATCAATACGACAATGCAGCCACAGTGGCTTATGCGCTCGGAGTAGAATTGCCTGGAGCCTGCATAGGAAAACCTGTAGTGACAGCATTTGAAGGGCAAAATTGGAATGGTCGGTTTCCGGTTACCCGTCGTTGGCAAAAGCCCAAAATATTGCCCGGGGAAGCTTTCAATCGTCGCGCTGGCGGTTTGTTTAATGAGAAAGCTAAAGTGGAAATTCAAAACCCCAATGAAAAAGGTGAATTAAGATATACAACAGATGGTTCAGCGCCGAACTATACGTCAAATTTGTATTCCGCCCCTTTTGAAGTGGATTCAAATACAATAATAAAAAGCGCTGTTTTCGATGGGGAAAGCATGAAAAGCATAGTAGCTGAAGCCTATTTTCGGATTAAAACCAAAAGTATTTCGCCAGCGGTGGCCTACTCCCTTTTTTACCTGGAAGGACTGAGTAAAATACCCGATACGAAATCATTATCGCCCGATGCCAAAGGTAAGTGCTTTGAAATCACTTCGGAAGAGGTTCAGCATGAAATCAAAGAAAATACAGTGGTGGTTTTTAGTACCACACTCAATGTATTGAAAGAAGATACTTACATGTTTTACACGCGTTCTGACGATGGTAGTAAGCTTTGGATCGGCGATCAGTTGGTGGTGGATAATGATGGCGACCATGGAGTTCAGGAGAAATCCGGATATATCAAGTTAGATAAGGGATTACACCCCTTAAAAGTGGAATGGTTCAATGGAAGCGGAGGTGCATGGCTCGATGTGTACTACCAAACACGAGATATCCCAAAACAGATAATTCCTACTAGTATTTTAACGACCCGGGGAAATGGTTAATAAAATCTTGCTCCTTTGTGCCACGGTTTTTTGGTCTTTTGCACTTTTTGCACAATCAGAAGGGGATCAATTACCGAAATGGCAGGAAGGCTATTTTGATATTCACCATATCAGCACCGGGCGTGGTGATGCCACCTTTTTGGTACTACCCGATGGCACTACCATGCTGATCGATGCTGGTGACATGTCTGAGACACATTCCAGAACACTTTCTTCACGAAACACACCGCTTTGGCCAAACAGGACCAAAACAACAGGCCAATGGATTGCAGATTATATCCGGCAGTTTACACCTGATAATAGTTCCTCGGTGATTGATTATGCCATCATCACTCATTATCACGATGACCATTTTGGTGAAATAGACAGCATGAGGAATGTACACCAATCAGGAGGTTATCAATTGACCGGGATTACCGAAGTAGGGTCTTTGATACCCATTGCCACAATGATCGATAGAGGAGATGATTTCCCGCTGGATTTAAAAGATAATGAGATACAAGCCCGACTGACTAAGGGTGATGCCTATCAAATGATAGGAACTTTACAGAACTACTGGAAATTCATCGATTATCAAAAGCGAACATCAGGATTACATTATGAAACCCTGGCGCCTGGAACGCATAATCAACTGGTGCTGACGCGCTCGCCGGAAAAATATGGTGATTTTTGCATCCGCAACATAGCAGTAAATGGAAAGATCTGGACCGGTGAGGGCGAAAGCTACTATTCGTTATTTTCGTCCGGTCAATATCCAGGGGAAAACTCATTAAGCACCTGTTTGAAGTTCAGTTACGGACTGTTTGATTATTTTACCGGTGGTGATATCAATGGTGTAGATCAATTTGGCCATTCCGATTTTGATCGGGTGGAGTCGCATGTAGCTCCGGTTATTGGCCCTGTGGATGTAGCAACCCTGAATCATCATGGAAACCGGGACTCGCAAAACACATTTTATGTGCGAACGCTGCGTCCAAGGGTATGGATCGGGCAAACCTGGTCGTCTGATCATCCTGATAACAATGTGCTGCGTCGCTTGCTTTCCGAAGACCTGTATCCCGGGGACCGCGATTTATTTTCCACGGCCATGCTTCAGGCCAACCGCGAGGTTATTGGCAGCTTGCTTGATCGATACAAAAGCCAGCAAGGGCATATTGTGGTCAGGGTGGCGCCAAAAGGTGGTCGCTACTCCATTTTTGTACTGAATTGTGAATCAGAAAAAAGAGAAATCATTGGAACATATGGACCCTACAACTCCCGGTAATCCACCGGGAATAGCTCTGAACAATCGTACGGAAGGAGATATCAATATCACCTCTGCACGGCAGAAATGGTGGAATGATCACATTTCTGAGCCAACCATGAAATTGCTGGAGAAAGATGCCAGGTACTTTTTGCACCAGTCATTATCAACGCCCTGCCTCGATGTGCTGGAGAGTTGTGAAGGGCCTTATCTGGAAAATCTGGCGGGCAAATCATATCTCGATTTTCACGGTAACAATGCCCATCAGGTTGGCTTTGGCCACCCTCATGTTGTAGAACGACTTGTAGAACAGATGTATAAACTTCCCTTTTCCACACGTCGATTTACCAATGAACCCGCCATTGAACTAGCTGAAAAACTTGCTCAACTGGCCCCAGGAAATCTTAAAAGGGTACTATTCACCCCCAATGGAAGTTCGGCAATAGGAATTGCGCTCAAGTTGGCACGCGCGGTTACCGGTAAGTTTAAGGTGTTGTCATTCTGGGACTCCTTTCACGGCGCCTCGCTTGATGTGATCAGCGTTGGGGGTGAGGCACAGTTCACACTGCACATGGGGCCACTAATGCCTGGTGTAGAGCGTGTTCCTCCACCGGTAACCTATCGGGGTATTTTTCAGGATAATGAACAAAAATGTCTGGAATATATCGATTATGTTCTCTCTAAAGAACCCGGTATAGGAGCTTTTTTGGCAGAAACCATTCGAAATACGGATGTACAGGTGCCATCCAATGATTTTTGGAAAAAAGTGCGGCACTTATGTGATCAATATGGTGTATTGCTCATTCTGGATGAAATTCCGATAGCTTTCGGACGTACAGGTAAAATGTTTGCCTTCGAACACTATGGCATAGAGCCCGACATTCTTTGTTTGGGAAAAGGGTTGGGAGGTGGCATAATGCCCATGGCTGCCATCATCGCACGTGATGAATACAATCGATTCGGGGATATTTCACTCGGGCACTACACCTATGAAAAAAGCCCGCTTGGTTCAGTAGCTGCACTCGCTACTCTTGAAGTTTTGGAGGAAGAAAAAATTCTGGACAAGGTAACACAGGATGAACAATGGATGAAAGAATCGCTAAAAGAGCTTCAGGACCGGCATTATTGGATCGGTGATATTCGGGGCATAGGCCTTCTTTGGGGTATTGAACTGGTAAAAAACCGGGAGACTCGCGAAAAGGCAGTGGATGAAGCAGAAAAAGTGATGTATCAATGCCTTGGCGAAGGTCTAAGCTTTAAAATATCAGCAGGGAATGTGATCCAGCTATCACCGGCCCTTACCATCAATCGTGAAGAACTGGCAACAGCCATTGACATAATAGATAAAAGTATACAAGCACTCAAACCTTAAATTTAAGACGATGAAAAAAACAATTATCATATCATTACTGCTGCTGATCTGTAGCTATTTTACCCAAGCCCAGAAACCCGATCAGCCCAGGATCATTTTGATAACAATGGATGGCTTCCGTTGGCAGGAATTGTTTACAGGAGCCGACTCGCTATTGGTAGGCAACAAGGAATATGTAAGCGATTCGGCAGCCCTGGTGAATGAATTCTGGCGTGATGCACCCGAAGAGCGCAGAAAGGTGTTAATGCCATTCGTGTGGAGCCATATAAGTGAAACAGGACAGATCTATGGCAACCGTCAACTGGGCAATAAAATGGATCTTACTAACCAAATGTGGTTTTCATATCCGGGTTATAACGAAATTTTGACCGGACAGGCCGACGATAAAAGGATCAACAGCAATAAGAAGATGCCCAACCCCAATGTTACTGTTTTAGAAATGATCAACCAAAACCCGCAATACAGTGGTTCAGTTGCGGCATTTGGCAGTTGGGATGTATTCCCTTACATCATAAATGAGGAAAGGTCCGGAGTGCCGGTCAATGCTGGTTTTGAATGTGCACAAGCGGACGACCTTACTGAAAGAGAGCTGTTTTTAAATGAACTACAAATGCAGATCCCCAGCCCCTGGAGTTCGGTCAGGCTCGATGCTTTCACACATCATTATGCTTTGGAGTACATGAAGAAGCATCGCCCGAAGGTAGTGTACATCGCTTATGGAGAAACCGACGATTTTGCTCACGACGGCGATTATGATGCTTATTTGCACTCAGCTCACACTACTGATGGAATGATCCGTGAATTATGGGCGTTTACTCAACAGGATAAGTTTTATAAAGATAATACAGTCTTTTTGCTTACCACCGATCATGGCAGAGGTACCAAGCCTCTTGATAACTGGAAAAGCCATGGAATTAAAATCCCGGACGCCGGTGAGGTTTGGTTCATGGCTTTCAGTGCCGGTATAAAAGCTAAAGGGGAAGTATCGGTAAACCAACAGCTTTATACCAACCAGATAGCGCCGACGATCATGCATATATTAAGTATGGATTTTGAAAAAGATATGCCCGGAAAACCGATTGAAATAGATTAAAATGAAATTCCATAAAGAATAACCGTTGGATCAATACATTTGATTTACTTCATCAATGCTTTTCAACCATCCGGTCATCGAGTAATGTTCACCTAATACCCCGCCGGGTTTTAGGTGAACATTATATATTGAAAGGGCGATCATTTCGCTAAGAAAGGGTAATACCCAGTCGGCTTTTGGTCAGATAGTGGTTATAGTGCTTCTTTATAATAATAAAAGACTTTTTGACCTTTTATCAGCGCTGGGCTCATATTGTAGCTTTACCCAAAAATCTGCACTGAGCTGAATTCCGGTATTTAAAATCAAAATACCTCTTCTATCAACAAATACAAACCACAATGAAATAGTTTAATCGTATAAAACAGTGGAAATAATCCAGGTATAGGGTTTGGACGAGGAATGTGTAAAGCCTACAAAATTTATGGATCATTTTTCCGGTAGCATGTTTGTATTTTATTAGGAAAGATATTTCAACAAGAAAAAACTTATGAACAGGATAGTACTGGTAAGATTATAAGTGTATTTTTGACATATTAGCAATCTAAATAAACCCAAGTGCCATGAGATATCTTTTTTTAATAATAGGATTTTTACTTACAAGCCCACTTTGGTCACAAAACCATGATTGGGAAAACCCGCTTGTAAATGGTATAAACCGTATGCCTGCCCGGGCAACTTCCATCTCGTATGAAGATATGGAAAAGGCGAAAGATTGCCGTAGAGAAAACTCCTCGCGATACAAAAGCCTCAATGGAAGCTGGAAATTCAACTGGACGCCGGTTCCCGATAACTCATTTGCCGGTTTTTACCAGACGGAATACGATGTGAGCAGTTGGAGTGAAATACCGGTGCCGGCCAACTGGGAATTGCAGGGATATGGCACACCGATATACACCAATGTTGAGTATCCTTTTTTACCGGTAGATCCACCTCTCGTTCCCGATGATGACAATCCGACCGGGTACTACCGAACGACTTTCAATGTGCCTTCCGGCTGGAAAGATATGCAGATCACCCTGCACTTTGGCGGTGTCTCATCGGCTTATTACGTCTTTCTGAACGGACAGCAGATCGGATACAGCGAAGACAGCCGGCTGCCGGCCGAATTTGATATCACGCCGTACCTCAAACCCAAAAACAATGTTTTGGCATTAAAAGCCTTCCGCTATTCCGATGGCAGCTACCTGGAAGACCAGGACCACTGGAGGCTGAGTGGAATACACCGAGATGTGTATATCACAGCATCACCTAAGGTGCAACTCTACGATTTCTTTGTGCGCACTGACCTTGATGAAGAGTATGAAAATGCATGGTTGCGTATCCGGCCCGATATCAGGGTGTTTGACGATGAGGCCTATAAGGGCTATACCCTTGAAGCACAATTGCTTGATCCAAAGGGCGCTGCGGTGCTGGAAGAGCCGATGACTTTAAATGTTGAAACTGAAGTGGAGGAGTGGTATCCGGCAAGGGGAAATGTGAAGTTTGCACTGATGGAGGCCTATATCGAAAACCCGGAAAAATGGACAGCCGAAACGCCCAGTTTGTATACCCTCGTTTTTTCACTGAAAGATGATAAGGGAAAAACCGTGGAATACCAGAGTACGAAGATCGGTTTTCGAAAAGTAGAAATTGAAAATGGACGGTTGTTGATCAATGGCGAATCCGTCTTACTTTTTGGGGTAAACAGGCATGATCATAACGAAAAAAATGGAAAAGTAGTGGATGAAGCCACTATGATCAATGATGTCAAATGGATGAAGCGGCTCAATATCAATGCCGTTCGTACATCGCACTACCCGAATAATCCGCGATGGTATGAGCTTTGCGACGAATATGGATTGTATATAATCGATGAGGCCAATATTGAAACCCACCAAATAGGTAGCGAACTAGCCAATCATCCGGACTGGCATTTGCCACATGTGGAACGTGCCGTAAGAATGGTGGAAAGGGACAAAAACCATCCGTCCATAATATCATGGTCATTGGGTAATGAATCAGGCTATGGTCCTAACCATGCCGCCATGGCCGGTTGGATCAAAAGTTTTGACAACACTCGCTTTCTACATTATGAAGGAGCCCAAAGTGTACAAGGCTATATGGACCATCGTGGAACTGCTTACGATCCCGATTTTGTCGATGTACGCAGCAGAATGTACCTCAGCATCCCGGCCATGATAGAAATGGCCCTCCAGGATGAGGATGGCCGGCCTGTAATGTGGTGCGAGTATGGACATTCTATGGGGAACTCTACCGGTAACTTATATAAGTTTGGTGATGCCATAAGGAAATATGATCGATTAATAGGTGGTTTCATATGGGATTGGACCGACCAGGGCATTGTTAAAAAAGATGAAACAGGTAAGCCTTACTGGATGTATGGCGGTGATTCCGGAGAAAAAATACATAGTGGTAACTTCTGTATGAATGGCATTATGAGCGCTGATCAAACTCCACAACCTGCGGCCTGGGAAGTGAAAAAGGTTTATCAACCGTTTACAGCGCGACCATTTCAGCCCGAAAATAATTCATATATAATTGGTAACCGGCGCCATTTTTTGAATTTGAATGAATTTGAAGTCAGATGGAGCCTTACCGAAGAAGGAAAAGAAATTCAATCAGGTAGTTTAAGTGAAATGGCTCTACCCGCCGGTGAATCAATAAAAGTTAATATTCCTTATGAAAAGATCGACTTCAAAAGGGGTTATCACTATTATTTAACCCTAAGCCTGCATTTGATCAAGGATACAAAATGGGAAAGCGCCGGCTATGAAGTGGCGTTTGAGCAATTTGAAATACCCAATCCGGTAGCAGCGCCCGAGACGATAGAGCTGTCAGCATTCGACCCGGTAAAAATGGAAAATGATGATGAGCGTATAACAATCGTGGCCAATGGGCGTCAATACCACATTGACCGACAGACGGGATGGCTGAAATCGATCATTTTTGATGGATCCGAGTATCTTCAAAGCGAACTGATGCCCAATTTCTGGCGTGCCCTGACCGACAATGATGAAAGGGGACACCGTATTCAGGAAAGATACGCTCCATGGAGCAAAGCAGCTGGTGGATTTACATTACAGAAGATTACCAGCAGTCAACTGTCCGATGAAGCTGTATTGGTCAGTGCTTCTTGGAAAAATGAGGAAATTGACACAAAACTAAATATTGTATACCTGGTATATGCCAATGGTGAAATAAAGCTTACTTATGAGCTATTCCCGGCCGAAACGCTCCCCGAGATGCCACGCATAGGAATGCAGGTTAAGCTGGATAACCAATACGATGCACTTCAGTGGTTTGGCAAAGGTCCGCATGAAAATTATGCCGACCGTCAAAAAGGGGCTCAGTATGGCAACTATAAAGCCGCTGTAAAAGAGGATTTTTTCCATTATGCCATGCCACAGGAAAGCAATAACCGGGTAGGGGTTCAGTGGTTTGCATTGACCAACAGCCAGGGCAATGGCTTGCTGGTAAGAGGCGATCAACCCTTAAGTATGAGTGCATGGCCCTACACCATGGATCAGCTAAATAAAGCCAAACACACCAATGAACTTTCGTTCGACGACGGAATCACTTTGAATATCGATTACCGGCAAATGGGTGTGGGGGGTGATGATAGCTGGTCTCTTCAGGCAAGGCCGCACGATGAATACAGGTTGCCTGCCAAAAATTACAGGTATAGTTTTAGCATGTTACCGGTTGAAAACTGGAGTAGCGATTTTAAGCGCTATACATTGCCCAAATATTAGTAATGAAGACTGGTAAAGCAAAAGCATCTTAATCGATTAATATTTGTCTATGAGTTTTGATAATAGCTCATTTTAAAGGGGCGCTTTGATTTCAAATAATTAAGTGTTATTATTACGTTTATTAAATTAAGCGTATGGAAAAGATAATAGAGAATATCCGGAATCACTTTTCAGGGCTCTATGACGAGGAGCCTGTTATCATTGCTTCACCGGGCAGGATCAACCTGATCGGGGAGCACACCGATTATAACGAGGGCTTTGTGATGCCTGCTGCCATAGACCGGAGAATCTACTTTACCCTGGCACAACGGGAGGATAACCGGTGTGAAGTTCATGCGCTCGATCTGGACGACGCCTTCGTTTTTAATAGCAGTGACGGATTATCACCTTCGGAAAAGGTATGGCAAAACTATATATTGGGAGTGGTGCAGCGCATTAAAGAGCTTACCGGCAAGTCAGTCGGCTTTAATTGCGTTTTCTCCGGCGATATTCCAATAGGCGCCGGACTTTCCTCATCCGCAGCGCTGGAAGGAGGCTTTGTTTTCGCTCTGAACCAGATGTTTGATCTAAACCTCAAAAAGCTGGATATGGCTAAAATCGGTCAGTGGGCAGAACATAACTTCGTGGGTGTGAAATGCGGCCTGATGGATCAATATGCCAATATCTACGGCCAGGCCGATAAAGCCATACAACTCGATTGCCGATCATATGACTACACCCTTTTTGACACGAACTTCGACCAATACTCCATTCTTTTATTTGACACCCAGGTAAAGCATGAGCTGGGCAGTTCTGAATACAATGTCCGTAGGGCCGAATGCCACGAAGGGGTCGAATTCTTCCAGACGATAAAACCGGAGATTAAAAGCCTTCGTGATGTGAGCCCTGAAATGGTTGAACAGCATAAAAATGACCTTTCCGAAAAAGTATATCAACGCTGTGTTTTCGTTACTTCCGAAAACAGAAGGGTGGAACTGGCCGGCAAAGCCCTGGCATCCAAAGATTACCACACTTTTGGCCAATTGTTGTATGCCTCACATGAGGGATTGAGCAAAAGATACGAGGTGAGCTGTGAGGAACTCGATTTTCTCGTTGAGCTATCTCATCAGGAAGATTTGGTTTTAGGCAGCCGCATGATGGGTGGGGGCTTCGGAGGTTGCACCATCAACCTTATCGAAACGGAGCGCTGTGAGGCAATAGCAGAAAAATTTAAAAAACAATATAAAGACCGTTTTGGAATAGATTTACTGGCCCATAAGGTGAATATTTCAGATGGAGTAAAACAGATTGCAAGCTTAAGTGTGAAAAACGCATGAATTCTTTCGACAGCAACGAACACTCCCACCGCCGTTACAACCCATTGACCGGTGAATGGGTGCAGGTATCACCTCACCGTGCCAGGAGGCCCTGGCAGGGGCAAACCGAGGAGGTAGCCAATGAAACCAGGCCTGAGCATGATCCCAATTGTTATCTGTGTGCCGGTAACCAACGGGCCAGTGGAGATAAAAATCCGCATTATACCGACACCTACTCTTTCGTAAATGACTTTTCTGCCTTACTTCCTGACGTTCCCGGTGGTGAGATCACCGATGGTGAACTTTTCAGGGCCAAAAGTGAAAAAGGTATTTGCAAAGTGATCTGTTTTTCACCTCGCCACGACTTAACTGTTGCTGAAATGGAGGTAGAGGCAGTAGAAAAGGTAGTGACGCTCTGGAAAAATGAATATAAAACACTCGGGCAAAAGGATTATATCAATCACGTCCAGATCTTTGAAAACAAAGGAGCCATAATGGGATGCTCCAATCCGCACCCTCATGGGCAGATATGGGCGCAGGAAAGTATCCCGGTGGAACCTTCCAAAAAGCAGGCCCATCAGAAGGCGTATTTTGATTCATATGGAACAACACTTCTAAGCGATTACCTTGAGCAGGAATTGCAAAAGCAGGAGCGGATAATTTTTGAGAATGAGCATTTTGTTTGCCTGGTTCCCTTTTGGGCCGTGTGGCCTTTCGAAACGATGATCATCAGTAGGAGGGCTGTAACCAATATTTTGGAATTGACTGCCGATGAGGAAAAGTCTCTTGCTGCCGCTTACCGGCAACTGGCCATCATTTACGATAACGTGTTTAAAACGTCCTTTCCATACTCTGCCGGTCTGCACCAGGCGCCTACTGATGGTATGGAACACACGGAATGGCATTTCCACATGGTGTTTTATCCGCCACTGTTACGCAGCGCCACCGTGAAGAAATTTATGGTAGGCTACGAAATGCTCGCCAATCCTCAACGCGATATCACGCCGGAACAAAGCGCCAAAATGCTAAAGTCATTGCCAAAAGAGCACTACAAAAGGCTGCGATAAAATAGAAATTTATTGTCCCATAGCGGAAAAGCCGTTAACTTGGATGGCTTAAACTAAATTGCAATGTACCGAAAAGTCTTCGACCGTTATCTGAAATTATTCCTGTTCATTGCGGCTGTCACCTTTGTATTTGATTTAATCCTTATCGGAAAGCTGTCGCTGTTCCAGTCTGAGGTTACATTTCAGGTGTACAACAAGTATTATGTCTGGCACGGTTATAAGTGGTTTTTTGGTTTGTTTTCAATATTCGGCATCCTGATCATCGGGCTCATGGGCATTATTAAGGGTTTTAATCGCAGGCCCGATATGATTTTTTTAACGATATGTTTGATAGGGGCATTTTTTTTCTTTTTGGCATTCCATTTACAGGTCAACATCAACGACTGGATGGTATATCCTCCCAAAGGTGAATTAAAGGGTGACATTACAGATTTTTATGAAGGTCAAAATACAAGGGCATTTTCTTCCTTTTACTTTCTGGAGGCCCTGACCTTGATTGGGACTTTTCTCTCAGGTTATCGACTGGCTATTTTAAATTTCAGATCCAGGTTGTCAGGTTAAATATTATCTGAAGCAACACGTTGTCGAGTTTTATTTTGCTCACTAAGCAGCTTTTGCAACACGATGATATCTTCCCGGTCTTTCTCGCGATTATAGGCTTCTTTTTCCCAAATGATATCTTTCAGACGCATTACAGGGATATGACAATCATCAACAGTCATTACTTCTGCTCGTTTACAATAGGTTTCGTAGTCCTTAGCTTCGAAAAACATGGTGCGATGCATAAGGTTGATATAAAAACTGTGTTTGTATTGTACATTGGTAAAGCCCGAGAGAATATGGTAGTGCTCCAAATAGTACACATCTTCAAGATTGAGGTTTTTCAAAGCACGGATCAAACGCTTCGTATTGGCATCATTTTCGGGTAGCCAGAGGTCCAGGTTGTAAGTGAGCTTGGTGTAGCCATGTAGCGCCTGCGCTATGCCTCCTACCAGTAAATACTCCACTTCATATTTTTGAAGCTTTTTAAAGACCTTAAGAATATCTGTGTAACTGATGGTGGCAAAACTTTGTATGGAGTAATCGGGCCGCCGGGTGTAGATTCTTGATGCCAGTTCATTAAGGTTGGAATAATGCATTAAACGTTCTTTAGGAGTAGCGGCGGAGTGTTTGCGAATTAAAAAATCAACTTTGGTCATCTTTGGTTCTTTTTACGCTGCAAAGGTGACCAATTGCCTTTATTTGAGTATGTTCTGTTGATTACAGCTAAATTAATATTTTTAGCGTTTGTTAACG
>DNTA01000157.1 GCA_003500135.1 Cytophagales bacterium | reverse complement strand
TTTTGACCGAGGAAAACAGGTGTGCCAAACCTGGGTGCGAATAGCGTTTTCATTCTCACCATAGAAATAGTGCAACTGAAAATTCTGCTTCATTTTCTTGAATAAAATTTCAATACCTCATTGCTTTTTATAATGGAAGGCCACGTCCTCTGCTTGAATATCAAAATGTTGGTCAAGAACTCGTAGTAACGGTTCTTCTCATCTTGGTAACAAACCCTGCGTAAGCATAATAGTAACCACCTATTAATGTACACTTTGGTTTTTGGCCTGAAACTGCTTTGATTTTGTCAGGGGATTACTTCTGCTACTTTCCAGGCAGTAATTCTTCAATTTTATTGATTGGCTGATCCTGGATTTTGGCCAGCACATCGGTAAGCCATGCAGATGGCCCTACATTATTTTTCTTGCAAGTGGCAAGAAGTGAGTAGATCATTGCCGCTCTTTGAGCCGAATCGTGTGATCCGGCGAATAGGTAATTCTTTCTTCCCAATGCCGTCGGCCGGATGTGGTTTTCCACCCAATTGTTGTCGATTTCATATTTGCCATCTTCCAGGTATCGCTCTTTGCGGCGCCATATGCCCAGGGCATAGCTGTTCACTGTGCCGATCTTACTTTTTAGCACAACTTTACTATTGGATTCCGTTCATGTCCTTTTGCAGTTTTTTCACGTTGCGAATAACTGTTTCGACACGCAGGCCGGTCATATCGGCTATGTTGTCTGGTGTATGGCGCCTGGTACTTATCCGATTTGCTGTGTCCGCTGCTTTCACGCATATAGCGCAGTAGTGTGAGTATGATAGGGTCAGGGCAATAGGAAGAAATCCCCTTCAACAAAACGGCTTTGTACCTCAAGCGGTTTGACATGATGTGGGAAAACTTAAGGTGGATTTCGAAATGTTTTTTGAGGATCTCAAAAAAAATATCTTTCGGTAGTCGTGCCAGTTGACAATCTTCCATGGCAATGGCGTTATTGGGGTATAGAAAATCGCCAAATATCGCGGGCTCTCCAAAGCTCTCACGCGGCTTGAATACGCCCTGAATAAATTCCTGTCCGTTTAAGCTATAGCTGGACATTTTTACAGAACCCGTTATCACCTGATAATAATAGTTGGCAGGTTCATCTTCATAAAAAATATAATCATCTTTGCTATAATCCTGGAATTGTGCATTGAATTGCGATAAGATTTCTTCAGGTATGATCATATGTTATTTTGTTAATGTCAGGTCCGGGCAAGTTATCAATTAATTCATGGATTAACGAAAAAGTGCCTCACCTTTTCAAACAACACATTGTTTTCGATATAAATATGGAATTGGAGGTCTTTTTGTAGATTAAAAAGTTCCTGATACATCAGTTTCATAGCCGGAAAACCACTTTTTCCGGGTTTATAATTTCCGCATAGTTGCTGCATTTTTTGAAGACTGTCAGCAGTGAGCATATGGTCCTCTTCCAGCCAGTTCATGGTACTTCCCATATCTTCAATTTGAAGCTTACTTAGTTGCTGCATTTGTAAAATGTAGGGAAAAAGCTTTTCTTCCTCATCCTTAAGGCGCTCCAATAAATTCTCGCTGAATTCTGCTAACTCATCTTTTATCAGAAAGAATTCAGGATGATTATCGAAATGGGCCATTTTCATATGACTGATCAAATGATGAATATATGACACTTGCTTTCGATGGGGCCTATGAAAATTTTCAATGCTAAAATTGATCAGGTGTTCCGTACCCCATGAGAAAAAAGTATTTGAAAGCCGAGATGGTCACTTAATGCATTCATTTCATCCAAAATATCATTCACTTTAACTCTGGGGTCGGTGATCATATGTTTTACCTTCACCTTCCCGTCGAGGTAATATTTTATATTGTATCGGGTAAGCACATGAGCGGCGGCAGGAAATCGCTCCATTAATTCGTTTACCGTGAAATCATCTCTTTTTATCTTTCTTATCGAAACTTCAAATACATCAGGGCCCTTTTTTAAATAGCTCCATTCGAACTTACCGGGCAACTCTTTCTCAAAAAGTTTATGAAGCGGAACGGGGTCATTCAGATGGGCAAGCACAATGCTTTCTCCCTCCGGCATGTTGTGAAAATTCTAAAAAATCAATTCCTTTCGGTTAGATTTATCAATATACCAGGCTTCTAATCTTTCAGAGAACACGTGGTGTTTAATTATTTACAGTTAATCATACGGATCATTTTAACAATAAAAAATAACAATACGACCGCACTTATCAAAAGAATAAAAGTGGCAATAGAAAGTCCAAGTATTGCCTGATTGACCGGAGAATCGAGGGAGAAACCGGTGGAATCAGATTCCATACTTTCCGTTTCTTCAATACCATTTTGAGATGAAATTTCTTCTGTGGCTTTTACCTCCGTTACCGCTTCCTGTTCGAAAATCCAGTTTACCAGAGCATTTAACTCATTATCAGACAAGTGCTTGTGGTCGGGCATCGGAACCTGATTGTGCTCATTGAATACTTCAATGGCCAGCTCGTCTCCTGCCTGTATCATTCCAGATGATGAAACGATAAAAGATCGCAACCATGTCTTTTCGCGGCGTTCCTTTAAACCCATGAGGTCTGGTCCCACGACCTTTCCACCTCCAACGGTATGACAAACCGAACAGTTGTACTGGAATATTTTATCGCTATCAATTTCTTCCGCGCTGATTTGGCTTGATGTAACAAAAAATAAGGCCAGAAATGCAAAACTAAAAAACTTCATAATCCTTGATTTTTTGATTACAACCCTAGCTCCATAGTGGTTTTGGCGTTTACGACCCGAATCATATCCGCTATTTTGAATAAAAAAACTGGTAAACCAGAACTTTTTAAGGAAATGCTCCGTTGTATTTAACCAAATGGTTAAACTAAATGGTTAAAGAGACAAACACAGAACGGACAATACTGCAAGCAGCCCGGAAAGTCTTTGTCACCAAAGGCATGCATGGCGCCCGTATGCAGGAGATCGCCGATGAAGCAGGCATCAACAAAGCGCTACTCCACTACTACTTCAGAAATAAAAGCAAACTGTTCGAAGCGATATTTCAACAGGCGTTTCAGGAGATCGCCCCGAAATTCGGGCAGGTTATCCGAAGCAAAACCTCACTGGAAGAAAAGATTCGTTCATTTGTAGCCTACTACCACGACCTACTCAGCGAGAATCCCTTTATCCCGCTTTTCATCATTAACGAAGTTCACCAGAACAAATCTCTGCTCGATGGACCGATGGAACTGTTTCAGGAAAACCTGAAGAACTACATGGGTAGACAACTGGAGGAAGGCATTAAGGCCGGTAAATACCGCGATATTTCTATTCAACAACTGATGATATCCACCGTGTCGCTATGCATAATGCCATTTTTGGGAAAACCTATTTTCGAGGTAGTCCTTTCCTGTAAGAGCGAAGGGTACCAGCAACTGCTGGAGGAGCGGAAAACGCTGGTTCCTGAAATGATTTTACAATACCTGATACTGAATAAATCATGAAAAAGATTTTTATTTTGATTGCTGCACCTTTGTTTATGATCCAGTATGCGGCAGCTCAAAACGCATACACCATAGAGCAATGCATGGAACTCGCATTGCAACAAACACCGATAAAACAGCAAAAAGCCTATTACGCCACTATGGAAACGCTGGAAAAGCGGCAGGTTACCCTTCATCATTACCCACAGCTCTCCATCAATGGCCAGGCCAGTTACCAATCGGATGTGATTACCTTTCCCAGCAGTCCGGTTTTCGAAGGGCCCGACATTCCAAAGGACCAGTATCGCATTTCGGTTGATCTCAACCAAACCCTGTATGACGGCGGTCTGGTAAAACACAAAAGTGCAGCTGAAGCCTCTCAAATAGCGGTTCAGCAGGCATCCGTGGAAGTCACCTTACACAAAGTGGTGGAAACGGTCCATGAAATATATTATCGTATCCTCATGCTGGAGCAAAATGAGGCAATACTTAATGAAAAGCTGGAATTGCTACGTACTCAGGAGAAAGTGGTAGCCGCCAGAGTGCGCAATGGCGTAATGCTGCCATCCGATCAAAAACAGTTCACCAAGCAAAAACTGAATACCGAACAATCCCTTCTTGAGCTTTCTTATGACATTAATGCCCTGCGGGAGGTATTGGGCACCTGGACCGGCCAGGACATGCAAAATGCCGATCTTCGATCAGGTAATTACACCATTTCCCAACAGCCCGCTGCTTTTAAACGGCCTGAACTGGATTTATACAGAAGCCAGGAAAGGCTTTATCAGAGCATGTCTTCGGTAGCCGGTGTGCAGCGTCGACCTAAACTCTCTCTGTTCGCATCCGGTGGATACGGAAGCCCAAACCCCTACAATATATTCGAGACTGATTTCAATACGTTTTATATCGTCGGCCTTCGCATCAACTGGAAAATACTGGACTATGGCGCGTACAAAATGCAAAAGGACGTGAACGAACTCCAACAGCAAATAGTATCTACTCAGCGCGAGCAATTTGAAGACAATCTGTCGCGTGAACTTATACAGGAAAAAGCGCTACAGGAAAAGCTTGCGGCTATGATCCAAAATGATGAAACACTGCTTTCACTTCAGAAAGAAATCGTAGCAAGCAGTTTTTCCCAATTACAAAACGGCGCCATCACCTCGGTAGAATATCTGGATGAAGTAAATGAGCAAAGCACGCTGGCCATACAAAAATCACTTCATGAAACCCAGCTTCAGAAATCAGCCCTAAGATGGCAGATCATAAATGGAAATATTTTAAACGCGATAAATACAAACCAATATGAATAAACTGTGGATATTAGTTACTGCCCTGTTCGTAGTTAGCTGCGGAGCCAGTGATGACACTCCTGATGCTTATGGAAATTTCGAAGCTGACGATGTGCTGATTTCTGCCGAATCGAACGGTAAAATCACCTTCTTTAACATTGAAGAAGGAGATCGATTAAAAGCGGGACAACTCGTAGCCATAACCGACACCCTGCAATTACATTTGAAAAAAGCACAACTTGAGGCCAGCATTCGGGCCATTCAAAACAAAACCCAGGATGTTCAGGCGCAAATTGATGTACTGGAAGAACAGAAAAAAACCATACAGCGCGAAGTAAGACGGGTAGAAGCCCTGGTAAAAGAAGAGGCAGCCACTCAAAAGCAATTGGACGATCTTCAGGGCGAGTTGGAGATTGTGGAAAAGCGAATCAACGCCACCCGTACACAATTGGAAACCAACAACTCCGGACTTTTAAGTGAAATAGAACCTTTAAAAGTACAAATCGCACAAATAGAGGATCAGATTGATAAGTGTAAAATCATCAACCCGGTTAACGGTACAGTGCTGGGGAAATATGCCGAACCCGGTGAGATCACTACTTTTGGCAGGCCATTGTACAAGATTGCTGATCTCGACAAAATTACGCTGCGCGCCTATGTCAGTGAGACTCAGCTCGCCGCAATAAAAATCGGCCAGGAGATGGTCGTTCGTATTGATGACGGGGAACATTACAAAACCGAAAAGGGAAAGCTCACATGGATTTCTGACGAGGCCGAGTTTACGCCTAAAGAAATACAAACCAAAGAAGCCCGTGTCAACCTGGTATATGCCATCAAAGTGGTTTTGCCCAATGATGGCGCTTTTAAAATTGGTATGCCGGGAGAAATTGTATGGTGATGGAGACAGTTGTGAAAGTCAAAGCCCTGCACAAAACTTTCGGAGAAGTAAAAGCCCTGGCTGATATTAATTTTGAAGTTCCCGGAGGAGAATTATTCGGCCTTATCGGTCCGGATGGTGCCGGAAAAACCACATTGATCAGGATCTTGACTTCACTTATGCTGGCAGAACAGGGAACGGCCGAGGTGCTGGGGCTCGATGCGGTGAAGGACTACAAACAGCTTCGTAAGCGCATAGGGTATATGCCCGGTAAATTTTCATTGTATGAAGATTTGAGCGTAGAGGAAAACCTGGAATTATTTGCGGCGATCTTTGGTACTACCATCAAGGAAAATTATCACCTGATCCAGGATATATATGACCAGATCGCTCCGTTCAAAAAGCGACGGGCGGGAAAACTAAGTGGAGGCATGAAGCAAAAACTGGCCCTTTCGTGTGCCATGATCCATGCACCGGAGATCATCTTTCTCGATGAACCTACCACCGGAGTGGACCCCGTATCGAGAAAAGAATTCTGGCAAATGCTGGATCGATTGAAGAAAGAAGGAATTACCATTCTTGTTTCAACACCTTACATGGATGAAGCCGGACTTTGCGATCGCGTGGCACTGATACAAAATGGTCGAATGCTAAAAATCGAAACGCCGGAACAAATTGAAAAAGATTACGAATTTCCGATCTGGTCGGTAAATACAAATCGCAAGCGCCATATCATCAATGATATCAGGAAATTCCCGCATTGCCGCAGCGCTTTTATGTTTGGCAGCGAGGCACATTACACCGACTTGAGAAACCTCGATTTTCCGGACGGGCTGTATGAACATCTCACTGAACTCGGCCACGAAGAAATTGATATAAAAACGATAAGGCCGGGAATTGAAGACTGCTTTATGGCCCTAATGCAACAGAAAGAAACGACCCATGCCTGATCGAGGATTATCCATAGAAACGAAAAACCTTACCAAAAAATTTGGTGAGTTTACTGCTGTCGACCGTATCACTTTTGAAGTGGAAAAAGGAGAGATTTTCGGCTTTCTCGGAGCAAACGGCGCCGGTAAAAGCACGGCCATGCGTATGCTTTGCGGGTTACTTTCGCCTACCTCAGGCAGTGCTACGGTGGCGGGAATGGATGTCTACAGGCAAAGTGAAAAAATCAAACAGCGGATTGGCTACATGAGCCAGAAATTTTCTTTGTATGAGGACTTAACCGTTAGGGAAAACCTAAGCTTTTATGGTGGTATCTACGGCATCGAGCCAAAGCTATTGCGCAAAAGACGAGATGCCATGATTGAGGAGCTAGGGCTGAAGGAGGTCCAAAATGAGCTCATCAAAGGCCTGCCCCTGGGCTGGAAGCAAAAGCTGTCTTTTTCCACGGCAGTATTGCATGCACCGGAGATCGTTTTTCTGGACGAACCCACGGGTGGCGTCGACCCGATCACCCGGCGACAGTTCTGGGAAATGATCAACCAAACGGCTGCCAATGGCACCACAGTTTTTGTAACCACCCACTACATGGATGAAGCCGAATACTGCGACCGCATATCGATGATGGTCGATGGAAAAATTGCCGCTATGGGGGCTACGAGCTCCCTAAAGGAACAATTTAATTCAAAAAATATGGATGAGGTTTTTCTCCATCTTGCGCGGCCAAAGGAAAGGAGCGAAAATGAATAGACTACGCGCTTTTATAAAAAAAGAGTTCTATCATATCATTCGCGACTGGCGGACATTGATTATCCTCATTGGCATGCCTATGGCGCAGATCATCCTCTTTGGCTTTGCCATTACCAATGAGGTCAACGAAGCCAAAATCGGGATTCTGGATAAAGCAAAAGATGAGGAATCACGGAATATCATCAATAAAATCGATGCTTCATCCTATCTGGACATTACCGAATACCTATCGACGGATGAAGAAATTGAAAAGGTTTTTAAAAAAGGTAATGTAAAAGAGATCATCGTGTTCCCGGCTGATTTTGGTCGAGACTTATGGGCGAATAATCAGGCTGATATTCAGGTAGTTTCGGACGCCACGGATCCCAATACAGCCGATCTTATTTTCAACTACACCCGCGCGATCATTTTGAACCACCTAAATGAGATGAATGCCAACATAGAAAGTCCGTTCCAAATAGAAATCAATCAGCAAATGCTTTACAACCCGGCATTAAAAGGCGTTTACCTTTTTGTTCCCGGTCTTATCACCGTCATTTTGATGCTGATTTCCGCCATGATGACCTCGATCAGTATCACTAAGGAAAAAGAACTGGGTACAATGGAGGTGTTGTTGGCCACGCCAATGGCGCCCGTACAGGTTGTACTGGCCAAAGTGATACCATACTTGCTACTCGCCTTTATCGATGCCGTTTTAGTACTACTTTTGGGATATTTTGTATTTGATGTGCCCATTCGCGGAAGCCTGGTATTACTGCTATTCGAAACATTGGTATTTATTGTCACCGCTTTATCGCTCGGTGTTTTTATTTCCACACGCACCAGTTCGCAGCAGGTAGCCCTGATGATCTCATTGATGTTGTTGATGTTGCCCACGATCCTTTTGTCGGGCTTTATTTTCCCGATAGAAAACATGCCGAACCCGCTTCAGATCATTTCCAATATTGTACCGGCACGTTGGTTTGTGATCATATTGAAGGGCATCATGCTAAAAGGATTGGGAATAGCGGCGATATGGGAAGAGACGTTGATCTTAATTGGCTTCATAGTCTTTTTTATTGCTCTGAGTGTGAAAAATTATAAAATCCGACTGACCTGACATGCGCACGATCCGATACATCCTGATAAAAGAGTTCAAGCAGATATTTCGCAACCGTGGAATGTTGCCCATTATTTTTGTAGTCCCGATCCTTCAGCTTCTGGTGCTTTCATTTGCGGTAGATTATGAGATCAAAAACTTAAAGCTATATGTGGTCGATCAGGACCATTCTTCACTTAGCGGAGAGCTGATCCATAAAATGGAAGCTTCCGGTTATTTCATCATTACCGGTTTTTCTCAACGAACGGCCAACGCATTTGAAAGCATTGAACAAAATGAAAGCGATATAGCGATCGTTATTCCGACCGATTTTGAAAAGCAACTCATGACCGGAAATAAATCACCCATACAATTGATGGCAAATGCCATAGATGGCGCCAAAGCAGGTTTATCGATCAATTACGCCGGCACGATTATCCGAAGTTTTAATACACAAATCGTACTTGATGAAATTCCACTGGAGATCAACCGGGATCGCCAGGGTTATAAACAAATTAGATTTTCCCGCATCAATTGGTTTAACCCACACCTCGATTACAAAGCCTATATGGTACCCGGGATCCTGGTGCTTTTGGTCACCATGATTGGCGCATTTTTATCCAGTATGAATATTGTTCGTGAAAAAGAGGTAGGCACCATTGAGCAACTTAACGTAACCCCAATCAAGAAGTACCAATTCATTATTGGCAAAACCCTGCCCTTCTGGCTGATCGGACTCTTTGAATTGGCGCTCGGCCTTATCGTGGCCAAACTGGTGTTTGATATTCCTATTGACGGTCCGCTTTGGGTTCTGTTTTCATTTGCCTCGATCTATCTGCTTGTCGTGTTGGGCTTGGGTTTACTCATTTCAACGCTGACAAACACCCAACAGCAGGCCATGTTTATCTCCTGGTTTTTCCTGGTGATATTCATACTGATGGGAGGCTTGTTTACGGCAATTGAAAACATGCCGGAGTGGGCCCGAATGTTAACTTACCTCAATCCGGTCAGGTATTTTATCGAGGTCAATCGCATGGCGCTGTTGAAAGGCTCTGGTTTTCAGGATGTACTAC
>DNTA01000158.1 GCA_003500135.1 Cytophagales bacterium | reverse complement strand
GGTCATCTTTTAAGCTTTCCAGTCGGGCTTCAATTTCCATTAAAATTTTATAGGCAGCGTCTTTTTCCTGTTTTAAACTTTTCAAGCTGAAATCGGTGCGTTGAATGCTTTGCCTGTCCTGCTCGATTTGTTCGTTTAGGGTATCGCTTTTATCATTGAGGTATTTCAACCTTTCATTTTTGATTTTTTTCTCGCTTTCGTAGTGTCTTATCCTCGATACATGCTCGTTTAGCGATTTTTGCCTCGTAGCCAGTACTTTTTCTTTTTGTATTAATTCTTTCTTAGCTTTTTGTATGCCGGCTTCCTTTTCAGCTACCAGCTTTTGCCAGTTGGTTTTGGAATCATTTTCCTGGTCGATTTTTTTCTGAAGATCTTCAAGGTCCTGCCGTCGTTGTGCCAGGCTTTTTCGGGCTAATTCTACACTGTATGCTTTGTATTCTTCTTTAATTCGATAATATCGCTCGGCCTGCTTGGCTTGACGCTCTAGGGAACGCATGTTTTTATCTATTTCGAAAAGAAGGTCTTCCACGCGTTCAAGGTCAGCATCTGTATCACTGAGTTTTTTGAGGGTTTCTTTTTTCCGGATTTTAAATTTTGAAATTCCGGCTGCTTCTTCAAACAAATGTCTTCTGGAATTGTCCTTATCATTAAGGATTTCATCCACCATTTTAAGTTCAATAATGGCATAACTATTCGACGCAATACCAGTATCCAGAAAAAGGTTGGTGATGTCTTTAAGCCGGCAGGTAACGCCATTGAGTGAATATTCGCTATCGCCGGAACGATAGTATCTTCTTGTAATTGTTAAGGTATGGTACTCGGTTGGTAATAGGTTTTTAGTATTGTTAAAAGAGAGTGAAACTTCTGCTAATTGGGTGGGTTTTCTATTTTTGGCGCCATTGAAAATTATGTTTTCCATCTTTTCGGATCGCAAAGCACTGGTTTTTTGCTCACCCAAAACCCATCGGATCGCATCCACTACATTGGATTTACCACAACCATTCGGTCCTACGATACCGGTTATACCTTTGTCGAAGTTGATTACGACGCGATCACCAAAACTTTTAAACCCTTTAATTTCTAATTTGGTTAGCTGCATGTATATTAGCGTACATTTTCGTGAAGAAGGCAAATTTAAGACAATTTTAAAAAACATATCCACATGGATGATTTAGGACTTTTAGTTTATTTGGTTTTTGGTATTATATATCTGATTGCCAGGGTGTTAAAAAAGAAGAAAAAAGCTGATCCTTCCAATGAAATGCCCGATCCTCAACAAAGTGGCCGAACCAAGCCACGTAAACCGAGTCCATTTGACGAATTATTAAAGGAATTCGAAAGAGAGTTTGATCTAGGCGATGAAGAAAGGCCTTCGGAAAAAACCTTGGAAAAGCGTAAACCTGAACCGAAAGTTGACCAGTCTTATGAATCAACCGCGCCGTCTTCCGTAAATCCCTACCAGAAATATGCTACTATGGAATTTAAAGAAGGAGCAGAGTCATTGGAAGAAAAGTTGGCATCATCACCAATAAGAGACTCATACCAAAGAGCAGATCATTACCGCATAGAAAATAAAAAGAAGCATCCGATTATCAACAAGCTGAAACAACCCGGGGGATTAAAAGATGCTATTGTATTTAGCGAAATAATCAATAAAAAACACTTTTAACTTCTAACCTGTCAAAATTATTTACTAAAACTGTTTGGAATTGAAATAAAAAGCCATTTACTTTGTATCCGATCCAAAGAACAGTGATAAGCATATCAATCACATATCGCATTTCTACCCTTAGTATCCTCAGGAGGAGGCCCGCTAGGGCTATATCGTAATTTTTTTTACCTACGCGGTAATTTCCTCTCAGCACATTCATTTGTTAGAACATTTATAAAGCCATCAATATGGAAAAATTCGCTATTTCGGTAGCGTCGGATAAGCATTTCGCTTATGCTGAAGTAATTTGTGATATCATTGCTGATTCGGCACAGAAGCGCGGAACTGGAATCGCCAAAAGAAGTCCTGAATACATCAGGCAAAAGATGCACCAAGGTAAGGCAGTGATCGCAATTAGTGAAAAAGGTGAATTCGCCGGCTTCTGTTACATTGAAACGTGGAGTACGCGTCGGTTTGTGGCCAATTCCGGATTGATCGTGGCGGAAGCTTTCCGCAAAATGGGACTGGCACACCAAATAAAGGCAAAGGCGTTTGAGCTTTCAAGAAAACTGTATCCCGAGGCAAAAATTTTCGGCTTAACCACCAGTCTGGCTGTGATGAAGATCAATAGCGATCTTGGTTACCGTCCTGTTACTTTTTCCGAACTTACTGAAGATGATGATTTTTGGAAAGGCTGTCAAAGCTGTGTGAATTATGACATCCTGAATAGAACAAATAAAAAGCATTGTCTATGCACGGGAATGCTATTTGACCCAAAAGAGAAGCGTAAGAAAAAAGCTCCTTTCAAGGATTTCAAACGCTTGAGGGACCAATGGGATAAAATAAAAAATGACATTCTTAAAAAGAAAAACAATACAGAAAACCAATAATACTATGAAGAAAAAAGTAGTACTGGCATATAGCGGCGGTTTAGACACTTCCTTTTGTGTTAAGTATTTAATAGAAGACCTGGGGTTTGAAGTACATTCCGTTTTGGTGGATACCGGTGGATTTACAAAAGAAGAACTGGCATCGGTTGAAAAAAGGGCCTATGAGTTGGGAGTGAAAAAGCATACGACTATCGATGCACTTTCAGACTTTTATGAAGAGTGCATAAAGTATCTGATTTTTGGAAATGTGTTAAGAAATAACACCTATCCTTTGTCTGTCAGTGCCGAGCGTATTTTTCAAGCCAAAGCCATTGCCAATCATGCGAAGTCAATCCATGCCGATGCAGTGGCACATGGAAGTACAGGCGCTGGAAATGATCAGGTTCGGTTTGACATGATCTTCAATATTTTAATCCCAAAAGTAGAGATCATCACACCCATTCGCGATATGAAGCTCTCGCGCGAAGCAGAAATTGAATATCTGAAAGAAAAAGGGGTGTCAATGGACTGGTCGAAAGCTCAATATAGTATCAATCAGGGGATTTGGGGTACTTCAGTGGGTGGAAAAGAAACGCTTTCGTCGGATCAGTATTTGCCGGAAGAGGCTTTTCCTTCCCAACTTAAAAAATCGGAACCGGAGGAGGTGAAGTTAATTTTTGAAAAAGGAGAATTAGTCCAGGTCAATAGCCAAAAATTCAATCACCCGGTGGAAGCCATACAAAAACTGCAGGCCATAGCAGGCCCATATGCCATAGGCAGGGATATTCATGTGGGCGATACCATTATTGGCATAAAAGGACGCGTTGGTTTTGAGGCGGCGGCGCCACTCATTATCATTAAAGCACATCATTTGCTCGAAAAGCATACATTGACCAAATGGCAGCAGTATTGGAAAGAAATGCTTTCAAATTGGTATGGCATGGCTGTGCATGAAGGGCAACTTCTTGAACCGGTTATGCGCGATATTGAGCGCTTCTTAACGCATTCTCAAATATATGTCAGTGGTGAAGTAACGGTAAAACTGTTGCCCTATCGATTTGTGGTTCAGGGGGTTCAATCGGACAATGACCTGATGTCTGCAAAATTCGGAGCTTATGGAGAAATGAATGAAGGTTGGACGGGTGAGGATGTAAAAGGGTTTTCGAAGATTTTTTCCAATCAAATTTCGATGTTCCACCAAATTCATTCTAAACATGAAAATTAAAGCAGGAATTATCGGGGCGGCCGGATATACAGGTGGAGAATTAATCCGGATTTTGTTGCATCACCCGCAGGTTAAAATTATATATGCCTATTCATCCAGTAATGGAGACAAGCCGGTACATGAGGTGCACCACGATTTATTGGGTGTGTCTAATTTAAACTTTTCGAGTGATTACCATTTTGATTTGGATGTTTTGTTTTTGTGTAGCGGTCACGGCAAATCACGGGAATTCATGAGTGAAAATGAGGTGCCGGAAGAAATTAAAGTCATTGACTTGAGCCACGATTTCAGACTACATAATACTCAAATCGACCGACCGTTCCAGTATGGCCTTTGTGAAGCATTTGAAACAGAGATCAAGTCAGCGGCTAATATTGCCAATCCGGGATGTTTTGCCACTTGTATACAGCTTGCATTACTTCCACTCGCTGCTAATGAATGCTTGAATAACGATTTGCACATATCAGCTATTACCGGTTCTACGGGTGCCGGTCAATCTTTAAGTACCACTTCGCATTTTACCTGGCGCAACAATAATGTTTCTGTATACAAGCCATTTCAACATCAACATCTCGATGAGATCAAACAATCATTGAAATCTATTCAACCAGACTTTAATAATCCCATCCATTTCATACCGGTTCGCGGTAATTTTACACGAGGCATTTATGCATGGTCATACCTAAATACAGAACTCACTAAAAAAGAGGCAATCCATATTTTTCAGGAGTATTATCAAGAAGCCTCTTTTGTTCATATCAACGACAAAAACCCGGATTTAAAAATGGTTGTGAACACCAATAATGCTGTGCTTCATGTAGAAAAACACCATGATCAATTAATGATCATCAGTATGATTGACAACCTGGTGAAAGGGGCTTCGGGACAGGCAGTACAGAATATGAATTTAATATTTGATATACCACAGGAAACAGGTTTAATGCTCAAACCAATCGCATTTTAGAAATGAATAACTTTGTAGATGTAAACGACGCTGACAACATAGAAGCCTTGATAGAACATGCCTTGCTTTTAAAAAAGTCACCCTATGATTTTGAAAACCTGGGGAAGCGGAAAACGATTGGCTTAATATTCATGAACCCCAGTTTACGCACACGGTTAAGTACCCAAAAAGCGGCCATCAACCTGGGCATGAATGTGATGATGATGAACTTTTCAGGAGAAGGATGGGCCCTGGAGACGGAGCAAGGCGTAATTATGAATGGCGATAAGCCCGAACATATAAAGGAAGCTGCAGCGGTAGTCGGCTCTTATTGCGATATTGTCGCTATCAGAACGTTCGCCGGGTTGAAAGATAAGGATGATGATTATAACGAATTGATCCTCAGGCAATTCATCCGGTATTGTGGTAAGCCCATAATAAACATGGAATCAGCCACCGTACATCCATTGCAATCCCTTACGGATTTAATTACCATTAAGGAAAATAAAGAAGCTAAAAATCCCAAAATTTTGCTTACCTGGGCGCCTCATCCAAAAGTTTTGCCCCAGGCCGTGGCCAATTCATTTGCTCAATGGACCTTAGCGGCGGGTTATGATTTGACTATTGCCTGCCCAAAAGGGTATGAATTGAGTACAGATTTTGCCAAAGGAGCAAAGGTAGTTCACAAACCTGAAGAAGGATACATGGATGCAGATTTCGTGTATGCAAAGAACTGGTCATCATTTGTGCATTATGGTAAAAAACTCAGTGAGGATAAATCATGGATGGTAGATGCTGAAAAGATGAAATTAACCAATAACGCCAAATTTATGCATTGCCTTCCGGTAAGACGAAATGTAGTAGTGGAAGATAGCGTCATTGACAGCGTGAATTCATTGGTCATTCAGCAGGCTTCTAATCGTGTTTGGGCTGCCCAGGCTGTCTTATCAAAATTGCTGGAAAACCTATAAACATGGAAGTCTTACGAGTTTTTAAAATTGGGGGAAGTGTCATTGAAAAAGTTGAGAACTTATCTCTGTTCCTCGATAAGTTTGAAAAAGTGCCGGGCAAAAAAATTCTCGTTCACGGCGGAGGAAAATCTGTGTCCCAAATGTCGGAAAGGGTGGGGCTCCCCGTGAAAATGGTAGACGGCCGGAGAATTACTGACGCCGATACTTTGGAAGTCGTTAAAATGATGCTGGCCGGAGTGATCAATAAGAATATAGTATCCGGACTTCAGGCCCGAAAAGCCAATGCCATTGGAATGACAGGTGCGGATGCCAATGTGATCTTGGCACATAAAAGACCGAAAGTAAAGGGACTGGACTACGGTTTTGTAGGAGATATTGATCAGGTATTTGGTGGAACGTTAAGGAGTTTAATTGATTTAGGGCTTTTACCCGTATTAGCAGCGATGACCCACGATGGAAAAGGACAAATGTTGAATACTAATGCTGATACCGTAGCATCTGCGGTTGCAGTAGCTTTGGTAAATTACTATAAAGTAGAATTGGTATATTGTTTCGAACTCGATGGAGTTTTAAAAGAAATTACCGATCCGACAAGCATTATATATGAAATTGATAAAACGTTGTTTGAGGGGTATAAAAGCAGTGGAGTGATACATAAAGGTATGATCCCAAAAATTGATAATGCATTGCTGGCTGTGCAAAAGGGCGTGGCAAGCGTAAGGATTTGTAATGCTTTAAAGGTAGACCGAATTTCACATCAACCCTATACTACGGGTACCTTAATCCACTAAAGCCATGAAAGCGAAAGAAGCCATAGATTTACTTCAGAAATTAATTTCCACTCCTTCTTTTAGCGGTGAAGAAATTAAAACCGCTGGCTTGATCATTGATATACTAAAAAGCAGTGGTTATGAAGTAAATCGTTTGTTTAATAACGTTTGGGTTAAAAGTAGAAACTGGAATGAGCAGTGGCCAACCATTTTACTTAATTCACACCACGATACGGTAAAACCCAATAGCTCTTACACCCGTGATCCTTTTTTACCCGAAATAATTGACAGTAAATTGTACGGCTTGGGCAGTAACGATGCAGGCGGAGCGCTGGTGGCTCTTTTGGCTACTTTTATAAATATGGATCAAACAGGTATTGGGTTCAACCTGATATTTGCAGCTTCAGCTGAAGAAGAAATATCCGGTAAACAAGGTATGGAAGCGTTTCGGGATGAGTTGCCAAAAGTTGACATGGCTATTGTAGGCGAACCGACGAAAATGCAAATGGCTATAGCCGAGAAAGGATTAATGGTACTCGATATCTGTTCATATGGAAAACCAGGACATGCGGCGCGTAATGAGGGAGTCAATGCCATCTATGAGGCCTTGCCAGGTATCCAGTGGATCAGGAATTATCGATTTCCAAAAGAATCCAGTCAGTTGGGAGAAATTAAAATGACCGTAACTCAAATCAATGCCGGAAGCCAGCATAATGTGGCGCCGGACCGTTGTCAGTATGTGGTAGATGTAAGAAGCACGGACGCTTACAACAATGAAGAAATCCTTGAGATTATCAGGAAAAATATTGAAGGTGAAGTTGTGGCGAGATCTACCCGCCTTCAGCCTTCAGGTTTGCCAACGGGTCATCCTATGTTTACTGTGGCAGAAAAAATGAATATTAAGGTTTTCGGTTCACCAACACTATCAGATCAGGCACTTTTGCGATGTGATTCCATTAAAATTGGCCCTGGCGATTCGGCAAGGTCGCATACGGCAGATGAATTTATTTACCTGGAAGAAATTGAAGAGGCAATCCAGCTATACCCGGAATTAATCAAAAACTACATTGCGCTATTATGAAACAAACAAACAAGCTTTGGCAAAAAGATATTTCAGTAGATGGGAAAATCGAGTCATTTACCATAGGAATGGATAATCAACTCGATTTAAAACTGGCTAAATACGATGTTTTGGGCAGTATGGCACATATTACCATGCTCCAAACGATTGGATTGTTGTCCGGAAAAGAACTGGAGACTTTAAAAAAGGAGCTTCGCGGAATATATAGGGTCATTGAAAGTGATAACTTCCAAATTGAATCGGGAGTTGAGGATGTCCACTCCCAGGTGGAGCTATTGCTGACACGAAAACTGGGAGATATCGGTAAAAAAATCCACGCGGGCCGGTCCAGAAATGACCAGGTGTTACTCGACCTTAAGTTATTTATGAGGGAAGAGATACGTCAAATAGTAGAGCTGGTTGAGAGGTTAACCAGGCGCTTGTTGTCACTTAGTGAACAATACAAACACGTATTAATGCCAGGATATACACACATGCAGGTTGCAATGGTGTCATCTTTTGGGTTATGGTTTGGAGCATTTTCAGAAAGCCTTGTAGATGATCTGCATTTGTTAAAACCTGCTTTTGATATTGTTAACCGAAACCCTTTGGGCTCAGCTGCGGGCTATGGTTCTTCATTTCCTCTAAATCGCCAATTGACAACGGATCTTCTTGGCTTCGAGTCGATGAACTATAATGTGGTGTATGCTCAAATGGGTAGGGGCAAGGCAGAACGGGTGGTCAGTTCAGCTATGAGTAATATTGCTGATACACTTTCGCGATTGGCGATGGATGTTTGTATATACATGGGACAAAATCATGGATTTGTGCAATTTCCCGATAATTTGACAACAGGCTCCAGTATAATGCCCCATAAAAAGAATCCAGATGTTTTTGAGCTTATCAGGGCCAAATGCAATCAGATAAAATCGTTGCCAAATGAAATCATGATGATCACGGCTAATCTGCCCACAGGTTATCATCGTGATTTGCAGATCATGAAAGAACATTTAATGCCAGGTATTGACGTGTTGAAGCACTGTTTGGAAATGACCGATTTCATGCTGCAAAGTGTCATTATTAATACAGATATAATAAATAAAGAAATATATAAATATTTATTTACAGTAGAAAAGGTCAACGAATTGGTCTTATCGGGTGTGCCCTTTCGCGAAGCCTATCAAAAGGTAGGGGAAGAGGTATCAGCGGGTACTTTTAAATTTGATAAAGAAATACAACACACTCACGAAGGAAGTCTTGGGAATCTGCAAAACCAACAAATTACCAACAAGCTCGATCATTTATTAGCCGAATTCCAAAAGCATTTTGAGAAGGTTAAAATCAGTTTTGATCGATTATTATCTGATTGAGTCTTGTGTAAAGTCAAATTATTCGGTTTAAAAGTAAGAATAAACTAATTTGCACCATTAACAAATACTAATCCATGACAAAGAATCAGATATCGCTGATAGTACTATTTTTGTTTTTATTGAATATTACCAATGCGAATCCAAATGATTCCATCGAAGATCAAAATCAGGGAATTTTTGCCAATCCTCCGGTTTTTGATCACAAGATTAATGCAAGATATTTCAATTGGTATTTGGCCGACACAAGAGAGCTTGTAACAGCGCCAGGCAGATGGACGGGTAAAGACTGGCTTAAACTTGGAGGGGCGAGTCTGGCTACCTTTTTGATGGTGAAATATGTCGATGGTCCTGTGAATGATTATTTTAAGGATCTGAATCAGGATTCTGACTTTTGGAAAGGGGTTGATGCCACCCTAAACCCGTTAAAAGGCACAACTTACTTAATTTATGCGGGAGCCTTGCCTTATGCCATCGGGCTATTGTCAAAAGATCAACTACTCATGCGCACTTCACTTGAGTCCGTGGAGGCTCAAATCCTGGTATCTTTTGTGTCCTATCCGTTAAATATCATTGCGAACCGAACCAGGCCCAGAGATGGGGGCAGTCCGGAAGATTTCCATCCATTTCAGGGTACCAATGGTGACCCGTTCAATATTAATACCTCTTTTCCAAGCGGTCATGCCATATTGGTTTTTTCAGCCGCGACAGTCTTTGCCGAGGCTTATAAACACAAAAAGTGGGTACCATGGGTAGCCTACGGTTTAGCCGGGCTGGTTGGGGTTGAACGATTATATGAGCATGCCCATTTTGTTTCTGATGTATTTTTTGGTGCCTTTATCGGTCACTACATGACGAGAACCCTTATCAAAAACCATCGCAAGCAGAATGAAAAAGGATGGTTGGGTGGAATAGACATTACTCCATTCATGGGTTTTGGCGCACAAGGTATTCACTTGAGTTATAAGTTTTGAATCGGTCATCAGGTCAGTGCAAGGGCAAATAAAATCCGATTGATCGGATGGTGGCATTAAACGAAAAAAGCCACTCCCTTATGGAGTGGCCCTTTTTTCCGCTATGAGAGTAGGCTGTGGTTTTGAAAACCGTTTGAAAGGTAGTAATATATTTTTTATTTACAAACAAAAAATTAAATAATATTATATTTTGTGATCTATATTACATGAGATAAAATGAATATATGACCGCTTTACAGTGTTTCAGATTCAATGCAAAGCATAAATACACGCCCAAATAAATTTTTTGTTACACTGAAAGATTTTGGTGATTGATTGACATTAAATTATTATAAATTATTACTTGAAGCACTGATTAACCCGGAAAATCCATGAAATTTTCCGCCGCAAGGTCCGACGATAAATGTCGGACTGTGATTGAAACATCATCATCTGACGATTTTCAAAATTACTGATAATTAACCAGTTACAATTTAAATTGCGGTTAAATACGTAATACATATTAGCCCAAATTTGAGCTATGGAAATTTTGAAAATGTCAGGGTTAACCCTGGTATAAATTAATTGAATATCAATTATTTTCAATAATTTATCGTCATTCTTCATGGCAACATCATGAATAATCCGGGTTAATAATTTTACTGCAAAAGTGTACCCGTAAAAATTAACATTATGGATATTGCTAAATTTTTAGGCTTCGATGACCAACTTTTTAGCTGGGTCGTATTGCCGCTGATTATATTTTTTGCTCGAATTGCCGATGTATCTATTAATACAATCCGGGTAATTTATATGCTTGGTGGTCGTCGCATCCTTTCTTCATTTTTAGGTTTTCTAGAAGCATTTATTTGGTTAATAGTCATCAGCCAAATCCTTCAGCATCTTGAAAACTATATTTCTTACCTGGCCTATGCCGGAGGTTTTGCAGCCGGAATATATGTAGGCATGCTTATTGAAGAAAAGATTGCTTTCGGTAATGTGATCGTCAGGGTGATCACCCAAAAGGATGCGTCTAATTTAATCGCCTCTCTTCGGAATAATAGCTTCAGGGTTACTACCATTGATGCTGAAGATAACAAAGGGCCGGTTAGTGTACTTTTCTTAATAGTGGCACGACAACAAATCACCAGGTTGACACAAATCGTGGAGAAAAATAATCCACAGGCCATATTTTCAATTGAGTCGGTAAAAAGTGTACGGGACATGCAGGAAGTCATGATCAAGCCCGAGAAAAAGGGTTATGCCATTTTTAAAACTTTTATGAGAAAGTAAAAATAACATATTGGATTCTTTTATGTTATTTTTATACTTAAGAACCAATCTAATCACTGTTAAACCCGGGAAGTATGGAAAAATACATCCTTTCGCTCGATGCCGGCACCACCAGCAACCGGGCAATTCTTTTCAATCAAAAAGGCGGGATCGTTGCCGTTTCACAACGCGAATTCGAACAAATATTCTCCAGGCCCGGTTGGGTCGAACACAATCCTGAGGAAATATGGGCCACGCAAAAATTTGTGATACGCGATGTTCTCAAGTCCAATAAGGTCAATCCGGAGCAAATTGAGGGGATAGGCATAACCAATCAGCGCGAAACTACACTAATTTGGGATAGAAAGTCAGGTGAACCCATCTATAATGCAATAGTCTGGCAAGACCGGCGCACAGCCAAATTTTGTGATGAGCTAAAGAAGGCAGGTAAAGAGAAGTTTATCCAGGAAAGATCAGGCTTAATTATCGATGCCTATTTTTCTGCCTCGAAAATAAACTGGCTACTTAACCATGTTGATGGAGCAAGGGAAAAAGCTGAGAATGGCGAACTTGCTTTTGGTACTGTTGATACCTGGCTGATCTGGCGCCTGACCCATGGCAGGGTTCATGTCACTGACGCAACCAATGCGAGTCGCACTATGCTCTTTAATATTCACGATTTGCAGTGGGATAATGATCTGCTGGAATTATTTGATATACCGGAAAGTATATTGCCCAAAGTCAAAAGTAGCAGCGAAGTATATGGAAATACGGTAAAAGAGCATTTTGGGGCCGAAATTCCTATCTCCGGAATTGCCGGAGATCAACATGCCGCGCTTTTTGGCCAGATGTGTACAGAAAAAGGCATGACCAAAAATACGTATGGTACCGGCTGCTTCGTGGTGATGAATACGGGAAATGAGGCGATTTTATCTAAAAACAAACTAATTACAACTATAGCCTGGCAAATTGGCGAAAAGGTAAATTATGCCTTAGAAGGAAGTATTTTTATTGGCGGAGCGGTTGTGCAATGGCTTAGGGACCAGATGGGCTTTATTCAAAAATCTGAAGAAGTTGAGTCCCTGGCGAGTAGCGTAGATGATAATGGTGGCGTCTATATGGTGCCTGCATTTGTAGGACTGGGCGCACCTCATTGGGACCAATATGCTTCAGGAACCATTATCGGACTAACCCGGGGTACAGGAAAGGCACATATCGCCCGTGCAGCTATCGAAAGTATTGCGTTACAATCAATGGATGTTATAAATACCATGGTACAGGATTCCGGAATTGATATTGTAGAACTAAGAGTCGATGGAGGCGCCTCCAGAAATAATCTTTTAATGCAAATTCAGTCTGACTTGATTCAGGATAAAGTAGTGCGGCCTAAGGTTACAGAAACTACCGCATTGGGCGCTGCGTATCTGGCAGGTTTGGCTGTTGGCTTTTGGAATAGTATTGATGAAATAAAAGCACAGTGGTCACAGGAAAAGTCATTTTCACCCTCTAAAAGTAAAGAAGGGATTTCGGAAACTGTTAAATATTGGCATAAGGCTCTTGAAAGGTCAGGCAATTGGAACGAATAGAATCAAACAACTATGAACCGAAAAAAACAAATTGAAAAATTAAAAAAAAGGAAAGATCCCTGGGACATGATAGTGGTTGGTGGCGGGGCCACTGGTTTGGGAATTGCGGTGGATGCTGCTTCCAGAGGATTCAAGACACTTCTACTTGAACAACATGATTTTGCCAAAGGCACCTCAAGTAGAAGCACCAAACTTGTACATGGGGGCGTGCGATATTTACAACAAGGAGATGTTTCGTTGGTATTGGAAGCCTTGAAAGAACGTGGATTGATGATGCAAAACGCACCACACCTGGTCCGGAATCAATCTTTTGTCATTCCGGCATATGAGTGGTGGGATGGCCCTTTTTATTCCATCGGACTTAAAGTTTATGACTTGATGGCGGGTAAACTCGGATTAGGCCCTTCAAAGCATATATCCAAAGAAGAAACCATTAAAGCGCTTCCCACGGTTGAGCAAAACCAACTGAAAGGAGGTATAGTATACCATGACGGGCAATTTGACGATGCACGAATGGCCGTAAGTCTGGCAATGACTGCAGTAGACTATAATGCCGTTGTACTGAATTACTTCAAAGTGACAGGTCTTATCAAAGAACCGGAAAACAATATGGTATCTGGTGTCGAGGCAGTTGACCAGGAAACAGGGGAAAAATATGAGATTCCCGGAAAAGTGGTTATAAATGCAGCTGGTGTATTTGCTGATTCGCTTAAACAAATGGATGAGCCTGGAACCAGGGAAATGATCAAACCCAGTCAGGGTATTCATCTCGTGTTTGATAAAAGCTTTTTGCCCGAGAAATTTGCCATTATGGTACCCCAAACAAGTGATGGCAGAGTGATGTTTGCTGTCCCGTGGTATAATAAAGTAGTTGTAGGTACCACAGATACCTTGGTTGATTCGAAAGATCTCGAACCTAAGGCCCTGGAAAAAGAAATCGAGTTTGTTTTGGAAACAGCAGGCCAGTACCTTGCTAAACAACCCACCAGGAAAGACGTGCTCAGTATGTTTGCCGGTTTACGGCCACTTGCAGCGCCCGAAAATGGGGAAGCCAAAACCACAAAAGAAATTTCCAGACACCATAAAGTGCTTATATCACTTTCCGGATTAGTCACCGTAATTGGGGGCAAATGGACCACTTACCGTAAAATGGCCGAAGATGCGGTAGACAATGCGATCATGATTGCCGGTTTGGCAGAAAGAAAGTGTATCACAAGCCATTTGCTCATACACGGATATGATAAAAATACAGTTGCCGGTAGTGGACCTATGTCAGTTTATGGTCGCGACAGGGACGAAGTGGAAGAAATTGAAAAAGAAAATGCGCAATATAAAGGCTGGTTGATTGAATCTTTGGAGATTAAAAAAGCACAGGTGGTATGGGCAATTAGGGAAGAAATGGCTCGAACGGTGGAGGATGTATTGGCCAGGAGGACAAGGGCCTTATTTTTAGATGCAAGGGCCAGTCTGGCAGTTTGCCAGGAAGTAGCAGAAATAATGGCTAAAGAATTGAATAAAGACCAAAGTTGGGCAGATAAACAAGTGACTGCATTTAAAACACTGGCAAAACAATACTTTTTAGAAGATGCATGAGTTAATAGCTGAGTTCATAGGTACTTTTATACTTATTTTATTGGGAAACGGGGTGGTCGCCAACGTTTTGTTAAAGCAAACCAAAGGGCATGATGGTGGCTGGATAGTAATTACCGCAGGTTGGGGGATGGCTGTATTTGTAGCTGTTTATGTAGTAGCTCCATACAGCGGGGCACATATCAATCCGGCGGTTACTTTTGGTTTGGCCATGGCCGGTCTATTTGATTGGATAAAAGTGGTGCCTTTTGTTACTGCTCAAATTTTAGGAGCCATATTTGCGGCATGGCTGGTTTACGTTTTTTATAAAGACCATTTTTCAATTACCGAAGGAGGAGAGTTAAAAAAAGCCTGTTTCTGTACCGCTCCAAATATCCGCAACTACTCCTCAAATTTTTTGTCAGAGGCTGTAGGCACGTTTATTCTGGTTTATGCAGTATTGTACATTTCAAAACCATTTATCGAAATAGCCGGGCAGGAAAATGTTAAAGTCGGATTAGGCGCCCTGGAAGCGCTACCGGTTGGGCTATTGGTATTTGCCATTGGTATGAGCCTGGGCGGTACAACAGGTTATGCCATAAATCCTGCCCGTGATTTCGGGCCGCGCCTGATATATCACTTTTTACCGATCAGAAGAGATGCACCCAGCGATTGGTCATACGCCTGGATTCCGGTGCTCGGGCCATTGGCGGGTGCCGGCATTGCGGCAGCTTTATTTTTAATTATTTGATCTGACTAAAGTTTTGTTGAATTTAATATTACCCGCACTATATACTTTATAATATCCATTTCGATACAGGGTTTCATCAGAAAAAGATTGATTCAGCTCATTCTCAATTCTTTTCCTGTAGGTTCTTCCTGTAAATTTATCAGGTTTCACCCACATTTCAATCGGCGGGGTATCATCGCTTATCAAAAATCCTAATTGTTCAAAACTATTTCCTTCAGTCCAATCTTTATCGACATATGTCATAATATCCTCCGGCTGATGTTCTGCAATGAAGTGGCTCAAACATTTACTTAAACCACCTACAACGGTCGTGCCTGATTTATTACAGAACCTCACCATTTCAAAGGACCGGATTTTATTTTTATCAAAACCTATATTTCTACCTTTACTAAAGCCAGCAACAGCAATAAGTTTTCCTTCAAAAAACAATCCATATTTATATTTAACTCGGGCCTTGCCGATTAAATGGTTTTCTTCGACAAAAACTTCAAATTTCTTTTTGTCAATTTGAGCGATTACTGTATTTCGGGCATAAACCCGGTCTATAGTGCCGATTTGTGCTTTTAATCGGGATAGTATGATATTGGGCTTTTGTAACCACTGATCTTCCCAAATATTGATCCGGTCCACAGCATTTTCCAACCAGCCTTCCCTTATAAATGAAGCCTCCATTTTTTCCGAACTAATCATAAATAAAAAGGCTAAAACCTTATCTATTTGATCAAACTCAATCAGTAAACCGGTTTCTTTAGTCTCAATTCTGGTACTTTTGAGGCCCAGTTCCTTTTCAATTTTATTTAAAAAGTGTTGATATAAGATGATTTTGGAATGCTGCAAAAATTTAACTGTTGCTTAGTTTGTGCCAAAAATGGTCAATCGAATATTTTCCCGGCCCTAAAATAGCTAATAAAACCAATGCGCTGAAAAGTAATATATTTATTCCGATGTGATTGTCTATCAGACCCTGAAATTGGAATATCTCTATCAACAACAGGTGAAGTACAGTGAAAAGTCCAATAAGTAATGCAATAATTCGGGTAAACCAACCCAATAATAAAAGCACACCACCGATTATAATTAAGTGATTTTGAAAATAGAGCCAGGATTCCAGTTCGGCATCAAAGGGGAAAGTGCTATTGATTTGCGGCTCGATTACGAGGTGGTTAATGTATGACCTAACCGGAAAAATAAATAAAAGGGCAATTATAAAACGGTAGATGTCTTTTCCGTCGATCGTAATCCCTTCTTTCAGTTGCCAATGCCAGCTGTGTGAATGCATTTCTCTAACACCTCCTGCATTTTTTTACGAAAAAGTATGTACAATAGGTTTATTTGAATGAAAAAACCCAGTAGTTTCCTACTAGGTTTGTAGTTTTATAACTAAGAAATTAGTTTTAAAAGGCAAAAAAATTATGGCGTACGGAAAGATATTGGTAAGATCATTCTTACACGAACTGGTTTACCGTCCTTTAACCCCGGATTCCATTTTTTCAAACCTTCAAATGCATTAAGCGCCGCTTCATCACACCCGTATCCAATGCCTTTCTTAACGTTGGCATAAGTAAGACTACCATCTTTTTCAACTATAAATTCTACGAAAACTTTCCCTTCGATTCCATTATTTTTGGCCTCTTCGGGGTATTTCAGTTTAGATGTTAATTCTTCATAAAATACCTGAAAACCACCGATGGGTTGGGGGGCGTCTTCGACCTCAGTAAAAATATCGTTATCCTGATCGGTTTTACCCATCTGGTTCCGGGCCAATTCAGGGTTGATTTTCTGCAAAATAGCTGACACCTTAGTTAATGATGCATTATTTTCAGATTTGATCAGTTGAAGGGACCAGTTATTAAGTTCCCTAATTTCACTCTTTACCTGCTGTTGATTCCCTTCTTCAGGAAAAAAAGTGGCAATATTATATTCTCCATCAGGATTTTCAGCTTTTAGGTTTAGATAATCCGGATGTAGCGGGTGATCTTTTAGTTTATCTCCCGACAATACTTCTCCACCAATTTCTTCAATTTCAACCACTTCTGCGGCAGAAACTGTTTCATCGTTAGATTGGCAGGACACAAAATAAAAAGCAATGGGGACACTGGCTATGACCGCCAGTACCTTCAGCAAGGATGCTTTTTTTGGCTTCGTTTTCATCATATTCATTCTTTTTATGGTTTGAGATTTAGAAAAATGATTTCCTATATTGAGTTGTGCAACAGACAGCCATTGTTTGGCTAGTAGCGATATGTAACCTTCATCATTCATGGTTTGCCTCACATGCTTATCGGCCAGATACTCATGCAGTGTACAAAGCTGTTTTTTGAATAAATATACGACCGGGTTGAACCACCAGCCGATCTGAATGAATTCCATGAATAACACATCAAAAGTATGCCACTGATTAATGTGTGCGCTTTCATGACAAAATATCTGTTGCTTTTCTTTGGGATTCAGGGTTTTAGTATCATCCCAGAAGATAATGTTGAAAAAGGAACAAGTGGGATATTAGCCTTTAGTAGGTACCACCCAGTATTCTGCTTCTCGCACTCCTTAAGGAATGTGCTACAGGAATAAATTTATTATGGACATTAATGACCATATGAATCGAGAAAGCATGGCTACCACGCCGACTAAATAGATGACAAGTACAATTTTCAGTACTGAAATGATTGAAGAAGTGGTGTTGGTTTCAGAATTATCAATAATGATTTCCGGCAAAAGCTCGATGGGTTGCCCTATAGTTCGAATATTGCTGGACGATGGGAAAAATGTTGGTATTGTAACATCGATCAAGGGAAATATGATGCTGGCAGCTGCAGCAAAAAGGAGAAAAAACCGCTTGAATTGGTGGTTTTGTTCCTTCGATAAAATAAGCCTGTAAACCAGATAAAAAGCTACGATTAGTATACTTGACGAAATAAAATAGTTCAGGAAATGCATCATTTCTGGTTTTCGTTCTTTTTAATTTCTTCCATTAGCTCATTTAATTCCTTAACGTCCATATCATTTTCTTTGGCAAAGAAGGAAACAAGGTTTTTAAAGGAGCCTCCAAAATACCCTGAGAGCAAGGTTTTGACTGAATATTTCCGGTATTCATTTAATGAAATGATTGGAAAATATTCATGTGTCTTGCCATAAGTCTTGTGGTCAACAAATCCTTTCTGCTCCAATATCCTTACAATGGTAGAAACAGTATTGTATGCAGGTTTTGGTTCATCCATTTTTTCAATAATGTCCTTGACAAATCCTTTCTTTAGACCCCAAAGGATCAACATCACTTGTTCTTCGGCTTTAGTGAGCTGTTTCATAATTCTGTTATCTTATTACAATTATATAACTAATAATATAGTTATGCAACTAATGTATTAGTTTTTTAATTAAACAATTTAGTTTTCTGCGTTGTTGTTAATATTTTCAATTGGATAATAAAATTTACTATGAACAAGTTATTGCTATCAATCAGTCTTATTGCGCTTTGGTCTTGTACCGATTTATCTAATGAAGACCCCGATCCCAGATCAGGTGTAAAATTTTATCAGGGTATCAGAGATGCTCAATTCGATTTGCAGGCCATTGAAGGAGACACTTCAGATTCACGAATCATTTACTGCCTTACGGATAAAGTAGAATTTAAAACCCTGCAGAATACCCCGGGTTTACCCTCTTCCGTGTTTGCTTTCGTTACAGCCCCATCACAAGAAGAGTCCACTTGCGATTCAACCGTTTATGAACAACCCGATGATTTTTACTATTCCGTACAATTGCCAATAGGTAACTATTTGGCCGTAACCGCCAATACCGGTCAGAACACAAAGCTTTTTGTCTATGCCGACTTAATTGATCCTGTTGAGGATATCACACTTTCTGTTAAAAACCTCTCTTCGGCATTTGTTAATGTAAGTATAAGGGACAGTCAGGGTAATGAGATCACTTCATCAAGATTCATGGGTGCCGGAGCCTTTACCGATTTTGCCAATATAGGCGATCAGCTTGCTACAGTAATAGTAGAAAACAGCGTGAACAATTCAGTAATCATTGAAGAGACCATCGATGTAACTGAACCGGGGTCCTACAGCTATTTTATTGTTGATGGTGAAAATGATGTAGAAGGAGACCTTAAAAAGGTGTATTAAGGAAGGATTTTTACAAGAAATTTTTGTGGAAGCCAATTCAGTAAAAATGCCGGTAACCACCATTTACCCGGTATAAATGCTTTATTGGCTTTTCTATTTATTGCCCTAATGATCAGGTTAGCTGCTTTTTGTGCACTTGCTACCCAAAATAGTTCTTCTTTATTTTTTAAAATAGGAGTGTCAATAAAACCAGGCATTATTTCGGATATGTAAATATTCAGATTTTCCCGCATTGCCTGATGGCGAAGACCTTCCAGGTAGATATGATCATATGCTTTTGATGCACTATAGGCAAATGAGGGGTAAAAACCCCGAAATCTGGCTACCGAAGTTATTCCGACAACATGTCCTTTATTTCGATTGGAAAAATAATCAAAAGCTTTTCGCGCTGCGAGGGTAAACCCCTTAACATTGGTTTCAATCACTTTTAATTCTTCTTTCAATATTTGCTCATTCATTCCCACCCCTGCGTTAATCACAATTATATCTATCCCACTCATTTGTTTATCTGCATATGAAATTGTTTGTTTTACCTGTTCCTCCTGACTTATGTCACAGGAAATGATATTTGGTACACCTTCCAGATTTTGTTTTATATTTTCCAATAGATGTATTCTTCTGGATGCCAATGTGATGTCATGGCCTTTTTGATATAATTCTTCGGCAAGCGCTTTTCCAATTCCAGTCGATGCTCCAAATATCAGATATTTCATTATGAGGTAAAGGTGTAAATATAGTTGGCGAAAAAATTCCAGAATAAAACACAGCCTATTGCCATCAGCTTCGAAAAATAGAAGTTGAGTTTAATTTTATCGTGGAATATCCAAACAAACATATTGTTAAGAAGAAGCCCTATGACGGAAATGCCAAAAAACTTCAGGAACTGGGCGAGAATATCAGGGTCAGCACTATTAAACGTCCAAATCCTATTTAAAATATAGTTGTTAGTGGCAGCAAGGGAGAACCCTATACTATTGGCAATGTATTTATTGCTTTTTAACACATCTTTAAAAAAATAGGTAAAGCCAAAATCTATCAGGAGCCCTGAAAAGCCAACAGCGCCAAATTTAAAGAACTTAATAATCAACGATTGTAAGGTAAAATTCATAGGTCGGGTTTCATAATGGGTTATCGTATTGGCCGTTATAGTCCTTGCAGTTCATTAAAAATCCATATCGCATCAGTTTGCCAGCCCTATACACTTCTAATGTATCAATAACCTCTACAGACCTGAAATATGGTGTAAAATGCTGAATAGGGTCTCTGTAATAGTTACTTACAGCTAAATGATAGTATGATTTACCTTTTTGCGGCTCGCCGGCATCGGCATTTATCCAGGCATACTTATGTATACTTTTTAAATCGCCAATCATATACATTTTGGCATTTTGCCTTTTGGCAATATAATAGTGTACATGCGCACCCGGAAACCACTTTTGTCCAATAAAATCTTGTTGAGGTAATTCATTCCGGTAAACAATACTATCGACCTGTTGACCCAGTTGTTCCCAACCATACATGTCTTGCGTAAAGTCGTATTCACCGTATTTTTCAACGGGACTTGTTTTTCCCAGTTTTAGCGGACTAAAATTTATGAGCCAAATGGCTACAATCAATAAAAATAGAATTAAATAAATTGAAGTCTGAAGGCCTTTTGGTGTACCAGACCACTGAAACTTTGCTGTTTTATCCTGATATCTCGCATTGAGATAGGTCGCGGCAACGAATATCAAAGGCAGGTAACCCGGACCTGACCAATGCGGCAAGGTTTCCCTAAATAGCGAAAACCCGGTGAAAACAAGGATTAATGGTAATCCTGTCAGAATAAAAAACCAAAGTATTTTCTTTTCCAGAATCTTTCTGCCCTTTATGATGCCTACAAAAGACATAACTATCAGGAAGAAATTAACCGGGTTGTTATAAGCCACCTGTCCGCCAATTTCTCTGAAAAAATAATCGGGACGAAGCCGTAATGCCGGTGTAACCCGGTCTCCGTGAAAAGTAAAGCTTATGAATTCGTTTTGAATGTTCCATATTAAAATCGGTACTGCACCACCAATGGCGATCAGTACAGAGAGGTAAAATGCCGGATGCTTTAACCACTTTTGATCAAAGATCAATACATAAAGCCCCACGCCGGAAAGAATAAATACACTATGATATTTAGACAAAATGGCTAGAGCGGCGCTCAATCCACCCAATATCATAAATGACCATACTTTTTTATTCGGCAGGTCATCTGAAAAAACATTGAGGTAAAACCAGATGGCGAGCATCCAAAAAAACAACTGCGGACTGTCGGGAATAATAAATGTACCGGCAAGTATGGAAGCATAAATTGACGCGGAGTAGAGCAAAGCGGCAAAATACCCCGTTTGCTCATTCCTTAGCTTAACGCCTATTTTATAGGCCATAAATGTGTTAAATGCACTCATCATTACTGAGCCCAGCCTTACGAAGAGTTCATTGTCAAGATGTAAGCCGAAGGTGCTCAAATAAATGACAATTCCAACCATGGGAGGGTGGCCGAAATGACTTAAATCCGGAAAAAGTGCGTATGTCCAGTAATAAACCTCATCATTTGAAAGTTCCATTATCCCACTGATCAGCAGTCGTATTGCAGTGGCTATGATAATCAGATACCAGATCTTGCGGGAATAGGGTGTTTCAAAAGCTGGTGAAAAAGTTTTCATTCAGGAGCACTATTAATTCAATACTGAGTAAATGCATAAGAAATGATATTGGCGCCTGCTTTCAAAGCTTCCAGGCGTATCGATTCGGGGTCATTGTAGATTTGTTGATCTTCCCAGCCATTGCCGAGATCACTTTCATAGGAATAAAAGCAAACAAGCCGTCCATTGTATATTATTCCAAGCCCCAGTGGTGGTTTGCCATCGTGCTCGTGCACCTTGGGTAAACCTTCATTGAAATCGTATTTTTGATGGTAGATAGGGTGGTCAAAAGGTAACTCCACGAAATCGAGGTCGGGAAATACTTTTTTCATTTCTACCCTGATAAACTGATCAAGGCCATAGTTGTCATCTATATGAAGAAAGCCTCCCGACATGAGGTATTGCCTCAGATTTTCAGCTTCCTGTTGTGAAAAAACCACATTTCCATGTCCGGTCATATATACATAAGGATAGGAGAATAACTCAGGGCTGCCAACTTCCACAATTTCTTCCTCAGGCGCCAATCTCATGTTCAGGTTTTGATTACAAAACTCGATCAGGTTGGGTAGGGCTGTTTTATTGGCATACCAATCACCTCCACCATTGTATTTAAGCTTTGCAATTTTAATACCCTCTTGCGCCAAAAGAGGTGCAAGGCAGTATAATACAATCAGGCCGGTAAATATCGTTTTTTTCATTAGTATTTATCTATAATATATTTCAGTAAGCCTTCTGTGGATTTCCGAGCCTCTTTAGACGAAACCACAAAATGATTATTTAAAATACTAAATAGCAATAAATTTCCTTTTTTAGTATATAAAAAGCCGCTTAAATTGTAAACGCCGCTCATAGAGCCGCTTTTTGCGTAAATTTGTAAGGGCTCTTGATCAAACATTTGTTTCAAAGTACCTTCTTTACCAACCTGTGGGAAATGATTTTTCCAGATTGACTCAGGCACTTCTTTATAGATTTTCTTTAGCACAAAAAGAATAGCCCATGGTGATAACAGGTTATATCGTGATAAACCTGAACCGTCAACCCATTTAATATCTTTACTAATATCGTGAAAAACACTGTTTTCAAGTGCTGTTATTCCCGCCTCTGTCTTCAGGGAATCAGTGATTTTTTTACTTATCATTAACAATAACTGTTCGGCAATAAGGTTATCACTATCATGTAAAAGCTTAATTATCAGGCTGTCTTTTGGAAAACTGTAAGTAGTTTTTTGCAGGGGCAGTGGAGCGCTTTGTTGCAAATAGACGTTTTCGCCAATGACTTCTGAGAGGATAGCCGTAAAAACTGAATCGTGGTATAAAAAAGGAGTGCTCACTTCGAATTCATTATCATCAGGGTTAATATTGAGCTTAAACGAGTTTTCGTAGGCATGTCTTACAATTTTTGTTGGTTCAAGCGTTTTGGTAATTGCCGTATGGGGAACGAAATATCCTGGTGAGAAGTGCATATTTCCCGTAGAATCCTTTTTCACCGTATATAAATTACCATAAATCGGAGCGGCTGATTTTTGAGCAGAAAAGTAGTAGGTGAAATCATCCCACATCCATCCTTTTCCGTATGAAAAGTCATACAAAGTATCGGGTACATATACCAAGGTACAACTCGTATCATTCATGAAATTGGGTGGAAACTGACCTTGAAAAAGAGGGTTCAAGAAAGAAGGATCTCCTGTAGAAGTAAAATAAATGGTGTCATTCCTATTCATGTATTGAAAAGCAGGAATACTGTCAGTTAAATGATGCATTGTGGCCAGATAGGTAAGCAGTTTTACATTGGAGGCCGGAGTAAATGCCTTTCGCTCATTAAGTGAATAAACGGTCTTCTCTTTTGTAATGTCATAAAGTACTACGCCCATATGTGAATTCAGACTGTCCTGAATTGCATGAATGTACCGTGTTAATTTGCGTTTTTGTGCACTTAACTCTTTAGGGTATACCAAAAGCTGAGCCACAAGAAATATCGCGATCAAAAAATACGATTTCTTCATAGATTCCTTAATATAGCAATTCGTTAATGCTGACTCGAAATATAAATGGTTTTTCTACAACTGAAACAATCTGCAATTATGGCGAAGTTTTTCAATAGCACATTGAAAATACTAATGGTTGTTTTGCTCTTCTTTGCCGAAGTTCAAATTAGCAAATCTCAGGATCAACCTTTTGATCCGCCTATGATAAAATATCTTAATCACCCTTTGGTCGATTCAGTCATGCTCAATCTTGATTTAGATCAAAAAATAGGGCAGCTTTTTATGGCGCCTGCTTATAGTAATCGGGATAGTATGTATTTGAAAAAATTACTGGAAGATATTAAAAAATGGCAGATTGGAGGTGTAATAGCTATGCAGGGTGGTCCGGTAAGGCATATTCAAATGGTGAATCAGTTGCAGGAAATATCTGAAGCGCCCCTGATGGTGGCCATGGATGCTGAATGGGGTCCCAAAATGCGGCTGGATAGTACCATAAGGCTTCCCTATCAAATGACGCTCGGAGCAGTCGAAGATGACAGTTTAATAATGGAGACCGGAAACTCAATGGCCCGGCAGTTGAAAAGATTGGGTGTCCATATCAACTTTTCACCGGTTGCCGATGTGAATTCAAACCCTGAAAATCCAGTTATCAATTTTCGATCTTTTGGTGAAAAAACAGGAGATGTGGCATGGAAATCATTTTTGCTATCCCATTCTTTACAAAAAAATGGCATACTTGCTGTTGCCAAACATTTTCCCGGCCACGGTGATACCGATGTTGATTCTCATCTAGGGCTTCCAGTCATTAATCGTTCTATGCAGGAGATAAATCTTGAAGACTTGTATCCATTTAAAACACTCATTAGCAATGGAATAGGTGGAATTATGACGGCCCATATGAGTATCCCTGTGCTGGACAGTACTTCAACTCCGGCATCCATCTCAACAAAAATCACGGGTGAACTTCTTCAGAATGAATTGAATTTCGAAGGTTTGATCTTTACGGATGCCTTAAATATGAAAGGAGCAACTGAATTTGTTGAACCAGGTATGCTTGAAGTTAAAGCCCTGCTAGCCGGTAATGATGTATTGCTTTTTTCAGAGGATGTTGGTTTTGCCATTCAACAAATAAAAAATGCCTTGAAGATTGGTGTGCTAAGTGAAGAAAGGATAGACCGAAGTTGCCGAAAAATATTAGCTGCCAAATATTGGTTGGGACTTTTCGATAACCACAGAGTAGACACGGCGAATGCTATTGGTGATTTAAATTTGGAAAAAGATGAATACCTGGTAGAACAATTAAGTATTGCGTCTATTACCTGTCTTAAAAATGATAATATACCCGTAGCAGACCTAGAACAAAAGACCGCCATTATTCAGGTTGGCGATACCAGCCAATCGGAATTTTCCAAAATGATGCTGAACTATGCGCCATCTGAGGTATTCAAACTTCCACATAATGCCACTAAAGCCCAGCTGGATGACATATCGTCACAAATCGTAGCTTATGATCTTGTGGTGTGGTCTATTTCCGGGTTGAATGTATATCCGGGAAATCAATTCGGCGCTTCAAAAGAAGTTTTGAATTGGATTGATAATTCTCTCGATGCCAGGTCAATTGTGGTACTGCATGGGAATCCCTACCTTTTTCGGCATTTGCCTAATATCAATTTAGCTGGAGGTGTATTAGTTACTTACCAGGAACTTGAGGTCGCCAAAAAAGTGGCCGCACAAGTAATATATGGTGCCCTTTCAGCAAAAGGCCGGTTACCAGTAACTTGTGGCAAACATTTTACTGTAGGACAGGGGGTTACTACAAAAAACCTGGGTCGTATTTCATACCAGTCTGCTCTAAGCGTGGGTGTGAATACAGATTATTTTACTAAGGTGGATGAAAAAGTAGCAGAAGCCATTAAGGAAAAAGCCACACCCGGCTGTCAGGTTCTGGCGCTAAAAGACGGTGTGGTTTTTTTTCAAAAGTCTTATGGTTATCACACATATGATTCGATACAGAAAGTAAATAACTCAGATTTATACGATATAGCCTCTATCACAAAAATAGCCGGAGCTTTACCGGGTATTATGAAATTATACGAAGATGGTCTTCTGGACATTGATGGAACATTTGGCGATTATATGCCGTATTTCAATCGAAAATCATTTAAAGAGGTTACCATCCGTGAAGCCCTCGCGCATCAGGCCGGGTTATATCCATGGATACCATTTTGGAAAGAAGCCAGACGAAAAAATGGCAAGTATAAGTGGTTTACTTTTAAAGAAGATAGTTCCAGAAGATTTCCCCACAAAATAGCGGATAACCTGTATGCACACAGAAAATTTAACAAAAAGGTATACAAAAGCATCAGAAACAGGCCCCTGGATGAAAAAACCTATAAATACTCTGGGTTGTCATTTTACCTTTATCCAGAACTTATCCGTTGCCTGAGCAAGGAACCTTACTGGTCCTATATCGATCAAAACTTTTACAGGCCTTTGGGAGCCAGTCGTTTAACTTATTTCCCTCTTGATCAGTATTCACTAAATCAGGTTATACCAACAGAATACGATTCTCTTTTCAGAAAGCAATTGATCCATGGTACGGTGCATGATGAAGGAGCAGCATTAATGCAGGGTATGTCGTCAAATGCCGGATTGTTTTCCAATGCAAATGACCTGGCCAAACTCATGCAAATGTACCTGTTGAACGGTACTTATGGAGGGAAACACTATTTAGATAGCGCTACAATTGCCGGCTTTACGTCTTGTCAATTTTGTGAGGATGATAACAGAAGGGGCTTGGGTTTTGATCGACCGTTGCCAGATCCACATCAAAATGGAAACACAGCGGTTTCAGTAAGTCAAAAAAGTTTTGGTCATTCCGGCTTTACAGGCACATTTGCATGGGTCGACCCTGAGTATAATTTTGTATATATTTTCTTATCTAATCGTGTTTATCCTACCAGGGAAAACAAAAAGCTCTTTCAACTCAATACAAGAACAGACATTCAGCAGTTGTTTTATGAAAGCTTTGGTGTAGGGTTGTGAAACTCAGGATATATCACAAACGACATCTTAAATTATTTACCTCAAATAATGTGTTTTATTGTTTTACCTGGAGTAATACTATTTTCCTTTTTCCAGGTAACCTATCAATTAGTTATTTGAATTTTATGATACCATATCTGTCATACGTATGATTAGAACAAAAGCCGGCCGGCTTTTGACCATAAGCTACGTATGTCAAGGGGTATGGGGTACGTATGTCATAACCAAAACCCGGCCGGCTTTTTGGTGAAGGGATAGTATGTCTATGATAGTAGGGTACGTATGTAACACATGAAACCCGGCCGGCTTTTATGTCAAACATACTTAGCTTTTAGTACAAATAATTAATTGAGAAGGGTTTACGCTACAATTGAAAAGACTGGAGGTTGATTATGTGAGGATATAGCAATCAAAAGAGTATCTCTACCTGATTCGGTAAATGATTAAATTGAAACAAAACAGGGAGACCTATTTATAAGCCCGGCTATAGAATAAATCGTATTCCAGGCTTCAATGATTCATACAAATAATCAAGGGCAACTTTATCGTAGTAAGAAAATTCACCGGTTGCAGATGTGCTGAAGCGTGCATTCATAATGCTGTTGGCATCGTAATATAATATTCCGGGTATTCCTACGGCACCTATGCTACCCGATCCTTCTGATCCACCGGAACCACAGCTGTAGGAACGGTTGAACCAATCCATGGTAGCTTGCTGCCCGGCAGAACCTGCTTCAGTTTCAGTTTAACACAACAAAATCCCAATAGAATAACTATACTTATTAGCCGTCAAATTTTCCTGGCACTACTGAACTAAATCACAAATATTGGATGAGAATCCAGAAAAAGGTCTAAATCAATATTGCGTTGTTTTATCTTTTGTAAACGGGCAAAAAACGGAATTCACTTCAAATGAGGTGATGAATGCTCCTCTTTTCGAATTTATTCTATTTCCCAATCCAATTTTTAACACAAAAATCCTCAATGTAGTATCACAGACCAACAATGAGTTTCCCGCTCACTTTTTATTGATTGATGTAAGGGGAAGGTTGGTGTTGGAACGTATTATCAAATTTGATAAACAAGAAATATATTTGGGCGCATTGCCAGTGGTTACATACTTGTATACTTTGTCACCTCAAAAAGATATTCGAAGGGGAAGGAAAATGGTCAATTAAATTCATTCATTCCTCTTTGAAATCCATTGCCACTGAATTAATACAGTACCTCAATCCGGTAGGCTGGGGGCCATCTTCAAAAACATGACCTAAATGGCCACCACATTTTGCACATAATACCTCAGTTCTGACCATACCAAGACTTCGGTCTTCTTTTTCATCAATTGCTTTTTTACCGACAGGTTGATAAAAACTGGGCCAACCCGAACCTGAATTATATTTGGTTTCAGAAGAGAATAATTCGTTACCGCAAGCGGCACAGGTAAATACTCCATCTTTCTTAAAATCATTGAATTTGCCGGTAAAAGCCCTTTCCGTACCCTTTTCACGCAATACGTGGTATTCCTCCTGCGTCAGTTCTTTTTTCCATTGGGCTTCAGATTTTTGAATTTCGTACTGGTTATTATTTTCTTCCTTTTTGTCCTGGGCCTGACAACTACTGAACCATACTATTGCGATCGTAACTACTATATATGTGATAAATTTCATTTTTAGCTCTTTTATAATGTTTTAAACTTATAGATTAGCATACTGTTCAACGATTTTGGTTCTAAATGGATACATATAAGTGGCGGTTGAAACTCGCCAATTTCTACCCACCTTTCTTCGGGGCAGGAATACGGCTGCAAAAAGTCAATAATGACTTTACCTATATGAAGGTAAAACTGGCTTTTGGATTTTTAAATGCCAATTTGGTAGGCACTCAGTTTGGGGGATCGTTGTTTGCGATGTGCGATCCATGGTACATGATTATGCTATTTCACCACCTTAGAAAAGAATATATAATCTGGGACAAGGCGGCTACGATACGTTTTAGAAAGCCAGGTAAGAGCGCCGTTTTTGCAGAGTTCATAATTGATGATGACCTTTTGACTAAAATAAGGAGTGAAGTGGATGAACTGGGAAAGAAAGATTTCCACTTTAAAACAGAAGTCAAAAATAAGGAAGGAGAAGTTATTGCCGAGGTGGATAAGGTCATTTATATAAAAAAGAAATGAGGGTCACTTTTTCATTCTGACCTTTTTTAATCGCTTTTTGCCACGGTCATTTTTATGATTATAAGGACGATTGTGTTTACGGGGCTTGTGCACAATTACGGTATCAGAAGAAAATACTTTACATGAAGGCATGACCTGTGGTACCAGTAAGATTAGGATTATGAGGCCTATTCTAGTTTTTTTCAACATACCTTCAAGTGTGCAAAAATGAGACCAATATTCGATTAAGCTTTACTATAAATCTTTTTTAAGAATACTGTTTAATTCATTCATGGCCTTCATGCCAAGCTTTTTAAAATCATCGATTAATGGGCCAATCTCATTTAAACCATCTTTTGCCTTCGCCTTTGATTCTATGTCCAGGATCAGGTTGTGCATAGGCCTGATGCCCATCAACTTTACAGAAGGTTTAATTTTATGGGCAGTTTTTGCGATCATTTGATGGTCTTCTTTTTTGAAATAAGCTTCAAGGGTTTCTATATCAGAGGGTGCATTTCGCAGGAAAGTTTCAATCATACTACTGATAAAAGCGGCATCGTTCATGCTCATTTCTTCAAGGTAAGATAAATCTACAAGGCCTTCCCCGGAAGATTCACCATTGTCAATCGTGCTTTCTTGCCCTGTGGAAGGTTTCATATGTGGGTCAATAGTAGCTTCGCTGCCAAAATCAGTGTCTGTTTTCCTATTTAAATACTTGCGAATCGTTTTTGCCAGCTGTTGGGTATCAAAAGGTTTGGTGACGTAATCATCCATCCCGACTTCATAACATTTATCATTGGATCCTTTTATGGCATTTGCGGTTAGCGCTATTATAGGAAGTTGTTTACGGTCCAGTTTTAAAATATTCCTGATTTGATATGTGGCCTCCATTCCATCCATTTCCGGCATTTGAATGTCCATTAAAACGAGGTCATATTTTTTATTTTTCAAATTTTCTATTGCTTCAAGGCCATTTTCAGCTACATCTACTTTGAGGTTCAACTTTTCCAACAGGGACTTAGCGTATAAGACATTGATCTCATTGTCCTCTACCAATAATATCTCATAGGGTATTTCAAAAGCTTTTATTTTAGATTTTGATTTTCTGGAACTGCTTGTTGAGCTTGTTCCTTTTTCGTAGGGAATAACAAAACTAAATATACTGCCCTTGCCTTCTTCGCTTTCCAGGAGCATTTGACCACCTTGCAACTCGACAAGCTGTTTACTTATGGCCAGCCCTAATCCTGTGCCTCCAAATTTTCGATTTACACTGTCATCGGCCTGTTTAAAGCTTTCAAAAATGTATACCTGCTTATTTTTAGGAATTCCGATTCCGGTATCAATAACCTTAACTTCAAGCTGGCTTCTATCGCCCTTATCTTTTGCAAGTACCTGTACCTTTACGAAGCCCTCCTGCGTGAATTTGATAGCGTTGTTGACCAGGTTTATCAAAACCTGATTGAGCCTTACCGGGTCACCCATTAAAATTTCCGGAATCTCATCGTGATAGTCGACAATGAGCTTCAGGCCTTTGGAGTTAGCTGCATAATTGAAAGAATTGACGGTATCAGTAATTTCAGAATAAGGCTCGAAAGCAATTTTTTCAAACGTAATACTTCCCGATTCAATAATTGAAAAGTCAAGGATTTCATTAATGATAACTTTTAGGTTATCCGTTGCTTTTTTCATTGAATTGAGATACTGCTCCTGCTGGTTGTTCACATCGGTATCCTGCAAGAGCTCAATCATTCCCGAAATCCCATTGATTGGGGTACGTATTTCATGACTCATTTTTGCCAGGAACATCTCCTTGGCCTTTTGCGCTTCCAGAAGTTTATCGGAATATTCCTTGGATTCGGTGATGTCAACAGATATGCCCAGAAGATTGGTTTTGCCAAATTCGTCCCAAAAGGGCTTTTTAATAGTGTGAAACCATCTTCTTTTACCATTGGGCAGTGTCACTTTTTCTTCGGTCTGTATTTCGTCTCCGGTTTCAAATACCTGCTCGTCAATTTTTTGAAATGCTTCCACTTCTTCCGGCCTGTATTGCCATATTACCGGATCCATATTCAAGATTTCTTCTTTCGTGGTCCCGTAAATATCGGCCATGGCCTGGTTTACCAGGATATATTTTCCATTAATGTCCTTTACAAATATCATGTTAGGACTCGAATCGAGAACAGATTGGATAAACCTTTTTTGTTGTTCAAGCTCTTTTTGTATTCTGATGTGATCGCTGATGTCAATGCTGAAGTGCAAAATGAAACTTTTATTGTCAGTAGTGGTGATCCACTTAAATCCCGACTGCATGTATTTAACCTGATCATCGACAATCACTTTCTCCTGAATAACTTTAGTGCCTTTCGTTTCACGCAATTCCCGGTCAATGTCCGCATAAAGTGCTGCCTCTTTTTCGCTAAATACTTCTTCCAGGCTTTTGCCAAAAATTTCCCAGCTGGTTTTCTGGAGTGTTTCCTCCGCCTGACGGTTCAGGAAGATTATTCTGCCGTTTTCTTCTCTTAACAATACATTTACCGGAAGATAGTCCAGCACTTCGCTCATAAGCTTTTTCTGGTTCATGTAGCGCATTTCAGCAGCCTTGCTTTCCTGAATTTGGTGGGTTTGCATGTTCAACCGCTTGCAAGCCCTGACACACATATTGGATATAAGGATGCTAGCCTGTATTTTTTCTTCATCAAAATAGTCTGTCTCCGGGGAATATAAATAGACGATTCCTGAGGCTTCGTTTACTGGCTTCACGGGTATTACCAATTCAGAACCCTGTGCGTCCTCCAAGAAGAATTTGGCCTCTTTAGTAACACGACTCAGGGAGGTATTATTTGAAAATAAAATCTTTTCATTACTAAATACTTCTGCAAACCACTGTGTAGTAGAATCAGAAGGAGATTTTAAGGCGCTGTTTTTGGCAAATCCGAATTGTGTACTCAATTCATATTTTTTGAAAATATAGTCGTAGTTATAAAAGACCATGTGCGTTACTTCGGGAAGGATTTCCTGAAGATGGTCTTTAAATATCGACTTGAAGTCAGTGAAAGTCCTCAATAAAAACAGCTCTTTCGATAGCCGGTCGATAACTTTCAAATACTGTTGTTTTGCGTCGATCATAAAATATTCACTTTAGAAGTTCTCCGCCTCCATTTCCTTCAAATACCGGTATATCGTAGATTTCCCTATATCAAGCCTTCGTGCTACTTCCAAAACATTGTTATTGTATTTATCAAGATAATTACGAATAATCTTAAAATTGTATTCTCGCAGGCTCATATTTTCAAAAGTAAAATTATCTTCTTTTATCACAGAAGAGAATTTAATATCCTCGGCCATTATTTCATCCTCGTTGCTCATTACAGCCCCAAGTTCAATTACAGATTTAAGTTCCCGTACATTGCCCGGGAAACTATAGCTTAATAATTTCTCCTTTGCCTCTCTGGATAACACCTTTAATGGCATTTCGTTTTCCTCGCAAAAGGATTTTAAAAAGAAACTAGCAATTAGCAACACATCCGTTTCACGATCGCGAAGTGGGGGTAACCATATGGGCAAGCCTAAAAGCCGGTAGTAAAGATCCTCTCTGAAGTTGCCGTTCTGAGCTTCCTCAGCAAGGTCTTTATGCGTCGCTACAATTATTCTCACGTTTAGTTTGATTGTATTGTTGCCACCAATCCTGGTTACTTCTTTTTCCTGAATTACCCTTAGAAGCTTTGCCTGTAAATTCAAAGGCATTTCACCTATTTCATCAAGAAATATTGTGCCTTCCTGGGCTTCTTCAAACTTACCTATTCTACGTGTAACTGCTCCTGTAAAAGCCCCCTTTTCGTGACCAAAAAGCTCGCTTTCAATTAATTCGGAAGGAACTGCCGCAATATTTACCGGAACAAAAGGTTTGTGTTTTCGGGTAGAATTATAGTGTATGGCTTTTGCCACCAGCTCCTTACCCGTTCCCGTTTCGCCTGAGATAGATACGGTGATATTTGTCTTAACCGCTTTCTCAAGCAGGCCAAATACCTTTTTGATTGCCTTGCTCTTACCGATGATACTATTTTCAAACTCGTACTTTTCAGATACTTCCTGTTTTAATGTATCCAGCTCTTTAACCAGTTGAATATTTTTTTTGGCGTTATTTAGCGCATATAGCAGCCTTTCGCGTGTTTCGTCATTTTTCACTATATAATCATAGGCACCCATTTTCAAAAGGTCCACAGCAGTACCTATGCTTTCCTGTGAACTGACGATGATTACAAAAACATTGGGATCGAATTGCTTCACTTCCTTCAATACCTCTTCACCGCTCATATCTGGCAAAGAATAGTCCAGGGTGACAATGGTTGGCTTTTTATGCAGGTTTTTAAGAAAATCCTTTCCAGACTGGAAAAAGGTGACCTCAAAGTCGGGGTTTAGTCCAAATAAATAATCTAAAAAACGAGCGTACACAGGGTCGTCTTCAACTGCGAATATTTTTACGGTTGGTTCAGATGGCATATTGGTTGTTTCTGAAATACGTTAATTCAGTATTTGAAAAATACTAATTCATTCGGTTACAACAATTTTTTAATCAAGAAATCTGTAGATAAATGCTTATTATGCAAATAATTTAAACAAATATCTGAAAAGATGCATGGCAAAATAAGGCGGAACTGGCAAAAACATGAACTACTTTTTAAGAAGTTGGAGGATTTTGGCACGACCTTATCGGAAGAACAGCTTCAAAGCAAAGCAATGCAAAATGGTTGGTCCATCAAACAGGTATTTCATCATTTGTTTCTGGCGGAGCAAATGTCATATGATAGTATTATGTCATTTAACTTTGACAAAAAGCTCGAAAAAACGAGCTTGGGCAGTGTTTATCGTACAACATTGCTTTTGCTGGCGCTAAAAAGCCCATTGAAGTTTAAAAGCCCGAAACAAGTTAACATTGACAATCAAATTGATTCAATAGATTTTTCAATGATAATGTCGGAATGGCGGAAGAAAAAGGCCGTATTTGAGCATTTTCTTAACCAATTTCCGACTAACAGGTTGTCTTTTTATATTTTCAGACATCCTTATGCTGGTAAGATGAATATTGTACAGGCAATTAAATTTTTTAATTTGCATATTTCTCATCATGAAATTCAAATCAAAAGGATATGCCATGTAAATAGCATAACTTACTGATAACAAACATGAACCACCCACTTGCAAACCTGAATGAAGAAGAACTCAACCAGTTATTAAAGGCTCCGGTATGGATAACCGTGCTGATTGCCAGCGCTGATGGTAAAATCCAAAAAAAAGAACTGGAATATGCTGGGCGCTATGTAAAAGAAAATGCCAAAGTAACATCTGAGCTACAAAACTACTATGAACAGGTAAGTTCAAAATTCAATAAGGAGTTGAAAGGCCATTTGATTTTGCTTTCGGATGATCCTATGGTACGCATTGAACTGATGGAGGAACAATTGATACATTTAAATGAAGTGATCACTAAAATCCCTTCAGAATTTGCTGTTCAATTGCATAAAAGTTGGCGTGATTTGGCATATGGAGTAGCTAAAGCAGCAGGTGGATTTTTGGGAATTGGTAAAATTGATGAAAAGGAAAGCGAATACCTTCAACTTAATATGATTGAAATGCCAAAAGGAGAGGGGGGGAATGGCTAATTCCGAACCCAACCTTATAGCGCCGGCACGAATGGTGTTTTTTATGTGGCTAATTTTTACCGTTAATAATATTGTACAGATTGAGCTCACCAACTTTGGTATCTTGCCAAGAAACTGGTGGGGACTGATTGGTATAGTTACCGCCCCTTATCTGCACGGCAGTCTTGACCATCTCATATCGAATACCGTTCCGTTGCTCATACTGGGTGGTGTTTTATACTATTTTTATGCAGCTATTGCCAGCGCTGTTTTTTATACCTGTTATTTCTTAACCAACATTTTAGTTTGGTTATTTGCCAGACCTAATATACACATCGGCGCAAGTGGGCTTATTTACGGTTTCGCGGCATTTTTGATCACTTATGGTATTGTGAAAAAAGACCTAAAGTCCATCATTATTTCACTAATTACGGTTTTTTTATACGGAGGGATGATTTATGGTGTATTGCCCGTTAATTACATGATGTCTTGGGAATCGCATTTTTTTGGAGCGCTCAGTGGGATACTTATTGCAGTGCGTTTGGGCAGAAGAAAGGAAAAGGCCTACTAGTCCTCTTCAATTATCTCTATTGCCTCTATTAAATCACCTTGTCTTATCTGATCCAGGACATCCAGGCCATCGGTCACTCTTCCAAAAACAGTGTGGTTCCTGTCGAGGTGTTTGGTATTGTCGCGGTTATGGCAAATGAAAAATTGCGATCCGCCGGTGTTTCTGCCGGCATGGGCCATTGAAAGAACACCGCGGTCATGATATTGATTTTCACCATTAAGCTCACAATCTATGGTATATCCGGGCCCCCCGGCGCCATCTCCTTTAGGGCAACCACCCTGAATTACAAAGTTGGGGACCACACGATGCCAGGTAAGGCCATTGTAAAAGCCCTCCTGTGCTAATTTAACAAAGTTCGCAACGGTGTTTGGGGCATCTTTACCATAAAACTCAACGTGCATTTGACCCTTGTTCGTACTTATGATCGCTTTTTTCATGATTTTAATTTAATAATAATGAGCCCCGGTTTTGTTTATGGCCAGGGCTCTATTCATATTTTATTTTATATAAACCTGGTATCCCCAGGCTTTTAAATTTAAACTCGGGTTTGCATTTAATTCAACAATTTCATTGGCAAAATAGTTGGTAAATTCTCCATTAATAGACTCATCTTGCAATGTAATAGTTTGGGCTTCACCACTTAAATTTAATACCACCAATACAGTGTTATCATCAAGTGTTCTCTTAAATGCAAACACATTTTCATCGGCTTCTGTAGATATTCTATCCATCCATGCTCCGGCGCTACCGTTCCATAGCGCCTTATTGTCATTTTTTAGCTGGTCAAGCTTTTGATAAAAATCACCAAATTGTATGTTTGACCAATCGATCTGGTCTTTCTCAAAAAATTCAAGTCTCTTTTTCATACCCGCTTCCTGACCAGAGTATATCAACGGCATGCCCGGTACGGTAAATGACAATACCGCAAATGTTTCCACACCATCACCCAGTCTTTCGAATACCGTTCCATTCCAACTGTTTTCGTCGTGATTCGTAATGAACTGCATGGCATAGGCGCCTTCAGGGTATTTAATGGTCACACTATCAAAATATGGCATAATGTCATTTGCATTTTTTTTGCCCTTGGCTATACCGTTCATAATATGATGAAACTCCCAGCCATAGTTCATATTAAATGCTTCCTCCAGGAGGGCAATTTCACTTTCGTCTTCCGCCAACATAAATACAGGCTTAATTTCATTAAGCTGTTCACGGGCATTCGCCCAGAAATCAACCGGTACCATACCGGCAACGTCACAGCGATATCCGTCAATATCGGCTTCGCTTACCCAATATGATAAGGCATCGATCATAGCTTCGCGCATTTCCTGGTTGCCATAGTCTAGCTGTGCAACATCTGTCCAGTCAAATGGCGCGATCATATTTCCTGTGGAGTCTTTTTTATACCATTCCGGATGGTCCTTGATCCATTGGTTATCCCATCCTGTATGATTAGCAACCCAGTCAATTAATACTTTAAAGCCCATATCATGTGCCTGGTCTACAACAGATTTGAAATCTTCAAGTGTTCCAAACTCAGGGTTTACGGCTTTATAATCCTGCACTGCGTAGTATGAACCCAATGTGCCTTTTCTATTTTTTTCACTTATTGGGTGTATAGGCATAAACCATAAAATGTCTACCCCCATTTGACGCAGTCTGGTTAAATGCTCGGCAAATGCTTTAAATGTACCTTCTTTGGTATACTGCCGCACATTCACTTCATAAATGGTCGCATTTTTCGACCATTCCGGGTGAAATACTCCCTGCTCAGAATTTTCTAATGCAGTTGATTCCTGTTGTGTGCCGGTGTCCTGTTTTACCGACCCCGTACAACTGTACAATGCAATGGCAAACAAAGCTAAAAACCATGCATTCCGAATTATTTTATTCATTTTAATATGGATTAAAAGGTTTAAAAATGATTGTCAAAATTAAAACAAGAGTGCGAAGCCACAAATGACTTTTATTGGTTTTATATCTTTTTGATTTTTTTTAAGTTTTAAAGTTATAAACCCGATATTCTCAATTGCTTTGTTGTTTTAAAAGCAATTACTTCTAAAGACAGATGGTTGACCTAGCCAGATATTTCGATTTACCGCATTTCCAAAACAGCGCTGATTTAAAATTGGTTTAATTCAATGTGGCCTTTTTGGATCTTTTTACAAAAAATGAAGAGGAGTTGAAAAAAATATTTATGGGGAATTTTGTAAACAGATTCTGTGAACCCACTAAAGAAATCTATCAGTACTGATTTACATAATTAAACAAGAAAAATACAACTTAAAAACACCATTTCGTTTCAATCAAGGCCCGAAAAGTTGTACGATATAATTTTAAATCCAATCAAAACCGATGATCAAATTGGTTTTATTGGGCATTGCCTTGATATTACGGACAACATTAAAACCCAAAACGATTTAAGTCGCCTTAAAAGGAATTATACCAATATCAGGGACGAGCTTAAAGAAATTAACCAAAAAACCGACCTGATAATACAAAATTCCAATATAGGTATATGGGAGTGGGATGCTAAAACGGATAAAGTCGAAATTTCTGGTCCGATATTTACAATTCTGTGTTATGAGCCAAATCGTGATGATTCGGAAGCGCTTTTTTGGTCACTGGTTTATCCCCAGGATCAGGAAAAATCATATAGAAAATTTAATGGGTTGGCAATTGGTAAAACAAACCAATTCCATGAAAACTTCAGAGTGAAACACCGGGATGGGCATTTTTTTATATCAATTCCTCTGGTTTTGCTCTAAGAAATGAAAATGGTGAGGTTTTTAAAGTTTTTGGGATTCACGAAAATATAAGCGCTAAAGTTGAAGTTGATCAAAAGCTTGTTGAGAGTGAACGGCTATTTAGGGGGATTATTGAAAACGTGATTGATATCTATTATCGTTCTGATCTTGAAGGGGGAATAAAAATTATTAGCCATTCGATTTATGGAGTTCTTGGGTATATGCACGAAGAAGTTTTAGGGAAAAATGTAATCGAATTCCACGCAAATAAGGACGCCAGAAAAGAACTATTGGAAGAACTGGAAAAGAGTGGTGAAGTAATCAACTTTAACACATACCTGATTGACAAAAACAACATGTCGCAATATGTATCAGCAAATGTAAAATATGTTTATGATGAAAAATGGTCACCTATTGCAATAGATGGCTTTCTAAGGGATATGACTGATCAACATCTGTTTGAAGAAGCGTTGAGAGAAAGCGAGAGTCGTTATAAAATGTTTTCTAACCTTACTATAGAAGCCATTATTCTTCATAATAATGGAATATATCAGATGTAAATGATTCATTGGTCAAAATGATCGGATATAATCGTGATGAGTTAATCGGTAAGAATATTATAAAACCTGCTTTGGCGCCTGAATATAGCTGTAGGGCACTTCTAAAAACT
>DNTA01000165.1 GCA_003500135.1 Cytophagales bacterium | reverse complement strand
TTTGAACAGAGTACGGTTAAGTGGGTTTTTTTTGGTAAAATTGTTCCTCTGCATTACAGAGTAAAAACCGGTCAAGAATCGGAAAACAACCCATTATGGACAAATTTCAGCTTATTGTTAATGCTCCTTTCTATTTGGTAGCGCTCTGCCTGCTCGTGGGGCTGGCTTATGCCCTTTTGTTGTATTATAAAGTGAAAAATCCCTGGCCGAAACCATTGAGCAGAGTGCTTGCAGTTTTCCGTTTTTTGATTGTTTCGTTAATATGTCTGTTTCTGCTTGCGCCGCTAGTCCGACAAATCAAGCGTATATTTGAAAAACCTGCCATGATTGTTTTGATAGATAATTCTTCATCGATTTCACTTGCAGGAGATACCGTACTTACGCAAAAAATGCGACAAAAAGCGATACAACTTCAAGGTGAATTGGCTGCTGAAAACTACAGGGTAGAATTACTCACAATGAACGCTAGTAATGAGGAAGTAGACCTGCAAACCCTTGATTTCGACGTATCCAGTACCGACCTGGACGAACGCCTTACAGATATTAAATCGAACTACGATCACCTGGCAGGTGTTGTATTATTATCTGATGGCATTTATAATGTAGGTCGCAATCCGACCTATACACCCTATGGATTTCCGATATATACCGTCGGCATTGGAGATACAACCGATCGTCCTGACGCCTATATCCAATCCCTTAGATATAATAAGCTCGCTTATCAGGGCAACCGCTTTCCACTGGTAGCGGAAGTGATGGCCGAATCAATGCCTGGAGCACAATTACAGATCCAGGTATTTAATAGTAATCGATTATTATCGCAAAAAACATTGGAAGTAAAGGGCAGCAATTTCTACAGTCAAGTTGATTTTTTGCTGGATGCCAATGAGAATGGCGTTCAAAAACTTGATGTACAAATTGTACCCTTAGCCATTGAAATATCAACGGCCAATAATGAGAAGACGGCTTTTGTCGATGTGGTAGAAGGAAAAGAAAGCTTTCTGATCGTAGCAGAGGCCCCGCACCCCGATATTAAAGCACTCACAGCAGCGCTAACTTCCAACCAAAATTATGAAGTGGACCTTTTTATCGAAGGTTTAAATCAATTGAAGGAAAAACCCTACAACACCGTGATTTTCTTCCAGGTGCCTTCTGTCAGTCGCCGCTACCGGGCTACTCTGCAAAACCTTACGGAAAAAGCCAATTCAGCAGCTTACTTTATTGGGAACCGTAGCGATGTCTCTTTTTTTAACAGCTTAAAGAACCTGGTATATATTCAGCTCATCAGCCGCGCCGACGATGCTTCTTTTCCCATATACAATGAAAACTTTTCGCCTTTTAGTATTAGTGCAGATAAAACCATCAGGTTTTCCGATTATCCACCTGTTGAAGTGCCTTTTGCCAACTACAATATTTATGGAAATTCCGACATACTACTCTACCAGCGTATTGGCAATATAGATACGCAGAAACCACTGTTGGTCACCGGCAAAAAGGACGGCAAAAAAACGGCCGTATTCATTGGAGAAGATATTTACAAATGGCGAATGCGAGAATATGCTCAATATGAATCACAAGAAGCCTTTGACGATCTTTTCACCAAATTATTTCAGTTCCTTTCTACCCGTGAAGATAAGCGACGGTTTCGGGTGTACCCTGTCCAGAATGAGTTTTTTGAAAACGAGTCCGTCGTATTTGAGAACGAGTTATACAATGATATTTACGAGCGCATTTACGACAAAGAGATCACGCTAACCATTGTACAGGATTCAATTACGGAAAGATATGTGTATCAGATTTCCGCAACCAATAGTCAGTATCGTGTTGGAGGTTTGGAGCCCGGGATTTACGAATACAGCGTTTCAACCACGCTCGACGGGGAAAGCGTGCGTGAAACCGGTACCTTTGTTGTTAAAAACCGTGCTTTGGAGGCCACAAGGCTCAAGGCTGATTTTAATTTACTGCGCAACCTTAGCGCCAACAACAGTGGCGCTTTCTATCTGCCAGAACAGGTGAGTGAGTTGAGTTCCAGGCTTCAGGACCTTCCTCAGGAAGAACGGATTCGAACAAAGGAAGAATTGTTACCAGTGATCCATTTAAAGTGGCTATTCTTCCTGTTGTTATTGCTTGCATCGGTAGAGTGGTTTATAAGAAAATACTATGGTGGCTATTAACAATAAAACCCGACTTTTAGCTCAATCATGAATATTAAAAATATACTTCTTTATTTATATCTCGTCGTGCTAGCTGCTGATTTGCTAGTTATCCATTTTAACTGGTTTAACGGCGAAGTTGTATTCAAGTCAGCGCTCATGCCTGTTTTGGCAGGATACTATCTCATTATCAGCAAGAACAAAAAAATAAGAAGCTTTCGGCTTTTTGGTATTGCACTGATCTTGGCATGGCTGGGCGATGTTTTCTTACTTTTCAGCCCTTTGAATGACATGTACTTTATTTTGGGGATGTGCGCATTTTTAATAATGCAGCTCATTTATGCATATTGTTTTCATTTATTGAGAACGGATAATTCCACACTATTAAATAATCGTTTTATACATACTCGTATGGTTATGGTGGCATTGGCTCTGGGTGCATTCTATTATGTTATTGCCCCGCAAATGGGTAATCTTAAGCTACCGGTTGGTCTTTATGTGTGTGCCATTGCAATTATGGTGATTTATGCCATTAAAAGGCGTGGAAATACCACAGAAAAGAGTTTCACCCTTGTGTACGGCGGTGCTTTGATCTTTATGGTATCAGACGGAATGATTGCAGTGGTAAAATTTATGGAGGATTTCAATCACAGCAGAGTGCTAATTATGCTTACTTATGGGATTGCTCAATTATTAATTGTTCGAGGTGTATATCTTCATCAAAAGGCATATCATACTTCAAAGTGATACGGTTTTGGTTTGCAGGGACTGAATACAAGAAGTGAAGCCGGCCTTTGGACATTTCATCTTTAACTTTTTCAATTCTCTGTCTACCAGGTTTCTGCCATCATAAGCAAAATCACTCGAAATCACCTGGCTCTTGTCGGTCAGCTGGAGCTTTTGCAAGGTATTATGGCTGATGTAAATACGGGGTTTGTCAGAGGATAAATGAAAGATAGATTTCACAGATGTTATCAGGTTGTTATTAAGATCGAGTTTTAATGTTCCGGGGTTTTGATTCGGATTTATCCTGCTAAGTAACTTCTTGTCTCCTTCTATGATCATACTTGCCGCTTCGCCTTTGTTGACAAATATTTCACAGTCGAAATTTACTGCCAGTTCCTTGATGTTTTTCAGCGGGAGGTCTAGTGAGGTTTGCTCCTTCCTTAGGTTGAAAATATTTTCAAATGCCATGAGGAAGAGTACGGTTAAAATACCCAGGGAATAAATCCATCTTTCACTTTTCATGGTTGATGCAGGTTTTATTATATAGATGTGATTGAAGGGTTAAAAGTTGCAACCAAAAGTGAAAAAAAATAAAAAAGTTTATAAACCGGCTTATTGAACGATAAAAGGGCCAATATGCAGCTCAACGGGGCATAAAACCCGTTAATTTTCAAACTTTTATGAAGGATTTTTATAAACTCATGTTATAAAACCCACCTATTTTTGAAGGGCCTGGCTAATATCATCTACCAGATCGTCGCCGTCTTCAACGCCTACGCTAAGCCGAATAAGGGAATCTTTTAAACCTACTTTCAGTCGTCCTTCCTTTGGTATAGCGGCATGTGTCATGCTTGCAGGGTGACCGCAAAGTGATTCTACTCCACCCAATGATTCAGCCAATGAAAATAACCTGAATTTTTCAAGTACTTTAAATGCCGATTCCTGTGAATCGTCTTTTAGCGTAAACGATATCATGCCTCCATAATTTCGCATTTGACGTGTCGCGATCTCATATCCCGGATGATCCTTAAAACCCGGCCAATACACTTTATCTACCCTATTATGGCCTGCAAGGAAGCGGGCTATTTGTTCACCGTTTTTACAATGTCTGTCCATGCGCAGATGCAACGTTTTTATGCCGCGCAAAACCAGGAAGGCATCCTGAGGGCCCGGCACGCCGCCACAACTATTTTGCAGGAAAGCCAGTCTTTCGTACAAAGATTCATCATTGACGACTATTGCCCCCATGATCACATCGGAATGGCCACCCAAATATTTAGTTACCGAATGCATCACAATATCCGCTCCCAGGTCGAGTGGGTTTTGTAAATATGGGGTTGCAAAAGTATTATCGACAGCCAGCAATATGTTGTGTGCTTTGGCAATTTCAGATATGGCTGCAATATCGATCACATTCATCATGGGGTTGGTGGGGGTTTCCGCCCAAATCAATTTGGTATTACCATTTACCAGATTTTTCACCTCATTGGGGTTATTCATTCCGGTAAAGTGGAACCTGATGCCGAAATCCTGAAATACCTTTGTGAAAATCCGGTACGATCCTCCGTACAGATCATTGGTGCTGATCACCTCATCTCCGGGCTTTAAGAGTTTAATTATGGCGTCAATAGCTGCCAATCCCGAAGCAAAGGCCAGCCCGTATTTTCCATTTTCCAGGGCAGCGATATTCTGTTCAAGCGCCTGCCGGGTAGGGTTTTGTGTTCTTGAATATTCGAATCCTTTGTGTTGGCCCGGCGATGCCTGTACATAGGTAGAAGTCTGAAATATTGGGGTCATTATTGCACCGGTAGATGGGTCCGGTGATACTCCTGCATGGATGGCTTTTGTGCCAAACTTTAAATTGTTTTTCATTTTTGTTCGTTCGTGATTTATGGGTTGCTACGATTATTTCTACTTGCCATTTTCCAACGATTTCAGATTGTATTCAAATTCGTCGAGCCTGGATTTGATTTCTGTAGAATCGTGGATATATGAAGGTGAATTTGGCATTTGCCCGGGGAAAGTTTCCATATGCAAGGTTTGTGTTGGGAAGGCAAAATGAACTCCCAGGCTTTCCGCCAATTTCATAATGCTTACCAAAACCTCATGACGACAACGCAATTCTTCGGTCCAAGTAGGTACGTGGAAAAAGATATAGAACATGATATCCAATGAATGAGAACCCATATCATTGAAGAAAATATTATAATAATCTTTCCTCGTTTTTGGGTGCATTTCCACAATTTTTCTCAAGCCCTCTACATACGCCTCGATCAGTGCAGTAGGTGTATCGTAAGTTAAGGCGATTTTAGTATAAAAACGACGGTATTTTCGCAGGCCGTGGTTGTCGACAGTAGTATCGGCAATTAATGCATTAGGCACATAGGTTACCGAATCGCGAAATGTGCGCACCCGGGTCGAACGGAAACCCACTTCCTCCACCGTACCGTCGATATCACCGGAGGTGATCCAGTCGCCTACCTGAAAGGGCTTATCGAGAAAGATCATGACCGAGCCGAAAAGGTTTTTAAGAGTGTCCTGTGCGGCCAAAGCAAAAGCCAAACCACCTATGGAAAGACCGGTAAGTAATGGAATAATATTGATATTCAGGTTGGCCAGTGCAACGAGAATACCAATTATGATGACGAATAGTCGTAGTGTTTTGCTTACCAGTGGCACCAATTGATCGTCCAATGTACTTTCCGTCCGTTCGGCAAACCGCTGCATATGGATCACCAAAAGATCCACCATACGATATGCTACAATAGTGGCAAAAAGTGGCCAGGTAAATTTGAGGGCCATTACAATAAAGCCATTTAGTTTGAGCGGCAATTGAAGTACCGGGACCAGCACCAACAAAAAAGGATAAAGAACCAAAACACTGGTGGGCTTGGCTACTTTCTTCACGAATTTTTTCGCTTCTTCCGCGTCTTTTAGTCGCTCAAGCACCTTGTATATCAGCCCCGTAATCAATACAGTGAACACTTTATGGATAATTACGCATAAAATGATGATAAAGAGAATTCCAAAGTACTGCCATAAATGCAGCCCCATGATTTTGCGGCCGCCCATCTTAGGCAACAAGGTCATGAGTTTATCTACGCCAAAGGGATACACTGATTTGTGGAGTTTGACAATGGACTTGATCGTTTTTTTGGAATAGTACCAACGGTTACCATCCTTTTGCAGATAAACATCAGGTAGATTGCTGGATATTCTATAAATAGACTTTTTTGTTACGGAGTCGACATAATTCGTTTCGTTGGGCATATCTCCTAAATCAATGAGGATTCCTTCTGCTCTGTAAACCTGTAGCAGCTTGATCACCAGGTTTGCGGCTTCTTCTTTTGAGGAGACATATTTGGGGTTTATTGCTTTTGCAGCAATCTCCGGATGGTAATTATCTTCCTGCAGGAAATTGATATGGGTTTGCATAGTGTGCATCGGCGTGGACAGGTTGTATTCCAGGTCATCTGATTGGAAAGTTTGTCCACTGAACCCAGAAATAAAAAAGGAAACTAATAATGCAATCCGCTTGAAATACATTGAATTAAAATTTATTGCTTTAATGATAAAACATTCAGATTGTTTCGGTAACAAAGGTATATTCTATATGCCTTTTCTTTCGAATAATACAACACCGCTACCGGATGGCTGCATTCTACCGGTTCAAAATTGATCATTTGACCTTTGGCATTGTAAAAGTAAGCAAATTCCTGCTCCTTATCATGCACAATCAACAAGTCATTGCCCGATTGAAAATTGTAATATTGTACATCGAGTTCTCCTGAAGCGAGAAAGTTCTGTTCAAAGATCTCTTCATTGGCGGTATTGATAAAGCTGAGCTGATTGTAATCCTGCCGAACGATGATGTAATCTTTCTTCAGTGCATCTTTTACCAATCTAAACCGGCTTTCTTTAGATGGCTTGTATAGTTGCTCCTGCGATACCACCTGGCCTTTCAGATTTACCCTGTACACTTTTCCAGTTTCAGTGACAACCGTTATAAATGTCTTTTCGAAACTCGACCCCATTTCAACGAAATACTCACCGGAAATACCGGTCTGAAGATTAATGGGAAATCCAGAGTAATATTCTCCTCTTCGGTTCATTACATGAATGAGGCCGGCCTTTTGTATGCCGATCATACAGTCGCCACCTTTTACCCGGATGTGTGTTGGAGGCGCTGCAAACCGGCCACCGAGGTCCTTACCTTTCCAGCCGTTCAATGCCTTTTTGTTTTTATCGTACAGCCATATCCTTCCTTCATTGTCAGCCAGCATGAACCGGTACCTTTTACTATTGTCGTAGTCGACCACCGATAAAAATTCCGGCATAATGCCATCATCCAACATCGCAGGGAAATCCTCCACATCATTCCCGTTTCGATCTATCAGGTGTAGCTTTTTTTCCGTGGCAAAAATATATTGGAGTTTCCCGTTTTTGTAATAATCGATCTGATGTACATCTGTTTTAACTGGACTATCCAGTGTATCACCCCAAAGTATCTGGCCGTCATTGGAGACCTGATATAACACATTGGCCGAATCCTGTAGTAGTACTTCCAGTCGTTGATTGCTATGGTTGCGTACCACCTCCGGCTTGTGGGTTATTGTATTCATGGTATACACACTTTGCAACTTTTCGAAACGGGTAAGTTGCTTTAATGGCGCTTTGGTCCTTTCGTGGCCTATGGCTATATTGGTATAATACCGGTCGTCGAGGTTGCTTACCTGAAATGCCATCAGGTCGAATGACTGCCACTGCCACTTGTACTGATCAAAATGATTTTGCCAATCAGGCTTTATGGATTTGCGAAAGCTTCGCCAACTTCTGGGAAGGTTCACGAAATAACTCATGTTGGCCTGGCCCAGTGTGTTTTCCAGAAAGAGATTAATTCTGACCGACTTGCCCCAGGTATCTTCCTCTTCTACATCGGTAATCCAGTCTTTGAGCGCCTGCATACTATTGCCCAGGATCACATAATCCTGATAGTGGAGAAAGAAAGTGTTTTCGAAACCATTAAAATTGTTCCCCAAAAACCTCGATGGCCATTCGATAAGCGGCAATTGTATGATTTCAAACCCCGCATAATTTTCAAAATAGACGCTGTCGCCTTGCTCTTCGGATACTTTTTGTGTGAGCGCTTTCAATTCATCAAAAGCCACCTGGCCATTTTTGGAGCCAAGAAATATCAGACGATCATCAGAATTGGGGCGCTCATCGTCAAGCTTGACAATGGCAATTTCGAGATCTATCCACTCGAAAGAAAACTGGTACTTCTGTTGAAAATCGAGCAGGCTGTCCAACATACTTTCATCGTATTTTGCCCAAAACCTGCTTACCTGATTGACAAAAGCGCTGGTATTGGTAAAGCCCATGTGAAAGACCCAGGCTGTTTTTTGAGGTAGGAATTCCGTTACACCTATCGGTGCGGGATTCTGATCTTTAAAAACATCAAGGAAATGGTCTTTCTGTGTCTTTTCAGTGAAGCTCGTGCCGTTCATCAGGATGGCATCCTGGGAAAATTTGATATCGAGGAACACATCAGTGGCCAGAAATTTGCGGCTGGGTTGATGCTCCTGTGCTTTGGGTAGCAAGAAAACATTCATCAACTGTGGCCATTCACGATAGTTGACATAGAGGTTTCCATCGTCATTTTTTAGTTTTGTAGCCTTCGAGAGGTCGGCAACTGAGCTTTGAAAGTTATTTTCAAACCCGTTTTCAATATTCCGGATAACATCTTCCACCAAAAACGGAGTGAAAGAGCCAATCAAATAGTCGTTGTGGATAAAATAACTAAAAGCCTTTCCGGCAGATTTTTCTTTGATCTCATGTATGCGATTGCCCTGATACACGCGGTTGCGATATTCCATTTTAAAATTAGCGCGCAACTTGGTCGTAATTTCATTGAACAGATCTTCGGAATCCCCTTTTTTTATATCCAAATAATAGACCACATCGAAATCACTGGAAGACACCACGTGAAACGATACTAGAAAAGGTATATTTCGAGAAAGTTTATCAAGCGCTCCGCTTTTACCGGTAAGGCTATCGAGTAGGTACAGTTTGTCTTCTACCTTCCGGAAGGAGGCGATTTCTGATAGTGAAGACCAATATTCCGCCTGTAAAAGATTGTTCCACACATCAATGGCATGCTCACTTTCATAGGTAAGCACAGCAGAACCCGGCACATAATTCCAGATACCGCTTCTTTGAGCCATATAGTTATGGTAATAAAAAAATCCGGCAGCTACCAAAAAACTGACGAGGAGCAAAAAAATGATTATTCTCTTCAAGGCTGTAGCAGGTTTTTTGCAAGTTTAGAGCAAATTCAAAAAAATATCAAAAAGCAATTGGCCTAAATTTAGAGTAATTTTTGCAGAATACGTGGTATTCGTGCTAACTTCCGCACAATTAAAACAGCATATGTCTGAAGAAGAATTTGAATGTATATCTCAGGGAGGTATTAAGCTTAAAGGAAGAAAATGGTTGCCGGAAAGCACACCAACACGTCTACTTTGTATAGTTCATGGCCTGGGCGAACACTCAGGAAGATACAAACATGTGGCTCAAACTTTCTGCAATGCAAGTATTGCAGTCTATGCAGTTGATTTGCGTGGTCATGGCCAGTCGGAAGGCCGGAAGGCTCATACACCCAAACTGGATTACCTGATTGAGGATGTGCAACAATTAGTAGCCACCGCACGAAGGGAGTTTAATGAGCTGCCTATCGTATTGTTTGGCCATAGTATGGGTGGAGCATTGTCAGCCGCCTATTTACTAAGGCGACGATCTCAGGAAGTTTCGGGGGCTATTTTTCAATCTTCTTGGTTTGACCTGGTACACCCTCCGAAACCTTTGGTCTTGTCGGCAGCGCGGTTTTTACAGGTATTTGCCCCAATACTACGCCTATCTCATGGACTTAACCCGGACGATTTATCCAATGATAAAAAAGTGGTGGAAGATTATATCAATGATCCATTGGTGCACAATGAAATATCGCTTCAATTATTTTTTTCCATGCGAAAAGCTAGTGCTTTTGTTAAAACAAATGCGGCCCTTCTAGAGCTTCCGGTTTTGTTTACCCATGGCAACGAAGACAACATCACGCTTATTGAGTCAAGCGAAGTTCTGGCTGAAAAGGTATCAGGCGAAGCTGATTTTGTACTTTGGGAAGGGCGAAAACACGAACCGCACAATGACAATAATAATTCTGAAGTACTGGAATATTATATCCAATGGATAAAAAAAACAATTCCGGAACAAATCATCTGAATTAGTCCACTACCTCCGCATTTTGAAGCAGATACATCAGATGACGCGGATCGTCCTCATTCAGTTCTAATGTTCCCTGTATTTTTATTTTGTCAGATGTGAAATCCACTTCTTCTGTGGTGTACACCTCTATGACCGTTTCAGGCCCCGCTGCGCCACAAAAAAAGCACATGTTGAATGGATACTTGGAAAGCACAAAGTATTTGTGCCCCATCATTTCTTCCAGTGGTACCATATATCCTTCCAGCATTATTTTATCGCCTTCGATGGCTTTCAGATTATCATGAAAAACCGGGAATTCCACCGGAAAACCGCTCTCATCCGTTTTTTCCTCAATAGCAACCCGGGCAAGATCCTTCCAATAATTGTGCTGAGCATAGGATATTACAGATCCGCAAAGCAAAAAACAGATTAATACGGGTATAAATTGCTTCATACCGGTTGCTTCCATTTGATATTGCAGCCCAGGCTGGGTTTTTGATCATCCGATACCTCTTTGCCGTCGATTAGGGCATTCAGTGCAGAGCGGAGGTCTTTTCCGGTTACAGGAATGTCATTGCCGGGGCGGCTGTCGTCGAGTTGCCCGCGATAAACAAGCTTCAGGTTTTTGTCGAATACATAAAAATCAGGTGTACAAGCGGCGTCATATGCCTTCGCTACTTCCTGTGTTTCATCATACAAATAAGGGAATGGATATTCCAGCTCCTGGGCCACAATTTTCATCAAGCCCGGGCTATCATCCGGATAATTCTCTACATCATTTGAGCTTATAGCTACAAAGCCAATCCCTTTGTCTTTATAGTCATTGCCCAAACGCACCAGTTCATCATTTACATGCTTCACAAAGGGGCAATGATTGCATATAAACATCACCACAGTAGCCGTATCGCCTTTAATATTGTTAATAGACATTTCCTGTTCAGTAATTGTGTCAATAAGGGTGAATTCGGGAGCTTTTGTGCCCAATTCGAGCATATTGGAAGGTGTACGTGCCATATCTTTATTGATTTTTATTTTTTATCCGGCTCAAAATTAGAAATTTGGTTCGCAATAAAAACCAAAACTCAGACAGCCATGAATTTATTAACATGCGATGCCCTTCAAAAGTTATTTGACCGAGATTTAAAGAGATTGGAAAAAGAAATAAAACAATACCAAAACGAATCGACGCTTTGGAAAACGGAAGGAGAAATAGCCAACAGCGCCGGCAATCTGTGTTTGCACCTTATTGGTAACCTGAATCATTTTATCGGTCATGTATTGGGACGTACGGACTACATTCGGAAACGAGATGATGAGTTTAATCAATCGGATATAGCCGTTTCTGAGCTGACGGATCGTATTGAAAAAACAAGAGAAGTGGTGAATGATGTTTTGCAAAGGATGACCGAAAACCAGGTGACCGACCGGTATCCACTCGAAGTATTTGGATATCCTATGAGCAACATCGAGTTTTTAATTCATCTACAGGGGCACCTCAACTACCATCTTGGTCAGATCAATTACCACCGGAGATTGTTGGATCGTCAGGCCTGATCCATTCGGGTAACTTCGGCCATTTTGGGTATCAGGTATTTGCGGCGGCTACCGGCATGCAGGCATAAAACGCGGGTCCGGCGGGTCATAAGCTTCTGGTAAGCTACGCCTTTAAATACAAACGATTCACCTTCTTTGAGATCCTCCAGAAGCACAGCATCGGATAGTTTTCCGGTGTCGTAATGCTTCAGCGCCTTGTATAAATGATGGTCGGAATGTGAACTGGCCTTAGGGTTTTTCATATGCTTTTTGAGCGCTTCCAGAATTTCATGTGGATATATCTCCTCATTTAATACCGGAAGCATTATTTGCCGAAAAGTGCTTTTCCATTCCTTTCCATGAGGCAGCGCTTTACGCCCGTATTTTAGCTGAACATGCAGGTGGGCGATCTCATGTATGTAGGTTAGCAAAAAGGCGTATTGGTTCAGGTTATTATTCACCGTGATGGTGTGCGACTTCACCCTGTGGTCATAGCGGTAGTCGCCCAGCTTCGACCCCCGGGCACGGGAAACTTTAAAATGAAAGGGAGTATCATTCCAAAGTTGCACACAATAGGGCAACGCCTTTTCCGGGACATACCTGGCAAGTATGAGGCGCAACTTTTCCGATGCCGCTTTTTTATTCACTTTACTTACTTATTTCTAAAAACCAGCTTTACGGGCACACCACTAAAATCAAAATGTTTCCGCAGTTTGTTTTCCAAAAAACGCTGATAGGGCTCCTTGATATGGTTGGGATGATTGCAAAAAAATGCGAATGTCGGGTTTTTGGTGGGCAACTGGGTGATGTACTTGATTTTAATGTATTTGCTTCGATAGGCCGGTGGCGGATAACGCTCAATTTCCGGTAATAGCGCTTCGTTTAAAGCAGAGGTAGAAACCTTTTTGGTTTTATTTTCATATACCTGCAGGGCCATTTCCATAGCCTTGTATACGCGCTGCTTATTGATTACCGAGGTAAAGACTATGGGGATGTAACTTAGTGGACCGAGCTTCTCTTCCATGAAATTCCTGTATTCCTTTACGGTGTTGGAGTCTTTTTCTACCAGGTCCCATTTATTGACCATTAGTAGCACACCCTTTTTGTAGCGGTGTGCCAGCGATATCAGACTCATATCCTGGGATTCAAAGCCTCTTTCGGCATCTATCAGGATAATACAGACGTCGCTGTCTTGCAGCGCCTGGATTGATCGTAAAACTGAATAAAATTCTATGTCCTCTTTTACCCGTGACTTTTTCCTTACACCGGCTGTGTCGGTCAGGATAAAATCTTTACCGTACATTTTATACCGCGTATTGATTGCATCGCGTGTGGTACCCGCCTGATCGGTAACTATGCTGCGCTCTTCACCAATCAGCACATTCAAAAAGGAGGATTTACCCACGTTGGGACGTCCAAGGATGGAAATTCGTGGAATTCCTTCTTCCGGATTTTCATCCTGTTCTTCTTCAAAATGCTCAATCACTTTATCCAGCAGTTCACCGGTCCCGGACCCATTAATGGAAGAAACCGGATACACATCACCTAACCCGAGTGCATAAAACTCTCCGGACATTTGCATGCGTTCGGTATTATCGGCCTTGTTGGCAACGATAAATACAGGCTTTTTAACCGCACGTACCACATTGGCAAAATCCTTGTCAAGATCTATTAGTCCGGTATCGACATCAACCATAAAAAGAATTACCGAAGCCTCCCCCAGGGCTAACTGCACCTGTTTTCTTATGGCATCCTCAAATACATCGTCGCTGCCTACCACATAGCCGCCTGTATCTACCACAGTGAAATATTTGCCCGTCCACTCGCCAAAGCCATAATGACGATCGCGGGTGACACCACTTTCATCATCCATGATCGCCTTTCGCTGTTCTACCAGACGGTTAAATAAGGTAGACTTCCCGACATTGGGTCGCCCGACTATTGCCACAATATTTGCCATAATTATTATTTAAGTCGCAAAAATAGGCCCTTTTATTGGATTCGTGAAATCGAATCATCAATAAGGCCATGTAAATCATCATTTTATTATGTCGCAGTTTGACAAACCACAACTTTTTGAAACCACATGGCCCTAATGCAGGAGAATAATAAATTCGTATTTGACAAATAGTGGCTTAGATTTTAAAATAAAGTGACAACCAACAGATTTAATATCTGGTGTTTACATCATAACTTTTTTTTGGTGCGACTGATGCTTGCCTTTGGCATGTTCGTCACGATCACTTTTCTGATCATCGATGCTTTTCGCAACACCAATTTTCAATTGGTTTTCCTTATTCGCTCTTCCATTTTCATCCTATTATGCATCGTTTTTGCACTAACTTATTCCAGATGGGTTAAAAAACATGGAAGGTATCAGATCGTAGTTTTTCTATTGGTACTTGTTTTGATCATCTCTGTCCTATTGATCGACTTCTTTGGCAATATGCCCGGGTTTTTTCTGATTAATGCAACCGTAACGATTTTATTGCTTTGCTGTAGTATTGCAGGCATAAGGTTTATCCATTACATTACTTTGTGCGCTCTGGTGGTGGGGGTATATATGTTTTATTCCGGAACCTACTTCGAAATCGACCGGCAAAATCAAACGATATTTCTTATTTCATTCATAATTGGCTGTATAGTTATTTGCTATGTTCTTGAGCGAAATAAAATTGAATTGTTCATACGCTAGACACTTCAGGAAATCGGCGCCGGCTTGGGCTTGAACCTGGCCTTCTACTTGCTTTCGAAAATCGGTGGTAAACTAACCTATAAATACAAAAAAGATCACCTCAGCTGTTTTATCATCACTTTCCCCTTCAACGCCGCTGAAAACAATGCCGATTGATCAGTCGGAAAAGCCAGGCCTGCATTTGAAAAATGAAACATTTATTTCCCTTTTGAATATCGATTCAGTAATTTGCTCATAGAAAGTAAATTGCCATGAAACACCCTATTCTACTCTTTACCGTTTTGCTATTTATGGCCTGCTCAAAAAATCCATCCCGGCAAGCCGATCCCGCTTCTACGCAAGTCATCACATCTGCCATCGTCGGCAATTGGTCCGGTGGGCTCACCTGTGAGGACTGTGCCTACATTACCTATCAGCTTACCCTTTCTTCCGACCAATCGTTTAATGACAAAACTGTATATCACTCCTCCACACCCAATGTGGTGGAAAACTCGGGAAGCTGGAGCTTTGACAATGACTCCACTATTTTGCTCAATAAAAAAGATGAAAATTTCAACAGATGGCGAGTCCGGAACGATCATTTATTGCTTGTTGATAAAAATGGCCAGATCACCGAAGGGCAAAATGAACTGGTGAAATCTATGCCGGGTGAGAACTTATCTTTCTGGCAGAAAAAACTGGACAAAGGGATCATTTTCGTAGCCATGGGCAATGAACCCTCCTGGTCACTGACCTTCTATGATGATGACCGGTTGGTTGTGAGCCATATGAATAGGACATCCGAACTCATTGTAAACAACCCCGAAAAATATGCTACCGAAAATGGATGGACATACTCCGACACGAATGACACGGAATTGAAGGTGATGGTAGAAAAAACGAGTTGCACCGATCAAATGTCAGGCGAGCAGTTCCCTTACCAGGTAGAAGTACAAACCAACGATATGGACATGAAAGGGTGCGGTAAGTTCCTGACCGATTACCGACTGCACGATATCTGGGCGCTCGAAGAGCTGGATACTTTGACTCGCAAAGACCTACCCGCGACCCGACCCTACATTGAAATCCATTTGGATGACAACAGATTAATGGGTAACGGAGGCTGCAACCTGATCAATGGCGATATTGAGGTAAGAGGACATGAAATCAGCATTTCGCCTCTGATCAGCACCCGGCGATATTGCCCCGACCAGTCTATTGAAGACCTCTTTCTCAGGAACTTTTCAGAAAAAACGTTTCAATATGAAATAGAAAATGGCTTTTTGACCTTATTCCAGGGGGATAAAAAAGTAATGGCATTTCGTAAAATTGATTAACTGACACCCTTATCATGCGGCGACATGGCGCTCCACCCGGCCTTTCAGTGGATCCTGATTAAGCATTCTCGCGGTGTAGTGGTACAGCTCGGGCAGGGCAGCTTTAAAGCCTTCGGGTCGCTCAAAAAAGTTTTCCATACACACGGCGAAAAACTCCTGCCGGTTCACACCTGCATAAGGCCTGAAGAAATGCGGCATTCCGTTTTTTATCTTTTGCATTTCATCACGCGCCAGGTAAATCCAGTTTTTATGTGCTTCCCAATCCAGGAAATTGTACTCCTGGTTAATCATCATGTTTTCCAGCTCCAGGGCATGTGCCATTTCATGTATACCAAGGTTTATCCCATCATTGGCACTTTTATAGCCCCCCAGAAAATTATTCCACGACAATACAATAGTTTTGTGGCGAGGGTTTACCTCCCCTTTGTGATAGCGCTTGTAAATTTCGGAATAATAATCATTTGGGTAGACCAGTATGCGATTGAAAAGCGGGAAATAGAGCGCCGGCAGGCCAAAAGTCAATTGAACCGCCGAACTGGCAATCAGCACCTTCATTTCAGTGGTTACCTCAGGCATTCCCCGCGCATAAAATCGGTTTCGGCGAATAAAATACACTACGCGCTTTTCAAATTTTACCCGGTCCCTGGCATTTAACTTTTGATAATACGCAAACTGGCTTAAAAGGATCTTGCGATAAACTGCCTTGGTCCTTGTAAAGGGTAGGCGATTAAAAAAACGATCTTTGAAAATGTTGAGAAAAATGTTCTCAATAAAGCTCAGTAAAAAAAGTGCAATGGCAAACAACAGCAATACCACCGTAACCAACACAAAGCCATAGGCAATAAATAGCGAAATGAATTCTTTCATGACTGGAAATTTGATGCTATTTTACAATAATTATCCTTAATTGGGTAGTAAAGCAACCAAATCAATTCTAATTTATTATGTCGTCTGTTTCCGCAAAAAAGCTGAATTCACCCGTTGATTATTTAAAGAAGTACTTTGGCTACGATCAATTCAGGCCGTTACAAGCCGAGATTATAGACAATGTCATTCATAAAAAAGATGCGCTGGTGCTCATGCCTACCGGCGGGGGCAAATCAATCTGTTACCAAATACCTGCCCTTATGCTTCCCGGCACTGCCCTGGTCATTTCACCACTGATCTCGCTTATGCAAGACCAGGTAGCCAGCCTGAAAGCCAGTGGTGTGCAAGCCGAATTTATAAACAGCTCACTCGACTTCAGGGAGGAGCAGCACATCCTTGACCGGTGCCGCGAAGGAGACATTGATCTATTGTACCTCTCTCCGGAAAAGCTCCAAAGCAAGCTGGACTTTATTCTGGATCACATTAAAATAGGCCTGTTGGCAATTGATGAGGCACACTGCATATCCCAGTGGGGCCATGATTTCCGGCCGGAATACACCCAGCTTGCCCATGTAAAAAAGAAACTGCCCAACGTGCCGGTGATTGCCCTAACGGCCACAGCAGATAAAATAACTAGGTCGGATGTGCTGCAACAACTCGACATAGAAAAAGCACAAACTTTTATTTCATCGTTTGACCGGCCCAACCTGAGCCTTTCTGTACGACAGAATATTTCAAAAAGGAATAAACAAAAAGAGATCCTTGAATTTATCCAATCCAGGCCCAATGCGTCAGGGATCGTCTACTGCCTTAGCCGCAAGAACACCGAGGAGATATCGGCCTATTTGAACCTCCACGGCATAAAGTCGGCCTACTACCATGCGGGCATGGAGTCAAAGGAAAGGCATGAGGTGCAGGAGGCGTTTATTAAAGATGAGACGCCGGTGATTTGCGCCACGATTGCCTTTGGAATGGGCATCGACAAGCCCAATGTGCGTTGGGTCATCCACTACAACCTGCCCAAAAGCATTGAGAACTACTTCCAGGAAATAGGGCGAGCAGGCCGCGACGGACTGCCAAGTGATACATTTTTGTACTACAACCTGGGCGACCTGGTGATGCTGCGTAAGTTTGCCGAGGAGAGTGGTCAGCGCGACATCAATGTGGACAAGCTGTACCGCATGCAGGAGTATGCCGAGGCGGTGGTATGCCGGAGAAAGATCCTGTTGAGCTATTTTGGCGAAAGCCTGGAAGAAAACTGTGGTAATTGCGACGTATGCGAAAATCCTCCTAAATTTTTCGACGGCACCATAATCGCCCAAAAGGCCATGTCGGCTATTAAACGTACCGAAGAAAAGTGCGGTATCATGATGCTGATCGATATCCTGCGGGGTAGTCAGAAAAAACACCTCTTTCAAAAAGGATATCACGAGATCAAAACATTTGGCATGGGCAGTGATATCAGCCACGACGACTGGCTGCTCTACATTATGCAGTTGATCCAGCAGGGCCTGGTGGAGATTGCCTACAATGAAGGCAAGTCGTTGAAGGTGACAGAATACGGTGCAAAGGTGTTGTATGGTAAAGCAAAAATAGCGCTGGTGGACCCGAAAATTATCGAAGCGCGTAAGCCGCTGGATAAAAAGACCGAAAAGGAACGGAAGGAAAAAGCATTGTCCAATGAGCTTTTTCAATTGCTGCGGCAAGAGAGACAACGCATTGCCAAACTGGAGGCTGTACCTCCATATGTCGTTTTCAATGACGCTACCCTGCAGGAGATGGCCCGCGATATGCCATTGACCAAAGATGATTTTGCACTGCTGCAAGGTGTGGGGGCCCACAAGCTGGAGCGCTATGCCGATGCTTTTCTCGAGGTGATCCGGAGCTATAAATTCGAAAAAGGTGGCAAAAAAAGAAAAGGTGACACGCAGATTGCCACGCTGCAATTGTATAAACAAGGCCTTACGCCTGAAGAGATCGCCACCCGTAGAAACCTGCACATCGTAACGATTTATTCGCACCTCTCCTATTTGTATCAAAAGGGCGAAAACATCAACATTGAACAGTACCTGCGGCCACAGGCGAAAGAGGAGATATTTGCGGTACTGCCCCAATTCGACGATTACAAAACCCTAAAGCCCATCCACGAGGCGCTGGAGGAGAAGTATGAGTACTACGAGATCCGACTGGCAGTGGCCTTGTATGAAGGATAATAGTACAGAGTTCTCTGGATTTGTTTTTTTGAGGAGTCGTTTATTGGTTCGATCGACCTCAACTTCATAAGTTGGACTTAAAGCTGAAGGCTCTATTTGCTCGAGGCCCGAAGCTGGATGCTGGAAGAATTTGGAATGTCACCTGCAACACTTCAAAGTTGATTCCGCTCTTTTTAGTCTCAAGCTTTTGTAGTAAAACGAAAAAAGCGGGGACTGAAAAGCACGGATGAAGCAGGAAGTCTGTGACTTCCGTCATGGATGAAAATCAACCATTCATTGAAAGATCGGAATACAATCTGTAGTGATCGTTTGCCCTCAAGCTCTGATGAAATCC
>DNTA01000111.1 GCA_003500135.1 Cytophagales bacterium | reverse complement strand
GCCATAAATCCATACACTTACAATTTTAAAGGTGTCTCCCGTTTGTTGAGCAAAGTAAACCAGATAAACAGTTGCCACCAATCCGAAAATTGCCCCTGCCAAATGGGTGAATACATTGGCTCTTTCCTGAACATGAGTGGTATAAGACATTATGGTGTTTTTTGATTTATCGGCTGGCAAAATTATTTATAAAACGCAGTTTTGCATTATCGCGTCAATGATTTTTTACCTGAATGGAGCATACTTTTATTGGAGCGAATGTAAAAGTATTATTTTTGGGGTTATTAATAAAAAGGAAATGAAGATTACCATTTAAAACGGGCGAATAGACTTAATAAACGGGTTTTTTTGGTCATTCGTGCCTTTTGGGCAATTGAACTTATCTAATTTAAGCGCAAATAAAACCAAATTTTATTTGGAGAAATTGAGCGCCTCCTTATTTCAGACAACATTAAAAATTCATATCGGTTAGTCATAGTAGGGGCAACAATTGGAAAAATACAATTTGCCTATCAGTATTTTACTTACTTAAATTAAAAATTCAAGAATTGATATTAAACGTTTGGAAGTGTGGTAGTTAAAAAAATGTGAAGAATATGTTTTCTAAAATTGTTTGATTAAATGAGTGATTTTACTAGCTTAGGATACGATTTTTCGAGGTATTTGTTCTCGCACGTTTTTAAAGGTTGTCCTTTAAGCAAGTCTTGCAAAAAGTGGCACAATTTCGAGCAAAGTGCATTCTGTAAATTTCCTCAAATTAGAAAAATGCAATTTAGAAATTAAGTTTTTTAGTTAACGGTATTAAAATAAAGGAGGCATGGATCAAAAACACACAACCTCATCAGTGGAACCAGAAGAAACCAAAACAACAAAGAAAGCAACTGGCGCGGCCGATAGTGGAAAGCAAAAGAAGGACATTCAGGTGAAATACAAGCAACCGCTTGAAGTCGTGAAAAGAGATGGTAGAAAAGAACCTTTTGAATCGTCACGGATAAAAAATGCCATAGAAAGGTGTTTTCAGGCCATTGAATCAAAAAAATATGATGCTGACGAGCTGACTCAGCAAGTAGTAAATATAGTATCGGCAAAGTATGAGGTGCCTAACGTAGAGCAGGTACAGGATATCGTAGAGATGGTACTTCAGGCTGCGGGTGAGTATGAGGCGGCTAAACGTTATATCCTATACAGGGCGGAGCACGCCAAAATGCGAGAAACCCGGCCAGTCCCGGAAGATGTAAAAAAAGCATTTGACCAGTCCGACAAATATTTTCCATCGCAAATACAAAAATTCCAGTTTTACGACAAATATGCACGTTTTAGCTACGAGCAGGGCCGTAGGGAAACCTGGGTAGAAACGGTTGACCGTGCCGTAGAATTTTTGAAAGAGCTTTCTGAATTCAGACTTACCCCCCTTACTTACCAGCGCATTCGACAAGGAATATTGAACATGAAGATCATGCCGTCAATGCGCTTGCTGGCTATGGCAGGTCCGGCTGCAAGAAGGAATAACATCAGTTTATACAACTGCTCCTACATGCCGGTCGACAGCATTGATTCATTCGTTGAGGCATTGCTGATCTCTATGAGTGGCTGTGGCGTTGGTTACAGTGTTGAAAATGAATATATCGAGAAATTCCCGAGAATTAAACGTCAAAAGAGCCTGCCTCCAATTAACTACGTTATAGAAGACTCCACAGATGGATGGTGTGAAGCATTGAGGACCGGTTTGGGTATATGGTTTGATGGCAGGGATATCCATTTTGACTACTCGAAAATTCGTCCTGCAGGCGCCGTATTGAGGATCAAAGGAGGTCGGGCATCAGGACCTGAGCCATTGAGAAAAATGTTGGATTTTGCCAGAACGCGTCTTCTGGCCCGTCAGGGAAGTTTCCTAAGAACTTTGGATGCCCATGATATCATGTGTGCCGTTGGTGCTGCTGCTGTTTCAGGTGGTGTGCGTAGAACAGCCATGATCGCATTGTTTGATTATGACGACAAAGAAATGCGTCATTGTAAAGATGGTGATTTCTGGATCAAAAATAATCAGCGCTGGAATGCCAACAACTCTGCCGTATGGCCGGAAAGAAAGCTGACACAAGCTGAAATTGCCGGATTTATATTGGATATGGTGAATTCACAACGCGGTGAGCCCGGGATTTTCAACCGTCATGCAGCAGTGAATACACGTCCGGAAAGAAGAAAGGAATCAAGATTTGGTACCAATCCTTGTGGAGAGATCATATTGCGTCCGTTCCAGTTCTGTAATCTTTCGGTAGCAGTAGCCCGTGAAAATGATTCATTGGAAGACCTGAAAGAAAAAGTGGAATTGGCTACCATTATTGGTACTATTCAGTCGAAAGCCACCCACTTCCCTGGTTTGCGTAAAGAGTGGAGGAAAAATTGTGAGGAAGAACGACTGTTAGGGGTTGATATTAACGGACAGATGGACTGCCCATTGGTACAAAAAGAAGAAACGATGCGCATATTGCGTAAAACTGCGATTGAGACTAATGAAAAAGTAGCACAACTATTAGGCATCAACAAATCAGCTGCAGTTACTTGCGTGAAGCCTTCCGGTAACTCATCGCAACTGTTGAATTGCTCACCGGGCATTCACTCGCGATGGTCAGACTATTATATTCGAAATGTACGTGTAGGTGCGCATACGCCTGTTTTTAAAGTGTTACAAAATGCAGGTGTTCCAATGGATCCGGAAAATGGCCAAACCAAGGAAAACGCATCAACATGGGTAGTGCATTTTCCAGTGAAATCACCGGATAAAGCCATAACAAAAGAACAAAGGTCGGCAATTGAGCAATGTGAATATTGGTTGAGAAGTAAAACCAATTATACCGAGCACAATCCAAGTGTTACCATAACATATAAGCCTGAAGAGGTGCTTGACATCATTAAATGGACGTGGGAAAATCAGGATAAAATTGGTGGAATGACATTCCTGCCGGCGTTTGATGCTTCTTTTGATCAAATGCCTTATCAGGATATTTCAAAAGAAGAATATCAAAAGCTGACCGATAAATTCCCAAATATTGATTTTAGTAAAATTTATCGATATGAACAGGAAGATTACACTACTGCAGCACAGGAACTGGCCTGCCTGGCCGGAAACTGTGATACGCTTTAGGGCACTACTGCCTTAAAGGTTGATTTTAAAAAATGAAAAAGGCCGGGATTTCCCGGCCTTTTTAGTTGTCAAAATGCGTTAACCCACATTATGAAATTCTTTAACCATCTGCACGATCGGGTGGCTCACTTATATTTTCCTGAACTTGTACCTTATCCAATTCCAAGCGCCCTTTTGTATAGGTCGGGCAGGTTCGGCTGTGGCATGACGTCAGTAATACCGCAACTAAAACCACAATTAAAAACCAAGCTTTTTTCATATCATTTATACGTTTGACCAACAATTCGATTTAAAAATAGATATATAGATAGTCCTACTTTGTCAAGT
>DNTA01000279.1 GCA_003500135.1 Cytophagales bacterium | reverse complement strand
CAGTTTACCAGTGGGTTACATTTATTTATGGTTAATGAATTTCAGTTGAATTTTTGCAAAAACCGAAGTGCCGTATCCCTGGACCAGGGTATCCCCCCCACCATGCACACCACCGGTACCACCGCTGTTATTAAGAGCCGTCACATCAAATACATTCTTAATGCCAATTGTGCTGCTTAAAAAGCTCGTCCAGTGCCGTTGCCATGTGATATCCATCCAGTGGAATCCTTCTATTCCACCTAAAACTGCCTCTCCTTCGTCATTTATTCGATATTGTTGATTGGGCCCGGTGTATTTGTAAAAAACAGAAAAGCTGTTGGACCCCGGTGACCAGTTCATTCGGGCAATGAGTTCAGGAGAATAAACATATTCCGGAACCTCTGCATTATCAGTTTCTAAGTTTTGTGCGATCCCTATGTATGAAAAGCCAACGGTTGAACTCCAGTTGTTATGATCAAAAGAGGTTTCCAGGTTCAAACCATGGTTCGTCCAATCCCGGATATTGGCATAGGTAAAGCCCGGATTTGTACCAGACTGTCTTTGCACTAGACCAATTCTGTCGCGAATGGTATTGTAAAAAAAGCGACCTTCCAACGATAGTTTATCATATATATTTTGGGTAATCTGAAAATTTACATTCTGGCTGTATTCAGGTGTTAGTTTTTCGTTTCCTATTATGTTGTGGTTGGAATCTATGAATTCATGATATAACTCACGAGGTGATGGTGCACGGTAGCCCATGCCCCAGCCTAATCTGAATGTTGTTTGCTTCAATTGGTACCTCGCATTAAAAGCAGGGGTTGGTACTGTGTTGAATACAGGGTTATAGGTAAAACGGATGCCCGGACGAAGTAGTAAACGATCATTGAGCTCCCATTCCGTTCCCGCGAACAAACCGACATTCCATTGAGGTTGTGTACCATCCTGTAACCTTGAACCATCCGCTACTTCGTAGTTTACATCTGCACCCAATTGAATAGTAAGATCTTTAAAGCCACTGAATGAGGCCGTATTTCTTCCAAAAAAACTTTGATATGACACTGTGTCTGCACCTGAAGCAATGTCGGTTTCAGAATTGGTAACCATGTTTGTACTAAACTCCCTGGTTCTTCGTTGGAAGTCCGTATAAGAAGCAGCAAATTGCCAAAACCAATTATTCAGATCATAATCGAAATGTAACTGGTGGAAGTCCCTTTTGGAGATATACTCCTCTTCGATGACATAGGAATCCCTGAATGAAGGGGTGATAATATTATCAGAAGGATTATAAATGGTTTCATTCAATTTATTATATTGATAATTAAGCTTAAACTGATCTGTGTGATATGACATTGCTCCTCCATAAAAAAACTGATCCTTAGGGTGCCAGGCTCTCTCACGGCCTTCGGCCTCACCCTGCCAGCCCCCGAAACGATTCATCCTGGTGTATGCACCGAAATTAAAGCGCTGCTTCAAAGGAATTGAAAACCGCAGGCCATAGTTATGAATTCCCTGGTCAATAAATGAATATTCCCTGCCTACCGTTTCACTCTGAAGGTCGAGCTGTACCAGCGGTTGATTTGAATTTCCATCTTTTGTGATGATATTGATCACACCTGCAAGGGCATCAGCTCCATATGCGACTGCCATTGGCCCATCCACAATTTCAATGCGCTCCACTGAATTAACATCTATTTGAGACAAATCAATTTCATTGGCCACCCCTGACCTGCCTGCAATAGGAACGCCATTGATCAGTACTTTTATATTCTGTCCCGACATTCCCCCCAAAGCAATACCGGATGATCCCAGGGCATTGTCGCGTTGGAATTGGATATTAAGTTGATTGCGTAAAACTTCTTCAATTTGCCCCGCCCCCTGCTGTTCAATTGTTTTGGCCGATATTGTCCTTATATTAAAAACCGACTTGCTCAAAGTCTTCCGGCCATATTGACCGGTCACTACAACTTCTTCCAGTTGTCTTGCCAGAGGATCCAGAAAAATATCTGCCGTCTGGGCATGAATGGTATCTGAATAAACTTCGTAATTAAGATGGCTGATCTGAATAGGTAGTTTATTTCTTTGTCCTACTATTTTCACCATTCCCGAATTATCGGACACGGCCACCCCGTCAAACTGCCAACCGTATTGTACCATAGCGTCAGGAACCGGATTTCCGTTTTCGCTATCCACTATCCGGAGGACCGTTTGACCCGCAGATTCAAAAGAGCTTGTAAGAAATAAAACTATTAAAACCCTGATCACCGTCATTGTTTTTATTTAGATTTAATATAAATAGAACGCAAAAATAGCTTGTAAGGCGATTGGGGTCAATCGCTAGAGTTAGGGAAAATATTCACTACTAATAGTGAATACTATCTGATCAAGCCTATACTATGCACGTAGGCAACGAGCTGAGTCGGGGATTTCAGGTTCAGCTTTTTGAGAATGTTTTTTCGATGCGAGTTGATGGTGTGAACGCTCAAAACGAGCTTTTCTGCAATTTGAGTGGAAGTATATCCTCTGGCAATCAATTTTAATATTTCGTATTCACGCCTGGTGAGTTTTAACCGCAATTGCTCGTTATTTACATTTGGAGTTTGTCGGGTAATTATATCCAAAACATTGTTGCAGTAAAATTTCCTGCCTTTAACCACCGAGTCCATAGCCAACATAATTTCCTCTCTTGAACATTCCTTAGTCAACATGCATTTTACTCCTGTATCCAACCATTTTTTTATCTTGACAGGATTTTTATTGTTGCTGATAAGGAGTATTTTGTTTTTAGCACGATCAATTAAAGATGATATTTCTTTTTGTTGAAATGCATCAATGTCAGCAATTATCAAATCAGGGTTTTGATCTGATAAATATTGATCCACTTCACGAGGAGTTTCTTTTTCGATCACTTGATATCCAGGCCGCTCCTGCACAATACCTTTAATGGCAAGCCTTGTTAAATATTGTGCATCTACGAGTAATACCTCCAACGTTTTCTTTTGTTTAGATTAATTCTAAACAAAACTATGGCACAATCATGAAACTAACAAGCAATTTATAACTATTCTAAATAGCCGGCCTGAAATGCCTGGAACCTGTGGGGTTTAATAACGCAACAGTAAACCATACCTCACTGAAAAATACCGCTGAAGGGAATTGTGCGTTTTATACCCACAGAGAAATCCATGAAGTAAAAACATTGGCGAAACCAAATTGTTAGACTAATCTAAATTTATATATTTGCACTACCTAAACTTAATTTATGATTCATGAGAAACCTGCTTTTTACAGTCCTAATTTTTTCTTACAGTTCTTTAATTGCTCAAAAAGCAACTGTTCAAGGGGTAATTAAAGGCTCGGGAAACCCCATTGAAATGGTTGCTGTTCAGCTTCATGGCAACGGTCAATCATTTGGCGCTTATACCGATGAAGACGGTAGTTATACCCTTGAAAATATTCCTTACGGTAGTTACCAACTCCACATCCAGCTCATTGGCTATATCAGTATTGAAGAAAGTTTGAATGTTGACGAGCCCATGGAAACACTCAACTTTACATTGCAGGAGGACTGGCTTGACCTGGAGCAGGTGGTCATCACAGGTACGCGGACATCTAAAAAGATAACCCGGTCGCCGGTGATGGTCAACCTGATTGACAAGGAAACACTCCGAAACGTACAGGCCTGCAATCTTTCCGAAGGACTGCGTTTTCAACCTGGATTGAGAGTAGAAACAGACTGCCAGACCTGTAATTATACCCAATTGCGCATGAATGGACTGCAAGGAGGCTATTCACAGATACTGATCAACGGACGACCGATTTTCAGTCCTCTCACCGGTTTGTATGGCATGGAACAAATACCGGCCAATATGATCGAACGAATCGAAGTGGTACGAGGCGGGGGCTCGGCACTATACGGTTCTGGAGCTATTGGCGGCACTGTTAACATCATTACCCGCCTGCCTCAAAGCAATAGCTATGATATTGGATATACTTATCAAAACATTTCCGGAGCGGCAGATCATCAAATCCTGGGCAATGCCACTGCCATCAACACGTCCGGTACGGCCGGCGCCACTTTTTTTGTCAACAAAAGAAGCCGTGAATGGTACGACCACAACAATGACAATTTTTCTGAATTGCCCAGCCTGGAAAACAATTCCTTTGGCGCCAATTTCTTTTTTCAACCCACCGATCACCAAAAACTGGAAGCCAGTATCAGCAGTCTGAATGAATATCGCTATGGTGGCGAAATGACTGAAGGACCGGCACACCTCGCTCAACAATCGGAGGAAAGAACACATAGGGTGTTAATGGCCAATGTCGATTATCAGATCAATTTTAATGATGATAACAGCTCCTTCATAGCTTATCTTGCCGGTCAGCATACCGGTCGGGATCACTTTACCGGTATTTTACCTGATGATTCCGTTGATCTCGTCAATTACCTGGCAGATCCGCCATATGGCACTTCGGAGGTAATCACCTTGCAGGGTGGGTTGCAAATCAATCATTGTTTTACCAACTTTTTCGGTACAGATAATGTAATAACCTTTGGTGGAGAGTACATCGATGACCGGGTAAATGATGTGATCGAAGCTTACAACTATCTAATTGATCAGGAAACTAAAAACCTGGGCCTGTTTCTTCAAAGTGATTGGGAAATCAGTAATCAGTTATCGTTGCTCTCAGGCCTGAGAATGGATCAACACAATTTAGTAGACAATATTATATTGAGCCCAAGGGTTTCCTTCATGTACAGACCGAGGCCCAATACCCAATTCCGTTTTACTTATAGTACCGGATTCAGGGCGCCACAGGCATTCGACACCGATTTACATATTGCATTTGCCGGAGGTGGCGTTTCCCGTGTGTTCCTCGATCCTGACCTGGTGGAAGAAAGGTCGCAAAGCTTAAGCGCTTCTATAAACTATGACCGGGCAGTGGAAAAGTTCGTCGCGGGTTTTACACTGGAAGGATTCCACACGTTTCTTCGCAATGCATTTTACCTCGAGTCAGTAGGTGAAGATAATTTCGGAGAAGTGTTTATGAAGCAAAACAATCCCGGAGGTGCCACCGTGCAGGGAGCCACGCTGGAATTAAGGGCAAATTACAACCAGTACTTTAAACTTGAAGGTGGGTATACCATCCAATCCAGTTTATATGAAGACCCGGTCGTGAACATAGACGGCCTGGAAGCCCGCAAAGAATTCTTGCGGACACCAGATCATTATGGCTATGCCACCTTAAGCTTCTTGCCTGATCGCAAATTCAATACGGCCATTAATTTAGTGTACACCGGGCCTATGTTGCTCACTCATTTTGCGGGCGCCCCGGAACAAACAGAAGATGCTTACAAAACATCTGACCCATTTACCGAACTTGGATTTAGAAGCAGCTATACCTTTGAATTACCGGGAATAGACACAGGGCTGGAACTATTCGGTGGAATTAAGAACATCACTAATGCCTACCAAAATGATTTTGATAGTGGCAAAAACCGGGATAGTAACTTTGTATATGGCCCCGCTGCACCCAGAACATATTTTATCGGTTTGAGAATTAAATCACTTTAATAACAGATTCCGGCCCGATAATCATTACTTTTTACGAGCGGTAGCAAAAGTAATCTTAAGAATCCTTAATTTTGCCAAATATTAAGCAGACTTAAGATCGTGAAAAGGAAAATCGGGGCCATATTGCTATTGCTCTTGCTCACCTCGCCGGTGTGGATGGTAACCCTATGGACCCAAATCCAGATATATAGCCTGCGCCATGAAATTAAAGAAAGGATTATCGCCGGCCTTGATCCATCAGAACTTGAATTGCTTGCTTTCACCAAATCCCAGGCCGACAAAGAGTTAGACTGGGAACATGAAGGTGAATTCGAGTATCGGGGCGAGATGTTCGATGTAGTACGAAAAATGGAAAGAGCAGATTCAGTTTACTTCTGGTGTTGGAAAGACGAGGAAGAAACCGAATTGAATAAAGACCTCGAACGAATGCTGGCAATGGAAAAAGAAAACCAACCCCTGCAAAAATCACAAAAAGAGCAGCTGGTCAAACTGCTGAAGTCACAATTCATTTCTCAATCCGGTGATCTGTTCGAAATAAGTTTTACACAAAAAACAATTTCACATACTCCATATACCGAGACATATTTAAACCGGTTTATTGCACCTGCAATTCCACCACCGAAACGCTGATCTCACCTGTTTTTATATTTTTTTAACCGGTATTCCCGGTACATACTTTTTAGCATACCCGATGCGTATGCTCAGAATTAATTCGTGAACAGATATGAGATCATTATGTATACTGCTGTTCTCTACAGCGGTGTATTCTATCGGATATGCGCAAACGATAAAAGTAGTGGATAATACTACTTTACTTCCAATAGAATACGCCACGTTGAACAGCGAGAACAAACAATCATTCGTTACGACCGATGCGCGTGGCGAGGCCAATATTTCTATTTTCAAGGGTGCAAAGGCCATTGAAGTGAGAAAGCTGGGTTATAAACCGGCTATTTTCAGCTATGAAACTATGTCACAACCCGGATTCCGGGTAGAGCTCGAGCCGTCCAACCTCAACTTAGATGAAGTAGTCGTTTCAGCTACGCGTTGGCGGCAGTCCACCAGCGATGTACCATCAAAAATCATTGGAATATCTACCGAAGAAATCGCTATCCAGAACCCACAAACTGCGGCAGACCTTTTGGGTATTTCCGGTAAAGTGTTTGTGCAAAAAAGCCAGCAGGGCGGCGGCAGCCCTATGATCCGGGGTTTTGCCACCAATCGTTTGCTCTACACGGTAGATGGCGTACGAATGAATACGGCTATATTTCGCGGGGGCAATATTCAAAATGTAATTAACCTCGACCCATTTGCCACACAAAATGTGGAGGTATTATTCGGCCCGGGATCGGTCATTTATGGCAGCGATGCTATTGGTGGAGTAATGAGCTTTCAGACCCTGGAACCTCAGCTTTCCACTACAGGGAAAGCCCGGGTAACGGGAAATGCCAATGTGCGTTTCTCATCCGCCAACTTAGAGAAAACGGGCCACTTTGATGTGAATATCGGTTGGAAAAAATGGGCATTAGTCAGTAGTGTGAGCGCCTGGGATTATGACCACCTGCGCCAGGGTAGCAACGGGCCGCTGGATTATGTGAAACCCTATTATGTGCAATGGCAGGATAGCATGGATGTAATTGTACAGCAAAATGACAACCTGAAGCAAATACCTTCTGCTTATTCCCAGCTAAACCTTATGCAAAAAGTGCGCTTTCAGCCCAGCCAGCGTTGGGACCTACAGTACGGGTTTCATTATTCCGAAACTTCGCCATACGGCCGGTATGACCGTCATAACCGCATCCGTAACGAATTGCCACGCTATGGCGAATGGTCTTATGGCCCGCAAATGTGGATGATGAACAACCTGAGCGCCAGGCACACCGGTAACGGCAGACTGTATGATGAAATGACCCTTCGTTTGGCGCAACAGTCATTTGAAGAAAGTCGTATTAGCCGAAATTTCAACGATCCGGAACGCGAGGTACGCACCGAAAAAGTAGAAGCGTACTCGGTGAACCTCGATTTTGTCGTGAGAACCGATATGAAAAACACTTTGTTCTACGGGTTTGAATATGTGGCCAATGATGTCAATTCATCAGGTTTAATTGAGAACATAGAAAGCGGCAATCAACTGCCGGGGCCTTCGAGGTATCCTCAGTCGATATGGCAATCAATCGCACTGTATGTCAATGATGAATACGAGGTGAATCAAAAGTTGACCCTGCAGGGAGGGTTACGCTATAACCGATTTATACTGGATGCCGATTTTGATACCACCTTCTACCCTTTCCCGTTTACGCAGGCCAATATCAATAATGGCGCCCTGACCGGTAGCCTGGGTGGCGTCATTCGCCCAACGGACCGATTTGTCATTAAACTCTATGCCGGTACCGCATTCCGTTCACCCAATGTAGATGATATCGGAAAAGTCTTCGATTCGGAACCCGGGGCAGTTACGATACCCAACCCGGATTTAAAAGCCGAATATGCCTACAATTTTGATATTGGCCTGGCAAAGGTTTTTGATGATTTCTTAAAGCTCGACGTCACGGCTTATTACACTATCCTGAGAAATGCCCTTGTAAGGAGGGATTATACGTTTCATGGCGAAGACAGCATCTTATACGAAGGCGTGTTGAGCCGAGTTCAGGCGCTTCAAAATGCCGCGAAAGCCACGGTTTACGGGCTGCAATTTGGCATGGAAGTCAAGTTCAATGATAAGCTTAACCTTTCGTCGGACCTCAATATCCAAAAGGGTGAAGAAGAACTGGATGATGGAAGCGCCAGCCCATCACGACATGCCGCCCCTCTTTTTGGCGCTACCAGGTTGACCTATCAGATGGACAAACTCGATCTGCAATTGTATGCGAATTATCAGGGAACACAAAAGGCAGGGAACCTGGCCGTGGAGGAACGAAGAAAAGATGAAGTATATGCCCGGGATTCCAGCGGTAATAATTATGCGCCATCGTGGCACACCATAAACATAAAGGCCATATACCAAATCAACGCCAATTTTTCGGTCAGCGCCGGCATTGAAAACATTACCGATCAACGATATCGTCCATACAGTTCAGGTATTTCCGGACCGGGAACGAATTACATTATATCATTGAGAGGGCATTTTTAAGTAATTAATAAACCCAAAATTTTCAACCAATTGAAAATTTTGGGTTAAACCTTCAGGTTGAGACATTATACACCACCGGCATCTGCCCTTTCCACTTTTCCCAAAGGTCATTATCGAGTATCAATCGGGCCATACAGTCCGCTACGTTGATACGGCTGGTCTTACCGGGATTCGTGATGGCGCTCTGGGTTGGTGAAGCATGTAGGGTGTATTCTGTAACGTGTTCTTCATCTATCAGGCTATCGGGCCGGATCACGACCCATTCAACAGCTGGATTATTGCGGCCCACATCCTTTCGCAACACTTCAGCAGCCTGCTCATTATCCGATTGCGGCGGTACAAGCAGACGTATGAGTCCGATAATTAATTGATCTGCAAAGGATAAAGGTTCATTCAGATCGCGGTTGCGATTGCCGGCTGTATTCATCAATACCAATTTCACGGGCGCTGTTACCTTATTTTGTCCGATGGCTTCAGCAAGTTTTCGCACGGCATCCGTCACCAGCTTTCTTGGCGGACCAAATACACCTTTCATCGTGAGGTTATGACCCAGACAGGATGCCACGGCCTGGCAATCTGCCAGGTGTCCGGCCAGTTGTTCATTGGGTAAATCCAGTATTGCAGCTTCAATAATTTCCAGGTTTTTGTGGTTGCGTATTGCTTCCGGTAGCCTGTCTGTAGACCGAACCATTACTTTTACATCCTGTCCGGCTTCCAGTAATGACCGGGTAAGCAGGCTTCCTGTGGCACCGGTAGCGCCGGCTATGAGGGTTTTCATTTTGCTTAGGTTTGGTTGGTGGATTAAATTAGTGTTTTTCTAACGAAAACTCTTAATTTCACATCAAAAAAAAGGTTCCGCTCATAAAATTGGTTAGAAAATTTAATTATCGACGCAACGGGCCCGGTATCCCGGTTCAAAATATAGTTACGGGTATTTTACTTTGGGCCCTGTACAATTACATATTATATGCATTTTTTTACTTTACCAGAGAGACCTTTCGAATTTTTTCCGGCGATACAGGAAGAAAGATACTTCTTACGCTAAATGAAACAGAGGTCTTTCTGAGTAATCTATTTTTATCAGCTTTAGCTTCCTCTATTGGGTTCCTGGTTTCCTTGCGATTTGTTTTGACAATGTATGCTTTTGAAAACAAAAGATTGGTCAGGCATCCAATCAATGAACTCAATTTCTATCTATGGAGTTTGTTGTTGTGGTTTGGTACGCTTGGCGCCTTACTTGGATTGCTCTATATGATTCTTCCCATACAGTTTGATCTGGACTTTCAAAAGGAGTTTCCCATATTTCTGATTCTTTTACCAATTGTTGTTTTTATGAGCCCATATCCAAAAATGGTAAGCCTATTGGGCAGCAAACGGAAACTTTTTTGGTCCTTGTCTTTTCTTATATTTATGGTTTTCAGCGTCTCATTTGCATTTAAAGACTTTGTGGACTACAACAAAGTCAATAAGAATTACCACGATAATCAAATCGAAAATCTTTACAATCTTCAAGTTCCGGTAAGCCGTTATCATAAACAAATACCTGCAAATGCCATCGCTGAGGATATTTATATGGTATTGGATAGTGTGGAGTTAAAACCCATCCTTTTTGTGAATAATCGATGGCAATCTTTCCATTTGAAAGAGGTATTTAATGAACTGGTAGACCTGGATGCAAAGCTTAGTGAACACGAGCAGATCTTACTTAACCTACATATAGATAGAAGTATGATTATGAGTCATGTCCAGGAACTAAGGCACGAAATAAGAAAAGCAGGTCACTACCGAATCTGGTATTCAACGGGCAGAAAACATTCACGCTATTCAGCACAAAACCCAATATTTAAATATTGTGGAATACCTCAACAATTACCTGCTTATGACCCCTGGATGAAATATTTTATTGATTCTGTGGCAAGCCTTAATCCTGAATCTTATAAGTTAAAGCTCCCCAAATCGAACCTTTACCGAATTGATGACATAAAATTGATTAACCGTATAGAAATAGAGATAAATACTGAAACCACTAAGGTCAATAATCAACTGGTCAACACTAAGGATCTAAGAGATATCATCTATAAACTGGTAAAGAAATACCATAACCGTTATGCCATTATTTTGAACGTTGATGGTGCAATTAGCTTTGGACGATACATAGAAATATTGGATTTAGTGCATAGTGAGATTCAAAAATTACGAAACTCCGAAAAGACCTGGCTTAATCAAAATACCACCAAAAGCCCGAGCGAAATAGAAGAGCTGATAAATCATACCTACCCCATCAACGTGATCGAATGGACTTATGAAGAAATAAATTTAATAGAATTGAATAAGTAAAAATCAATTCCTCACAAAGAGCCATTTCACGGCGTGGTATATACCAACGCCAATGTAGCCCAATAATCACAGCTTCTTCCTTTCTTTAATCTCTATTTTTTATTTTGGAGTTGCCCGATTAAACCCGAATATTCATGACGTTGCTTTGAATAATAACGATAAATTATGGTAAATAATTGATATTCAATAACCCTATGTCAGGGTTAACCCTGACATTTATCGTCGGACCTGGCGGCGGAAAATGTCATGGATTTTGCGGGTTAAAACACAATTTTCATTGCTTTCTAAATCGAAACAATCAATCGATGTAATATTTCAATCCATTGGAATATAAATGGATTCAATTTCAATCAGAACAAGGAATGTTTTCATAAAAAAGAGGCCAATTAAAACCACCTCATTTTTTAAATTTTAATCATTTATACCCCTTTTATTATGTCAATTTTTTTTGAAAGGCCAAAAGTAATATTTCAAGAAATATTTAAGGAATCTCTATGATCTAATATATCTATCTTTCCGCGTAATTCAGCTGAATACTGTAAGAGTCTATTAGCCGCTATTGATCATTTTTATTACAAACATGTTAGCGAGCATATAATGGAAGCATCTCACAGAAAACAAAGGTTCAAAAAACAAAGCAGTCCCAAAAAAGGGCAATGACATTCTCATTAAGAATTAGGAACCAGGATGAGTAAACAGATGCGGATATTTATGATCGCTTACGGGAATAGTTCCCAAGCCATACTTCGTGAAAGTTTGGCTAAAATTCTAAACCTTAAAAGTTAAATACTATGCATATGAAAAAGACTGTGCAAATCTTGAAATGGCCTATGATGGCCTTAATTCTTTTCATTGCCTCATGTCAGGAAAACAAGGATGATGTGAACCCCATTAACGAGATAAAAGAAGAAACAAATTTGATTGTTAATGTTGTCAAAGACCACCTAGCGGCTAAGGTAGCTCAAAATTTAGCCAAAAACCTTTCCAGCATAGAAGTGAGAAATTTCGTAAAGGAAAAAGCACTAGATCGATTCGATGGAGACTATAATTTTTTAATTGGAGTAACTAAGAATCATCAAATACGAGTTTCAGAAAATGGAAGGACATCTTCTTTAAGTTTTGGTGACATCATTGCTGGCACCAATTCCAATTCGGCTTCTAGGACAACAAGTAGTTTACTTTTAGATTCTTTAAGTACGTACTACCCACTTTTACAAGTGGCCATACCAAACCTTACTAATAGTAATGTAGAGAACTGGCAAACAGAATCGGAAACGCCATTAGTTGCTTTTGTTCCATCAGACTATGAAACATCTCATATTATTCCAGCATATGATTTAGATGGTAACTACTACGAATTAGATGCTACTAAGGAACCCGATCAGTTAACAATAGTGATAAGCGAAAATGAGAGGCTAATGGTCTTTAAGAAAGAAAGCAATGTTACTAATGGAAGGTCTGCACAAGATTACCCTGTAATAGATCAATGCCCCATTATGCAAGAAGCCTACTTTGACGATGATCTCAACCGGTACTATCTAAGATCAAGTGTATATAATGAAATAAACAAATGCATAATTGCCCGTTTACCAAGTTTTCCACCACGTTCACCAGGTGGTCCCGGAGGAGGAACAGGTGGTAGTACTATCACTTGTGACCGTGATAGGAAATCTGGCAAGGACAGGTTACACAGAATGATTTTCAATACTATGAAAAATTACAGGGATGTGAATGAATGGTTTGATGGGGGCCAAGATATTGAAGTGACAATATTTTTCGGTCAAGTTAATGGTGCGATAGTAAAAGTTACTAAGGCTTTTAGTGGAAGAGATAAACACTTTAAAAATTGTGGTATTTTTAAGTGTTATCCTGAATGGTTTGGACTTGGCAATGCAGAGGTGGTAACATGGGATAAAGACATTTACGGAAGTGCGATGCTTTATTCATGGGTTGAAAAAGATGGGGGTAGCACAGTCGAGTTAAATAGCAGTTTTTCAGCGACATTTGAAAATGACGATGGCAGTAAAACTACTCAAACATTTAGCGTCAAAAATACTATTCAGTCTCAGGATGATTTCATGGGAGAGTCTGTGGTTGAATATTGTGACAATACTGATGGAGATGGATATACCTATAATACTGGTAAAATTAAATTCCAAGTGAGACAGTAGATTTCAAACATAATGTGAGGCCTAAATGAGTAGGCCTCACATTTAAAAAGAAAAATCATGAGAAATCTATTTATAATTATTTTCTGTTTGGTAGTTGTAAAAGAGGGTACTGCGCAAAATTCGTTTGGTCTTGAATTTGGCACATATTTTCATTCGTATCAAGGAATAAATGACTTCGACAGTATAAGAGTCGTTGTTAATGATAGCGATCGAGGTGAAATGTTCGGTGGCTTGTTTTACGAAATAGATATAGTAGATAGGGTTTCGCTTCATAACAAATTCACAATTAGACCAATTTACATTAGCAACACCGTCTACAATAATAGTGAACAATGTCAATTCTGTTCGGTTAAAAAAGTTACCTTGTCACCAGTAACCAATTTATCAATAGAAATAATGCCACAATTCGAATTATTGAAGTTGGGTGAGCTAAAAGTAAGAATATTTGGTGGTTTAAATACCAGTTTTAATTTTCGAATTGATCAGCCCGAGATCTCATTTAACGGCAGGCATCCTGGAGTTGCCTTAGTGATGAATTCTTTAGACAATGTGGTTAAGCCAGTATCTTTCAGTTTAATATATGGGGCATCAGCTGAATATAGACGATTTATTGTATGGGCGAAAAATCAACATCAGTCCGTGTATTCGAAAAAAATAGAAATCTCTGGTCAGAGTTACAATTTTAAAAATAGCTGGCAATTTCTAAGTTTTTCAATAGGTTATAGATTTTATAGCCTTAAATTAAATCAAAAAACTCGCTAACACTATATAAACGTAATGCAGGCTGAACGGGTGAAATTGAGTATTTTTGCTCCTTAGAAAATTCGTGGAGAATGCATAGAATGGAGCGCACAGTATCAGTAATGAAAAAGAAGGAGTCGACCAAGGCCGGCTCCTTCGTGCATAATCTTTTCTGCACACTGGCGATAGTATTCATCTTACTATTTCCATATGAATCCATAGGACAGGAAAAAGCGATTAAAATATACCCAACAGCTGGTATCACCTGGCGCAGCACAGCTATGAATTTCTTTAACTTTAAAGCAGTGATACCGGCTGACCCTACAAAACCTTATTCTTATGAAAAAAATGTACAAGGATTTAGTATCAACCCCGGGTTACAGATCAGAACAAGAAATATAGGATTTGAGTACTATTCTAACCTTAGATATGATGTCATCTATAGCAGATTAGAATCGGAAAATGTATACGTAAAAGAATTCATAGTAGATCACAATTTCAATCTCGTATTTAAGAGAAAAATAGATTTTGGAGTTGGATTGACTTTTGTAAATGCCGGTAAGGGCTATGAGTTTGTGAACCCTGTGCCAAGATATCACAATATTGAATTTAAAACATACAATGCTTTCGTTACTATACCAATAAAAAAGGTGATCAATCTGGAGATTAAAGCGCTCTACATTCCTGAGGATTTTCCGGAAAACCCGAATGAGCAGTACATTATGTATAGTTTGAGAGCATACTATAAGTTTGATTTCTTGAACAAAAGGAAAGAATAAAAAGCTCACAACACTATGTATGAAATCATAGTCACGCTAGACAAACGCTCAAACCAAAGCCACAGATTCATACACTAACCGTTATGAAACGAACAATACAAACAGGCATTGTATGTGGGCTTTTATTAGGTTCATGTCAATATGACGAAGACATAGCGCCTGTGGGTTCGGACTACCAGGTAGACCGGCTTGGAAAAAGGTTTGGAAACGCATTTACAGTATCCAATGTGGAAAAAGCTGTTAACAATCTACTACAAAGAAAAGCAAACGGAGGCCGTATTGCCTCGGTATCGCTTACACCTACACATTATTACTATAAGTTAAACCCTCAGAACCATGATCAATTAATTGAAATGGAGCAAGAAGGTTATGATTATTGGGATGTCCCTTTGGATTATGATATTCCTGAAACACTTTCACCTTTACCGCTTGAGGAATTTACTGCATATCAGGACCCCATATTAGGCCCCAATCAGATCACCTATCACTACACCCTAGTGCCAAGGGGGGGCGTTATACCTATTGCCAAACAAGCCTCGCGATTAGACGAATTATTTTTGTTTGACGAAGATGCCGGCGATGAATGGGATGGTGAAGATCCGGATATCAAACCCGAAGACATTCCCGACCACTGGGAACCCCAGCCTTTTAAACCTGCGCTTTGTGCCGATGATAATGGTATGGAATATAACTGCCTTGAACATATGGCCAGAAAACCAGAAACACAAAAGTTTAACCGGTTGTATGAAGGCACTGTTTTCTTATTGTCACTCGGTATAAATTTGAAAGAATTGTATAATGAGATCATGATACTTTCGGGCAATGAAGACGAACTAATTGATCTGGAAGAAAAACCCGCAGTTGCAGCCAGAAGGTATTATCCTGAGGGAAGTCTTTATGTCGAAGACAATTCCATAGGACGCAACGTTCCCATTAAGTACACAAGGGTAAAAGCGCGCAGATGGTTTAAATTGTCCAAAACCTATACAAATGCTTCCGGCAAATTTAGAATTGGCAAAGGGTTTAGAAAAAAAGCCACCATACTGGTGAAATTCAAAAATGGCAACGCAACCATCAGAGGTATAAATGGAAAGCTGATAATATGGCAGTACATATGGCCGGTAAAGAAAAATTTGGGCACTTTTAGCAGGTCTTCCATGCAAAGCCTTAACTACACCTTTAAATACAGCGCCGATGCACACAGCAATACCGCCCGCTATTGGACCGCCGCAGTTGCTATAAATGCCGTGTACGAAATGAACCAGTTATGTTCAAGGTTCGGCATTTCCACACCACCTTCCAACCTCAATGTCTGGCTTTCATCAAAGGTGACGAAAAAGGCTTCCGCCCCTATGCTAAGAAGGATAGGCCACACTTCCGATGTGGTAAAAGCAATACAATTGATGCTCGGCGTATGGGGCGCCGCCACTATAGAGGTGGTAAAGAAAGTAGTGCCCGACATCACCTACAACTATGTGCGAAATGAAAGATGTGAAGAGTTCAATTTGTTTTTCAGGACCATGCTGCATGAACTGGCACATGGGGTCCACTACCGGAAGGCCGGCAACAATTATTGGGCAAGCTACATTGCCTATATCGTGAAAGAAGGGGGCTACGGCTCGCACAACTCCGGCGGCGTTGGCCATTGCGCGGTTGGCGAAGCCTGGGCCTATTACCTGGACAACACGTTTAGAAGGGAATATTACGCTGGGTTTAGCGGAAATATTGCAGCTAATATTAGGGTTGAAAGTCTACGGCAACTGGAGAACCACACGCCTACCACATCCGCCCCGGTTAACAGGTTCTCTACGGGGTCTGAGGGGTGGATACCCTTTGGCATGCTGCACGACATGACGGATACGGGAGAAACGATCGCCTCAGTCAATGATGCGGTAAACGGATATTCAGTTTCCGGTATATACAAAGGCTTTACTTCCGGCTCTACTTCGGTAAGTAAACTGACCTCCAATATACTGGCCGGAAACGGCAACCGGCAATTGAATCAGGTAAATACGTTAAGGAAATCGTACGGTTGGTAAGTAAAATCAATGCAAACTGTCTTCTGTAATAAAAGAAGGCAGTTTGCCCTAAAAACAAAAAGCCATGAAAAAACGAAACGCCATCATACTGCTGCTGCTCGCCGGCATACTGGCTTTCCGGTGCGACCCGGAAGGACCGGACACCATTCAATACATCAACCTTGAAATCCCCCTGGACATCCGGCCGCAGCAGGACACTTTTCAACTGGGCGATACCCTTTGGCTCGAGGCCGACTTCCCCGACAGCCT
>DNTA01000130.1 GCA_003500135.1 Cytophagales bacterium | reverse complement strand
AAGAAAGCGTGTTCAACCCTCCGGCCGAAGGCTTTAACCTGGAAGCTTCCGACAGCATCGCCATAGCGCTGGCCGACAGTGTGATGCAGGCTTCGGGCGGCAGAAAAGCCTGGGACGACACGCATTATGTGAGCTGGAATTTCTTTGGCTTCCGCACCTTGCTGTGGGACAAATACACCAACTGGGTGCGCCTCGACTTCCCTTCCGACAGCCTAGTGGCGCTGGTACAAATCGACTCGCTGGATGGCAAAGTGATGAAAGGTGGTAAAATGCTGGAGCAACCCGATTCGGTGCAAAAGTATTTGCAAACGGCCAAAAGCATCTGGATCAACGATGCCTACTGGTTGTTTATGCCCTTTAAGCAAAAAGACAGCGGCGTGACCCTGAAGCATTTAGGTGAAAAAATGGCCATGGACAGTACCGCCTGCCCCACCCTGAAACTGACTTTCGAAAATGTAGGTGACACGCCCCAAAATAAATACTGGGTAAAAATTGATCCGGAAACCTATCGCGTAAAGGAGTGGAGCTACTTTTCCAATGCTTCCGATACTGCGCCCCGTTTTACCACACCGTGGAAAGACTACAATAAATACGGGGAATTATGGCTTTCCGGCGACCGTGGGCAGCGTCAAATCACCAATATCCATGTGATGGATAGTCTGGACCAGCAGGCCTTTAAGGATTTAAGCGTTCCAATAGATCAACTGGTAGAGTAAATGACAAATGACCTGATGATCTATGAGTGAAATACCTCCGGAATGCTTCAGAATTCAACGAAATCTATAACTTTGGTACCAATATTTTTAACGATAGCAAAACTAAAATTTAACAGTTATGAGTATAAAACCCTGGATATTATCCCTGAGCCTGGTCATCGGAGTGATGGCCTGCCAGCCTCCCGAAGATAAATCGGGCGAGGCGAAAGGCATTTTACCCTATCCTATTGTTGAGAAAAAGCTGGAAAATGGCGCAAATGTGGTCACCGTACCTTATCCGAGTGATGGCATTGCCGCATTTTACATCATCATGCGGGTAGGTTCTATGGAAGAAGTGGAAGAAGGTAAAACCGGATTTGCCCACTTTTTCGAGCATATGATGTTCCGCGGAACAGAAAACATCAGCAAAGAGGAATACAACGAAATTTTGAAGTCGATCGGAGCTGCAGCCAATGCCAATACCTGGCTCGACCGTACGGTGTACCACATGACGGGTAATGCCGAAATGCTTGAAAAGATGTTTGAAATAGAGGCCGATCGCTTTATGAACCTTCAATATAGCATTGAAGACTTTAAGGCGGAAGCTGGCGCTGTAAAGGGTGAATATACGAAGAACAGCGCTTCCCCTTACAGCCAGATCAACGAAAAAATACAGGAGGCAGCCTTTACTACGCATACCTATGGCCACACCACCATGGGCTACTGGGAAGATGTGGTAGACATGCCCAATCAATATGACTACTCACAAACCTTTTACGATCGCTTCTATCGGCCTGAATACGCCACTATTTTGGTGGTGGGCGATGCCGACCCGGATCAGGTGTACAACCTGGCGCAGAAATACTTTGGCAAATGGGAGCGTGGATCGTACAAACCGGAAATCCCGACCGAACCCGAGCAAACCGAAACACGATTTGCCCATGTTCAACGTGCCAACTTCCCTCCTTATTTAAGGCTAGCCTACAAAACACCAGGCTTCGATGCCGCCAACAAAGATGTGGCTGCGCTCAATGTGATCTCTTCGCTGGCCTTTTCCAAAAAAGCGCCCTTATACAAAAAGCTGGTAGAACAGGAACAGAAGCTTCGTTCTTTGGGAAGCAGCTACTTTTTCACCAGAGATCCTTATTTATTTAGTATTCAGGCGTCTTTTAAATCGGAGGAAGACATGCAGTATGTGAAAGACGAGCTGGAAAAAGAACTCAATAAACTGAAAGAAGAACCTGTGTCGGAAGAAGAGCTGGAAGAGGTGAAGTCGCACCTGAAATACGACTTCGCCATGGAGATCGACAACCCGACCGAAATAGCAGAACAACTGACCTATTTCATATGGGTTTCAGGTGATCCGAACGCGCTGAACACCTACTACGATACCATGGAGTCGCTAACGCCGGCAGATATCCAGGCGGCAGCGCAGAAATATTTTACGGCAGATAAATTAACCATAGCAACTATTTCGCCCAGCGAGGAAGGAGGTGTACAATGATGACTAAAAACCTATTAACTACCGTAGGTATGGTGGCCCTAATGATCACTCAGGCGCTGGCCATCAACGTAACGGAGCTTCAAAAGCCCGAATTGAACAAGGTGGTGATCAAGATCCGTTTTGAAAACGGTTCTATCAGCGATCCTAAAGGCAAAGAAGGCCTCACCTACCTGACCAGTGAGCTGATTAATGAGATCGGCACACAAAACATTTCCAAGTCTGAAATTGACGACATGGTGTATACCATGGCCATCGAGCGCAATTCATTTACCGACAAGGAAATCACCACCTTCACTTACCAGGTGCACGTCGATTTTCTGGATCAGTTTTATCCTGTCATTCGAGGTCTGTTGTTAGAGCCCAACTTTACCACCGAAGATTTCGAACGTGTTAAGTCCAATCAACTCAATTACGTAGACCAGCTGATCCGCGCCTCTTCTGACGAAGAATACAGTAAAATGGCGCTGGAGGACCTGCTTTTTCGCGGGACCAATTATCAGCACATGACAGCCGGAAATACAGAAGGTGTATCAGCTATTACGCTGGAAGATGTGAAAGAACATTTTAAGAACTATTTCACCAGGAACAATGTATCACTGGGTATTGCCGGCAACTACAGTCCCGACTTTTTGAATAAGGTAGTGGCAGACCTGGAACAATTACCTGATGTGACCCCGGAAATTCCTGAACCCGCCACAGCCGACATGCCCGATGGTATTGAGGTAGAGATTGTTTCCAAAGAAAATGCGCTGGGTTCGGCTATTTATGGCGGCTATCCATTGGATATCACACGTGCCAGCGACGAGTTTGCAGCCCTGATGGTGGCCAACAGTTACATAGGGGAGCATCGCAAGTCATATGGACAATTGTATCAGAAGATCCGTGAACAAAGATCGATGAACTATGGCGACTATACCTATATTGAGTGGTATGAAAAAGGAGGTTGGTTCCAGCTACCACTCACCGGTACACCACGGCATAGTAATTATTTTTCCCTTTGGATCCGTCCGGTACAGATCAAAGATCAATTGGTTGACCAATATCCGGAGCTGGAAGGCATCAATGTAGGGCATGCGCACTTTGCATTGCGCATGGCGCTATCACAAATCGACAAGCTGATACAAAACGGTATGTCGCAGGAAGATTTCGAGGTGACCCGCCAGTTTTTGCGAAGCTATATAAAGCTGTATGTACAAACCCCTGCCAAAGAGCTTGGTTTCCTTATGGATTCTAAATTTTATGGTCGGGAGAATTACATCAGGGAAATGGATGCCCTACTGGCACAGCTAACGGTTGACGATGTAAATGCTGCCATTAAGAAATATTTGCAGGTTAACAACATGTACATTACCATCATAACCGATGACAGTGAGGCTGAACCATTGGCAGAAAGCTTAAAAAGCAATATGCCTTCGCCAATGAGCTATTCAAATGCCCTGAAGGAAATACTGTCACCGGAAATATTGGCAGAAGATGAAAAAGTGAAAGAGTACCAATTAAATATCTCTGAAGTAACGGTTGTCCCCGATGAGGAAACGTTCGAACTTCAGTAGCAAGATGAATTAAACAAGAACCGTTTGCTACAGTGGTGGCAAGCGGTTTTTTATTAAATGGGAATTATATGAAAAAGCAAGTAAATGCCGCCTTACAGGTTATTCCGAAATCAGCACCGAAAGAAATGTATGGCATTATCGACAAAGCCATTGAGAAAATAGCAGATTCGGGCCTTCGTTATCAGGTTTGTCCTTTTGAAACCGTAGTAGAAGGCCCACAGGATAAAATTTTCGAATTAATCGATACGCTTCAGCAAACCGTTTTAACTGCCGGTGCTGACGAAGTATTGATAAACATTAAGTTGCATGCAGGCAAAGAAGATATGCACATCGAGGATAAGATGGAAAAGTATGATTCATAATTAACCATTTACACGAAATTTTATCTGGCCAAAGTGCCTGTTAGTAGATAAATTGAAACTGTTGATCCAAAAAAGAAACATTTTAATTAAAAAAGAGGTAAATAGTAAAAGTAAACTAACAGAATTATGAAAATAAACACCTTTAAAAGATTGATTGAAAAGATGGATGCCATTGAAAACAAGGTAGACGTTATCATGCAAAAGTTAATAAATGGTAACGATTGCAAAAGAATGCAACCTCTGCCTGTAAAGGTGCGTACTAAGAAGTAGACTTTTCTATATAGCATTACATAAGTTCTATAAGAGGTTAAATAGGGTTTTAAGGGGCTTCGTGCCCCTTTTTCTTTTTCTGACTTAGGCATTTACT
>DNTA01000163.1 GCA_003500135.1 Cytophagales bacterium | reverse complement strand
AGATAATAGAAAGAAATTGTTGTTGCGCGAATTCAGCGTAGATGGTCTTGAAACCTACATGCGCGAACACAGGGCCGAGGATTATCAACTGATTGATGTTAGAAATCCGAAAGAGCTCGAAAACGAAGGACAGATCAATAATGCCATCAATATTCCCCTTGACACCCTGAGAGAAGGATTAGAAGAGCTTGATCCGAATAAACCGACTATCGTGTACTGTGCGCGAGGTTTAAGAGGATATGTGGCTGCTACGATATTAATGAACAAGGGATTTGATAAGTTATACAACCTGGGTGGCGGCTTTAAAGGCTGGCAGGTCCAGGGAGGACCTGTTGTTAAGACATTTGAAAACAAACTTTCATGAGGTTTTCATGGTTTTTGGTTAATTGAAGGCTCCTGAATGGAGCCTTTTTTTATGATTGCTTTTTTTTAATATGAAAGTTCTGATGTTTATGTTAAGTAGAATGGGATTGCATTGTGCATATCAATCAAAATAGGTTTCACCAAACCCGTTTTCACTCCATTCCCTGATCATTTTCATAAGTGTTGCTGAATTTCGCTTCTCCGAAAGAGGTGGAAGGTCATCCCAGGGGAAAAATCTTGCATCGTAGGTTTCAACACCTGATGACAATTCTCCCGAAGAAATCTCACATAAAAAGATTGCTTTGTAAAAATGGTTTTCCAATGGCGGAAAATCATGCTGATTGGCATCGAGCAGGGCCAAAAGCTTTTTGGCTTTAACCTCTAACCCTGCTTCCTCCCATACTTCTTTTTCCGCAACGGTTGCAGCAGATAAATTCACATCGGCAAAGCCCCCGGGAAGCGACCACCTGTTATCCATTTTTTCATGCACTATCAGAATTCGCCCATCCTTTATTACGACGAACCGGATATCTACCTTTGGGGTTTCAAAACCCTTCCCTGAAGCAAACTGGCCCTTTACTTTTTCAGGCTCAGCATTCGCCAGATCGGCAGCCAATTGTATACTAATCTGTCTCAGTTCCTCATAACGCCCTAAATCAAAAGTATCGGTGGCATAGTGCAGCCCCGTTTGTGCCAATGCCTGTATACGGCGGATTTTTTTGAGCCAATCCATAGATTAAGCCTTCAGGCCTATTTCGCGCAAACGCTCATCCAGAAACTCTCCTGCCGTCATGTCGTTGTACTGCTTTGGATTTTTCCCATCCACGCAGCTATCCAGACAGGTAAGGTCCATTTCATTTCGCGGATGCATGAAAAATGGAATGGAGTACCTTGAAGTACCCATTTTCTCGAAAGGAGGGTTTACCACCCTGTGGATGGTCGATTTCAGCTTTCCATTCGTCAGCCGGTCGAGCATATCACCCACATTCACTATTATTTGATCCGGTAATGCAGTTATAGGAATCCATTTGCCGTCCCTTCTCAATACTTCAAGACCTTCGGCGCTTGCACCCATCAAAAGCGTTATCAGATTGATATCACCATGCTCAGCAGCACGTACAGCTCCTTCCGGTATGGCTGAAGGATCTTCAATGGGAAAGTAATGTATCGCCCTTAGGATTGAGTTGCCGTTTCGCACCCGGGGTTCAAAATAATGCGCTTCCAATCCAAGGTGAATGGCAATGGCCTGAAGCATGGTTTTGCCGGTTTCTTCGAGAACCGAATAGGCTTCACTACAGTATTGTTCCATTTCCGGCACCTCTTTGGGCCATACATTAGCGGGTTTACCTTCTGCCTCCAGTTCTTTTTGAGGCAGTGGCTGGCCTACATGGTAAAACTCCTTCAAATCCCCCACATTTCGTCCTTTGGCGTGTTCCTTGTTTTTGCCCACATACCCTCGCTGGCCATGCATTTCAGGAATTTCATATTGGGCTTTGGTCTCGTCATTCAGTTGAAAAAACTCCTGAATGTTCTGGTAAAGATTGTTGGTAAGCGATTCGGTAAGGCCGTGATTTGCAATGGCCACAAAGCCAATATTCTGATATACTTCGCCCAATGCCCGTACAAATTTTTGCTTCCTGTCATTGTCTCCACTTTTAAAATCATTCAGGTCAAGTGAAGGGATTTGATCGTATAATACAGATGCCATAACCAAGTTGAGTTTTTGTGGTTGAATAAAAGCGGGCCCCAAAAATAGGGATTTTTATAAAGTGTGAACACGAAAATAAAATAAGTGGTAAAATGCGATTGGCAGGAATTGATTTTGGTGCAAAAAAGGCAGGGACCACCGCACTAGCTATCCTCGAAAATGAGGTAGTCATAGTGGAGCAGTGTTCTAAAAAGGATGATGCCGACCGGTGGCTAATGGATAAAGTGGAGCAATACCAACCTTCGATAATAGCCATCGACGCTCCTTTGAGCTTACCAAAGATTTACAGCGACCAATCAGTGGAAGGGGATTATTTCTACAGAAAGTGTGATCGCACCTTAAAAGCTATGTCCCCAATGTTTTTGGGGGGACTAACTGCCAGAGCGATAAAACTCAACCGCTTGTGGAAAAGAAAAGGGATAAATGTGATTGAAACTTACCCCGGACACCTGGCACAACGCTTCGACAAATCCAACCTACGTTATAAAAAAGACAAGAAACACATCAAATATATTTGCGACCAGGTCAACCTGTTTCATAATTGGTCGTTAAAGACTCCTTTAGACTCGTGGCACCAGACAGATGCCCTGCTGGCGCTATCTGGGGTTTATCGTTATTCTAAGGGCCTTACGGAGTCCTATGGCACCGCAGATGAGGGATTGATTTACGTGTAGTGCGGTCTCAAACCATAGCGGAAATAAATGACAGATAAATACATCCGTTTTGAAGAATAAATGCATAGAATGATCGAATAAAAAAGATTTCCGGTTTTTTCATGTTTACTATGCACATTGATTTAAAGAATATTCTCTAATTAAAACCTGACCAGGAGGCCATTAATGGCAAAAAAAATTGCCCTCATATATTTTATTGTCGGCTGTATTTGGATCACGACCAGTGATTATTTTCTAAATCTCCTGGGAAATAGTGAGGTCCGGACCGTCATTGACCTGCAAATGATGAAAGGCTGGCCCTTCATTTTCACCACAGCTTTGTTGCTCTACATACCTATCCTCAAGTTTATTGAAAAAGAACTTGAAGTAGTAGACGAGTTTCTCAGACTGCTTTTTGATAATCCCACCCCAATGATTATTTATGATACGGACAACCAGGAAGTAATTGAATCAAATAAGCCGCTCAGGAATTTTATGGATATTCGAAAGAAAAATTAAATGGTCTGAACGCCTATAATCTGATAGATCCCGAGTATCATAAACAAATTGATAATATCCGTAAAAAAAAGTGAGGTTAATCCTCATATAAGCTTCTTGTCCAGAAACATCAAAAAAATGGCGTAAAACATTTTGTAAGGCTTAATGGGCACCCTTTTGAGGTAAAAAACCGCAAATCACCCCTTGTTCTTATTTGGGATGTGGATAAGGAGCATAAAGCGGAGTTAAAGAATGCCAACCTTAACCAAAAAATCGCAATAAGGGAAAGGCGCCTGGATTCCATTTTGCAGGCCCAGTCTACCTATCTGGTTCGAACAGACCTGGAAGGTATTATCAGGTTTGCCAATCAAACCTTTAGTAGAAAAGACGGTGTAGATCCGGCTACACTTATCGGCCGGTCTATTGGCAGCGAGGTATTTGCGGATGATCGTGAAAAACTTAAAGTCCTGCTGAATCAATGCCTGCAACACCCTGGAAAAATTTGTGCCGATTTGATCCGCTTCCAATGGAATGGTACAACGCGTTTTGTTGAGTGGGAATTTAAAGGCATTCAGGATGATGAAGGTACCATCAGGGAATTTCAGTGGGTTGGCATAGACTTGACTGAACGCATGGACTACCTGAAGGAGATTTCAGAATACAAACAAAGAATGGATAACATATTGTCTTCCGTAAATGAAATCGTGTGGTCAAGCGATGCTGAGACGTACGAATAGAATTATATTAACAAGGCGACTATATCCGTTTTCGGATATGAGTCATCACATTTTTACAGCGATCCGAAATTTCTTTTCAAAATTATACCTGAAGAAGATCATGCCGCATTTTTAGCTTTTATTGATGAAGTTAAAAATTCAGGAAGCGCCGAGCTGGAGTATCGCATTAAAACCCCAAAAGGTGAAATACGCTATATGTATACCAGTATATTTCTGCATTGCCTTGTCATTGATCTAGAAAGCTGAAAATGCTTTTAGCTTGTAATCATCGCGGCCAAATACCACTTCAACGAAACAAGTCTGAAAGCTATACAATGAACAAAAAGTACTGTTGTAATCGATAGTTGTGAGCAACCGGCCTTTCAAAAAAACTGTGGAAAGGGCATCAATCGCCGACATAGAATACAACTTTTCCTTTGAATGGTTAATTTTAAATGCACTGATATGCAATAACCTTTTCTGATTTTAGTGATGAAATGTGCCCGCCAATTTCTGTGCGAACATGATGACCCTTTTTACATCAAAATATTCCTCCATCGAAAGGATAATCAATACATCATCTAACGTGTGGTTATACATTTTTCAAATTGATGGATGACATCCAACATCAAATCGTGGTCTTTCTGGCATATGGATTCAAGAAAGTTTTTCACATCATTTTCATTCTGACTAACGTCTTATAT